>CAZJIO010000048.1:0-7073 GCA_964546035.1 uncultured Eubacteriales bacterium | reverse complement strand
CATTTCTTGTGAATCAACTCAGTTATAAAGGGAAAAATTTAAATCAGTTTATCGCAACATATTACCACTCCAGTTATCCTGATTTTCTTTTGAGTAACTACGTCATAGATGTCAATAAAAGCATGCTTCTAGATTCTAAGTCTATAGAAAATTTTAAGGAATCCTCCATTGTAGACATTAATAACTATGCGGTTAAAGATGCAATGACCTATGTCTATGTGCCTGGAAAAATAGAGTTATTATTGTCAGAAGATCTAACAATTGAATATGAACTGATAAACACTTCTACTATAAAAATGTCCAATTGGCAGAGTGAAAGCTCATTAAATCTTGTCTTTACGAGAGACGATATCAGTGAACTACCGGATTTGGAAGGAAATTATGTGCTCTTTGATTATAGTGAGATTAGTCAATTTAAGTATAAAGAAAAAATAGCCATCGATCTAGAAGCTGACAAAGTAGAAAACGTTTCTATGACACTAAAAGAATGGTTAGTACTTCAAAAAATAGAAACCTTTGAAAAAATGCAAGAAAAATATGCGTTTAATAGTGTTCTTACAAATGAAAAAGCTAAAAGTAATCTCTTTAAAAAATATAAGGATTCTTATATACTCTCCCTAGGCAATATTAAAACAGAAACCTATTTAAGAGTTCCTAAAGAACTGCTTTTCATAACTGAAACAGCCAATTATGAATTTATAGACCATCAAACGGTTCTTATTAAAAATGGGCGAGTTATAATTATTTATAATTAGGGGTTAATTTCGATGTGCCTTGACTAAAAAGTTCTCCTCATGTATAATAGATTCCTATGCAATAGAATATTTAACGAAAAGAGTTGATAAGATGATTAAAAGTATGACTGGCTTTGGTAGAGGCGAATTTGAAAGAAAGAATCGAAAAATTACTGTTGAAATGAAATCAGTTAATCATCGATACTGTGATGTAAACGTAAAGATGCCTAGGAAATTAGGTTTTCTCGAGAATGAAGTTAGAAGCTTGGTCAAGCAAAGATTATCTAGAGGAAAAATTGATCTTTATATCTCTTATGAAGACAACTCTGACGAAAAAGAAAACATAAAATTTAACTCGGACTTAGCAAAGGAATATTTAAAGTACTTTGCCCTTATGAGTGAACAATTTGGTCTTGATAACGATATCAAAGTATCTCACTTAAGTCGATATCCTGATGTACTTGTGGTTGAAGAAAAAGAAGACGATCAAGAAGAGCTTTGGGTCATTTTGAAAGGCGCGGTAGAAGATGCCTGTGAAAAAATGATTGTAACCCGTGCTACTGAAGGTGAGCTGCTCAAAGAAGATATGGTGAAGAAGTTAGATGTCATGTTAGAAGCCCTAGAAGTCATTAAAGATAAAACACCTTTAATCATTGCAAGCTATAAAGAAAAATTAGAAAACAGAATCAATGACCTACTTGAAAATGTCGCTATTGATGAAAGTAGACTCGCTATAGAAGTCGCTGTTTTTGCTGATAAATCATGTATCGATGAAGAAATTGTACGTTTATCGAGTCATATAGAACACATGAAAGCGTCCTTTAACACAGGGCAACCCATAGGTCGTAAACTCGATTTTCTCACTCAAGAAATGAATAGAGAAGCCAATACGATTTTGTCTAAGGCAAATGCTATAGACATATCCAATCAGGCTTTAGATTTAAAGACTGAGATTGAAAAAATTAGAGAACAAATACAAAACATAGAGTGATGATGCATATGAATAGACAAACTGTCAATATTGGTTTTGGGAGTGTTGTAATGGCGGATAAAATTTTGTCCATCGTTAATCCAGAATCTGCACCCATTAAGCGCATGATTCAAGGAGCAAGGGAACAGGATTTGCTGATTGATGCAACCTTTGGGAGAAAAACACGTGCAGTTATTTTTCTCTCTAGCGGTCATATTATGCTTTCAGGTATTCAAGTAGAAACAATCGTAAGTCGATTAGAAAATAACGACGTAAAAGACAGGATGGGCCTATGAAAAGAAAAGGTATATTGATTATTATTTCAGGGTTTTCGGGGGCTGGAAAGGGAACAATTGTCAAAAAGTTGTTACTCAGCAATCTTTTTTCATTGTCAATTTCAGCAACCACACGTGGAGCCAGAAACGGTGAAGTAGAAGGTGAGCATTATTATTTCATAGACCGAGATGAATTTGAAATCATGATTAAAGAAGATCAACTGATAGAATGGGCGACCTATTGTGATCATTATTATGGCACACCCAAAAAATACGTTGAAGAACGCTTAAAAACTGGTGAAGATGTCATCCTAGAAATTGAAATGCAAGGTGCTCTTCAAGTTAAAGAGAAATTTCCTGACAGTTTATTAGTTTTTGTAACGGCTCCCTCTGCTAAAGAAATACACAATCGTCTTCGAGTGCGTAATACAGAGACTGAGGAAGTTATTTTAAAACGTTTGAATAAATCTTATCAAGAAATCGATGCTATTGACGATTACGATTATATCGTAGTTAACGATGGCTTAGACGATAGTGTTGCTCATATTCATGCCATAATTATTGCTGAACACGAAAGAGTAGCAAGAAACAAAGATATTAAAGTCATTCTAAAAAAAGAATTTGAAGAACTCTTGAAAGGGGTGAATTAAATGTTACATCCATCTTATTCAGATCTTATGAGCACCATCAATGAAAGAAACACCGATAAAGAAGAATTAAGAAGCCGTTATTCTATTGTTATTGCTACTGCAAAAAGAGCTAGACAAATCGTTGACGGTGATACGCCTTTGGTTGAAAAGAAGTCACTTCGTCCTTTATCAAACGCTGTTATGGAGTTATATGAAGGAAAAATTGATATCGTATAATAAATAGTTGAACTTGTGCATCGGGACATCTGTATTTGCGATATGGATGTTCTTTTTTGTTGCCCGAAGGCACATTAACAGGCGTATTCAATATTGTAGTTCAAGAATAAGTATTATATAATAGTTCATATAAGCGTCCATTTAAAGGGCGATAAGGTTTGAAAGTGAGGGAAAACAATGGAAGTTAGAAAAGCTTTAGAAAGCGATTTTGATCGGATCTATGATTTAGTATGTGAACTCGAAGGACAAGAAATGGATTATGCTGCCTATAAAAAGGCTTATAAAATGAACATTAACAGCTTAGGCGTTCATTATTTGGTCATCGAGTCAGAGGGTATGATTTTGGGATTTGGAAGCCTTCATATACAACATCTCTTACATCATGTGGGGAAAGTCGGAGAAATTCAAGAATTAATCATCAGTACCAATTATCAAAGCAAAGGACTGGGTGCTAAATTAATTGAAGCTTTTCGTCAAATAGCGCTACAGAAGCATTGTGTCTTGTTAGAGGTCAGCTGTAGCATCGATAGAGAAGATGCCCATCGATTTTACGAAAAAACCTCCTTTGAAAAGACCCATTACAAATTCACCATGGAACTTGAGTAGATTGTTCGATGCTTTCCAATGTGTTATAATAAAGCTTATATTAAAATAGTCGAGCTACTTGAGAATGGATGACAATGAGATGAAAAGATATGCGAATATCATTATAGAAATTTCTGCGACGAGCCTGGATCGTCCCTTTACTTATTTAATTCCACAAATTCTTCGAGATCGAATTGAAATTGGGTCTATCGTAACCATCCCCTTTGGTGTCTCAAATCGTGGCATGAGAGGTTATGTCGTTGGATTTTTGGATAAAATCAACTTTGATGAAAAAAAACTTAAAGCGATTACTGACATGAATGCAAATGTCACAATTGAAAGTGAATTGATTAAATTAGGCGTATGGATGCAAAAAAGGTATTTATGTAGTCTGCAATCGGCACTTAAAAGCATGATTCCATCTAGCCAACCACTTAATAAAAAATATGAAAAAATAATTACCAGAAGGCTTAGTAGTGAAGCCATTCATCAAATAATCATCGCTAACACAGATGCGAGAAGCCTTAAGAGAAATGATGTTCTAGAATTATTGAAAACTCAAGAGTGTTTTTTAGAGAAAGATTTGATTGCTTTGTCAGGTACCACGAAAGCCATTCTTAAAGGATTGGAAAAAAAAGGCTATCTGTCCATTGAAGATCAAGAAACCTATAGAAATCCTTTTAACATAGATACCATAAAAAGAACAGATAAGCTGATACCAAATGAATTGCAACAAAAAGCCATTGACACCATAGAGAAGTCCATGAGAAATAAGTGCAGTGACATCTATCTGCTTTATGGGATCACTGGTAGTGGTAAAACAGAAGTTTATATGCAAGTCATTGAAGCCGTTATTGCGGAAGGTAAGCAGGCCATTGTTCTGATTCCTGAAATATCGCTAACACCTCAGACCGTTAATCGCTTCGTTGGACGTTTCGGCGAAATCGTCGGTGTGCTACATAGCAAACTCTCACAAGGTGAAAAATATGATCAATGGCGTAAGGCAAAAGAAGGTAAGATTTCCATTATGGTTGGTCCAAGATCAGCTATTTTCGCACCCTTTGAAAACTTAGGTGTCATTGTTCTAGATGAAGAGCATGAGTTGACATATAAATCCGAAATGCCGCCTAAATATCATGCCAGAGAAGTGGCTATTATGCGTGGAAATATGGCGAAATGTCCAGTAGTCCTAGGTTCTGCAACGCCTTTAGTAGAAAGTTATTACAAGGCTATGGAAGGTAAATACAAACTTTTAGAACTTAAAAACAAAGCTATCACAACCTCTTCGCTAGAGGTTGATATCATAGATATGAGAACAGAACTGGTTCAAGGTAATAAATCCATGCTGAGTACAGCTCTCAAAAAAACCATGGAAGAAGCCCTTTCTCGTCATGAACAAATCATATTATTTTTGAACAGAAGAGGCCACTCAAGCTTTGTATCTTGTAGAAAATGTGGATACGTGGTAAAATGTCCAAGTTGTGACATTCCTTACACCTATCATTTAACCCATGAGCGGTTGATTTGTCATTATTGTGGTAAGTCCATAAAAAAAGTAACAACTTGCCCAAATTGTCAATCCAAATATATTAAAGAATTTGGTATAGGTACTCAGAAAGTAGAAAATTTCATTAAGAGTGAATTTCCTGGAGCAAATGTCCTGCGTATGGATTTTGACACAACTTCCTTGAAAAACGGGCATGAAAAAATACTCAATCAATTTGAAAGCGGTCAAGCTGACATTCTTATTGGGACGCAAATGGTTGCTAAAGGGCATCACTTTGAAAATGTGACGGTTGTTGGTGTAATCGCAGCTGATTTATCCCTTTATGTAAATGATTTTAGAGCTTGTGAGAGAACTTTTCAGCTCATCACCCAAGTGACGGGTCGAACAGGTCGTGGCGAAAAAAAAGGTAAGGCAATGATTCAAACCTATTCACCTGAGCATTACAGCATCATTTGTGCCAAAGAACAAGATTACGAGAAATTTTATGCCAACGAAATTATTTTCAGGCAAATGATGAATTACCCACCCTTTTCTAACATTGCAACTGTCCTCATGAGTTCAGAAGATGAAGGTGCACTTGTGAAAGGGGCTCACCAATTAAAAGAAATACTCCTAAAACTAATAGGACATAATAAGATTATGGTTTTAGGACCTTCACCTGCGAATATATCAAAACTTAAGAATGCCTATAGATGGCGCATGATTATTAAGTGTGAAGAATATAAATTACTCAATCAATTGATTCAAGAATTAAATGAAAAGATAGCTTTGGAACACACCTTAGATTTTATGTCCGTTCAACTCGACATAAATCCTATGATGTCCTACTAATATAAATGAGATTTAATAAGAAAGGAATCAGATTATGGCATTAAGAAAAATTCGTCAAGAGAAAGACCCTATTTTAAGGAAAATATCCAAGGTTGTTCCGACGATAACCGATCATGTACGCGTTTTAGCAGCAGACATGATTGAGACCATGTACAAATCAGCAGGTGTTGGTCTGGCCGCACCTCAAGTAGGTATTTTGAAGCGACTGATTGTGATTGATATAGGGGATGGTCCCATCGTGATGGTCAATCCTGAAATCATATCAACCAGTGGTGAACAAGAAGGACCAGAGGGGTGTTTAAGTTGCCCAGGCAAAACAGGAACCGTTATAAGACCTTTATATGTAAAAGCTAAAGCAATTAATCTTGATGGAGAAGACTTTATCGTTGAAGGTGAAGAACTCATGGCTAGAGCTATATGCCATGAAATTGACCATTTAGATGGCAAGCTTTTTTTAGACATCGCTCAAAATATTGAAGAAGATAAATAGGTGATTAATAATGAAAATTGTTTTTATGGGTACACCTGATTTTTCAGTGCCCACACTTAAAACACTAATTGAATCTAAGCATGAAGTCATCGCAGTAGTGACTCAACCTGACCAACCAAAAGGTCGTGGAAATGTGATGACACCTACCCCAGTAAAGGAAGCAGCTCTTGCAGCGGGTATAGGGGTCTATCAGCCTATAAAAGTCAGAGAAGCAACTTTTATCGAGAAATTAAAAGAAATAGCGCCGGATGTGATCGTAGTAATCGCTTTTGGACAAATTTTATCAAAAGCCTTACTTGATATTCCAACAAAGGGTTGCATCAATATTCATGCGTCCTTATTACCTAAATATCGAGGGGCTGGACCTATTCAATGGGCAGTCATCAATGGTGAAAAGGTCACAGGTATAACCACCATGATGATGGATGCTGGCATAGATACAGGAGATATGTTACTCACTTCTGAGATCCTTTTAGACCCTTGTGAAACGGGTGGTAGTCTACACGATAAATTAAGCTTACTAGGTGGACCCCTTTTACTTGAAACACTCGATCAAATTGAAGCAAATACCTTAGTAAGAAAGCCCCAAAACAATGACCAATCCACCAAAGCGCCAATGCTTGACAAGAAATTAGGTCTAATGGATTGGCATAAAAGTGCTCCTGAACTTGAAAGACTTATTAGAGGTTTATCACCCTGGCCAAGTGCTTTCACGTATTACAAGGATAAACTTTTGAAAATATGGCAAGCAGAAGTGGTAGACACAGATGCCACATACCCACCTGGAACAGTATGTGAAATTCAAAAAGGTAAGG
>CAZJIO010000047.1:23840-27404 GCA_964546035.1 uncultured Eubacteriales bacterium | reverse complement strand
CTTAGTGGATAAAGAAGCTAAGGAAATTGAACGTATATTAGCAGAACTAAGTGCTAAAGCTGCGAACCATATGGATGTGCTCCGACTCAATCAAGAAATCGTCGCACAACTGGACTTTATTTTTGCAAAAGGGGAATTGGGTCTACGCATGAAAGCCTCAAAACCTCTTTACAATAAGGATAAAATAATAAATTTGAAAAAGGCTCGCCATCCTTTGCTGAATGCGACGACTGTGGTGCCTACAGATATTTACCTTGGCGAAACCTTTAGCACTTTAGTTGTTACAGGGCCAAATACTGGAGGGAAAACAGTTACCCTTAAGACTTTAGGACTCCTTTCCTTAATGGGCCAAGCTGGTTTATTCATTCCAGCCTTTGACAACTCCACTTTAACTGTGTTTGAAGAAATCTTTGCAGATATAGGCGATGAACAAAGCATCGAGCAAAGTTTGAGCACCTTTTCCTCACATATGACCAATATTATTGAAATCCTAAAATTAGCAGATGAGAATTCCCTGGTTTTATTTGATGAATTGGGCGCAGGTACGGACCCAACAGAGGGTGCAGCTTTAGCCATGGCCATATTAGAAAATCTATACAGTAGAAACGTCTTAACTGTAGCTACAACTCATTATAGCGAATTGAAAGTCTACGCACTTTCTACTCGAGGGGTAGAGAACGCCAGTCAAGAGTTTGATGTTGAAACCTTAAGACCCACCTACAAATTGCTCATTGGTATTCCAGGTAAAAGTAATGCCTTTGCTATTTCAAAGCGTTTAGGACTAACCGATGATATCATTGATGAAGCAAAAAATCTGCTCGAGGGCAAAGAAGTCCGTTTCGAAGACCTTATTACTGATTTAGAAATGAATAAGAAGCAAGCCATTATCGAAAAAGAAAAGGCGGAACGTTTTAGATCAGAAGCAGAACGCCTAAAAAAAGAAGTACAGCTCCAAAAGGACAAAGTCAGTGCACAAAAGGAACGCATTATCCAAGACGCCAAAGAAGAAGCCTACACCATTTTGTATTGTGCTAAACAAGATGCAGACACGATTATAAAAGAGATGAATGCTTTAGCCAAGAATGCAAACAATTCAATTGCCGGTGATTTCGAAAAACAGCGCTCTAAATTAAGAGGTGCTTTAACCGAACTCGAAACGACTTATACCCCTAAACCAAAAGTGACTGCTTCTAACAAACCCCTCAATCTCAAAAAAGGTGATACTATTTTTGTAACCACTTTGAATCAATCAGGAACAGTACTTACACCGCCTAATAGCAAAGGGGAACTGCAAGTTCAACTGGGTATCATGCAAACAAAAGTTCATATTTCTAGTATTAATTTCGTACAAGAAATGGATGGCGAGGATACCACTAAAGGAAAACCTAAAGGCAGTTATAAGAAGATGGATTTAAATAAATCCCTTTCTATATCATCAGAAATTGATGTGCGGGGTCAAACCAGTGATGAGGCCATGACACAGATTGAAAAATATTTAGACGACGCTTACCTCACCCACTTACCGCAAATTACGATCATACACGGCAAGGGCACTGGGGCTTTAAGAACGGCCATTCATTCACAATTGCGTAAAATCAAGTACATTAAATCATATCGATTAGGTGCTTATGGCGAAGGTGAAGCAGGCGTCACAATTGTTGAGTTTAAATAAATGATTGCAAAAGGTGAGGGTGATAAAATGGATATTAAACAAAAAATACTGATAGTGGACGACGATGAAAACGTAACAGAGCTCATATCCCTTTATCTTAACAAAGAAGGGTACGATACTAAAATGGTGCATAGCGGTAGTCAGGCTTTATCTGTGTTCTTATCCTACGCGCCTAATCTGGTCATTTTAGATTTAATGCTACCTGGAAAAGATGGATACGATGTTTGCAAAGAAATTCGTCAGGTCAGCAATACGCCAATTATTATGTTGACAGCCAAGGGAGAAACTTTTGATAAGATTCTTGGACTAGAACTGGGTGCTGACGATTTCATGATTAAACCTTTTGATACCAAAGAATTAACCGCAAGAGTAAAGGCTGTCCTTCGAAGATATACACCACAAAGAGAAAAGTCTAAGCAAATTATCCTTGAACACTTAGATATCAATTTGACCAACTACTCTGTTCTTTATAACGAAACCAAATTAGAAATGCCGCCTAAGGAATTGGAGCTGCTTTATTTTCTAGCTGCCAGTCCTAACCAGGTGTTTACCCGCGAGCAGCTTCTAAATCGTATCTGGGGTTATGAATATTTAGGGGATACACGAACCGTGGATGTTCATATCAAGAGAATCAGAGAAAAAATTAGCGAAAATGAGTTTTGGGCAATCAAAACCGTGTGGGGTATCGGATACAAATTCGAGGTGAAATAATTGGCGAAATTTTTTAGTAATAAATTTTTTCTATTTTATGCCTTAGCATCGATGATTTTATTTATGATTATATTCGGTATTTTTACCCAAGTTGTATCTAGGTACTTTGTTAATGCGCTAGAAGACAATTTAATCGACGAAGCCTCTTCTCTTGGTTATGCCTATATGGATACTCTGATAGAACATTCTACCTATGATAACGTAAATGCCAAAAGCTATTTTAAGTATAAGTTTCGCTTTCTAAACTCAGAATTAAATAGAAGAACTGTGATCTTCGATTTACGCAATAAGATCCTGTTGGACTCTGAAATTAATGACCGTTCATATACTTTACAAACAGCTCTAGAAAACGAAATGATCCAGAGTGCTCTTAAGGGTGAAATCGAGGTTGATAATGGCACCGCTATCAACATTGAGGGTTTAACCATTTCTGTTGCTGTCCCAATGATTCGAAGAGGCTCAATTTATGGTGTCGTATTATTGCACGCCCCCTACCCTAGTATCAATAACGACATCGACTATATTTATAAAATCACCTTTGTGACCCTCATAGCTGTCCTTGCCATTGCTTTTATTTTTATCTACATTTATTATAAACAAACAAATCGTAATTTAGTAGCTATGATCAAAACCTCAAAAGAAGTCGCCAGCGGCAATTTTTCCAGCCGTATTGAACTACACTATTCTAATGAGTTTTTCGAACTGGCAAAGAATATCAATGCAATGGCAGAAGATTTAGGTAATCTAGAAGAGAAGAGAAGAGATTTCATAGCCAATATTTCTCATGACTTCCGAGCCCCTCTGACTTCTATAAAAGGATTCGTTCAAGCTATTCTTGATAATACAATCCCATACGAGAATCAAGACAAGTATCTTAACATTGTGTTAGACGAGGCAGAAAGATTAACCCGATTAACCAACAACATCTTATTATTGACAAAACTGGATCATCAGCAAGTAACCCTAGACAAAACCACCTTTGATATCCATTTGGTTCTTAGAAAAGTCATCCTTCAATTTGAGCAACAAATTCTACAAAAACAATTGGAAATTCAAATTTTGATGAGTAAAAAAGAGGTTTATGTTTTTGCTGATTTAAATCAAATCCAACGCGTTCTTTACAATCTCCTTGACAATGCGGTCAAATTTTGCCGAAACTATGACCTCATTATCATTGACAC
>CAZJIO010000047.1:15702-23823 GCA_964546035.1 uncultured Eubacteriales bacterium | reverse complement strand
GGTTGCGGTATCAATTGCTGATACCGGAGAAGGTATCCCTGAAGATCAGCTCCACTACATATGGGATCGCTTTCACAAAGTTGATCGTTCCCGTGGGAGAGATAAGAAAGGTACCGGTATCGGTCTTTCTATTGTTAAAGAAATCATTAAAGCTCACGAAGAAGAAATTGATGTTTCAAGTGTAGAGGGTAACGGTGCAACTTTTATTTTCACCCTTCCCATATCTTCAAAAAATAGAAACTAAAAAGGTCGCTGGGTAGCGACCTTTTTTACCACTGATAATCTCTTAATTGACCTTCTAATAACAATTGACTAAACTGTTGTTGTCTTAATGCCTCATAGAGGATGATTGCAACAGAATTTGATAAATTCAAAGAGCGAATGGTATCTAGCATAGGAATTCTAACACTGGTTTCTCTATACCCAATGAGTATGTCTTCTGGGATTCCAGCACTTTCTTTTCCGAACATGATAAAGCCGCCGTCTTCATAAGCCATTTCAGCGTAGGTCTTTCTTGCTTTTGTTGTTGCCATATAAATAATTGCTTGTGGATTTTTCTCACAAAATTCATTAAAGCTGGCATAAACATGCAAGTCTAAGCTATCCCAGTAATCAAGTCCTGCTCTTTTTACTGACTTTTCATCAATCTTAAATCCTAACGGTTCAATAAGATGAAGAGGCGTCCCCGTTGCTACGCAAGTCCGAGCAATATTACCTGTATTTTGAGGAATTTCAGGTTCATGCAACAATATATTCATCATTAAGGCTCACCTTATTTTTCTTTCACTGCAACATTAATTTCGATGGTATCATGCTCACCGAAGTTAAGTGGGATGCAAATTGTTTTAGAATCGCTTACAGATATCGATAAATTGCTACCAAAACAGATGGAAGGAGGGGTAATATCTAAAATAAGATTTTTCTTTGAAAATAAGGTGGCAGAATTACCTAAAATCATATTAGCAAGCTCACTTACAGCACTTTTGGCCATATCATTTAATTCTGGTACAGGCATACCCATCATCATATTAGATGCGATGCTACACGCAACATCATATCTCATGTTAATAATAACTTGTCCTCTTAAATCTCCAGTAATACCTACAATGACGATCAAGGTATCCCCTTCATAAGAAGCATTTGTAATATAAGGTTTTCCAAGACTGGTTTCGATTCTACAAAAATCTCTCAGAACATTCTGTGATGCTTCAATAAAAGGATTGATATACTCTACGTTTGCCATAAATTTTTTCCTCCCTAATTTTGACTGATCTTGTTAATCTTTATGTAGCGATGCCACAATTTAATTATCAATATTGTAACATATATCGACATTTATCACAAGAATAATGATAACTTATTCAAAGTGCACAATATGTTCTTCTTGACATATTCAGGCACATCATGTAATATAATAATTACTAAATAATAATCATTATCAAAAGAGGCGATGTCATGCAAAAAATAGCAGATATGTTAAAGAGTCGAAATATTAAGGTTACACCTCAAAGACTAGCCATATATAGCGTCCTTTATAACACCAACATACATCCAAGTGCCGAAACCATTTATCAAGAACTATTGCCGACCCACCCAACTATGAGCCTTGCAACCATCTACAAAACACTAGATGCTTTCAAAAAAGCCCATATGGTTACTGAACTGAATACCGGTGGAGATAGCTTTAGATACGATGCTGATACCAGTTCCCATCCCCATGCTATTTGTTTAGAGTGTGGTGCGGTTCAGGATTTACATACGCACCTTCTTGATGATGTTACAGATCTGGTACAGGAAGAAACTGATTTTGATATCGCATATGGCCAAATGTATTTTTATGGTAAGTGCTCAAGTTGCAAATAAAATAAAAACCCTTATACTACAACGATTAGTATGAGGGTTTTTACCTTTCTATATTCTTTTTTGTACAAACTTTTCAATTCTTTCTAAGGCTAACTTTAAATTCTCAATAGAAGAAGCATAAGAGCATCTAATAAATCCTTCGCCACAATCCCCAAATGCAGTACCAGGTACCACAGCAACCTGTTGATCATAAAGCAGTTGCTTTGCAAATTCATCTGAGGTTAGCCCAGTCTTTTGAATAGATGGAAAGACATAAAAAGCACCGAATGGTTCAAAACAATCCAGTCCCATTTTTCTAAATCCATCAACCATTAACCTTCTTCTTTGATTATAGGAAACTTTCATTTCCTCAATATCAGAGTCGCCATTTTTCGCTGCTTCAAGAGCTGCATATTGACTTGTTGTTGGCGTACACATAATGGCATATTGATGAATAATGGTCATCGGAGCAATAATCTCTTTCGGTCCTACTGCATAACCAATTCTCCAACCGGTCATTGCATAAGCCTTAGAAAAACCATTGATGACAACCGTACGTTCTCGCATGCCAGGAAGGGTTGAAATCGAGATATGCTTCCTTCCGTAGGTCAGTTCTGCATAAATCTCATCGGAAATCACATAGAGATTATGTTTTATAATCACTTCTGCAATTTTCTCTAAATCTTGCTTTTCCATAACAGCACCAGTTGGATTACTAGGAAACGCCATAAGGATTACTTTCGTTTTTGGCGTAATATGTGCTTCGATTTCTTCTGGCAGTAATCTGAATTGGTTCTCAGCCTTTAAAGCAATCGGCACAGGAATCCCACCCGCAAGCAATGCACAGGGTTTATAGGAAACAAAGCAAGGTTCAGGTATGAGCACTTCATCGCCAGGATTTAATAAAGTACGTAGCGCGATATCAATACCCTCGCTACCCCCAACTGTTACAACCATTTCTGACTTTGTATCATATTCCATTTCGAATTTTCTCTTTAAATACTTAGCAATTTCGACGCGAAGTTCGACCATACCCGCATTAGAGGTATAAAAAGTCTTACCTTTTTCAAGAGAATAAATGCCTTCCTCTCTGATATGCCAAGGGGTATCAAAGTCTGGTTCTCCAACACCTAAGGAAATGGCATCTTCCATTTCTGTTACGATATCAAAAAACTTACGAATTCCTGATGGCGGTAAAGCTTTTGCAATGTGTGATAAATTCGTATATTCCATTACGGTGTCACCACCATTCGTTCGTCTTTTTTGTCTTCCTCTAAGATAATCCCATGCTCTTTATATTTCTTAAGAACAAAATGTGTCGCTGTACTCAGCACTGATTCTAGTGGTGCGAGCTTTTGCCCAACAAATAAAGCAACTTCTTTCATGGTTCTGCCTTCAATAATGACCGTTAAATCAAAGCCACCAGACATCAAATACACAGATTTAACCTCTTTAAAGCGATAAATGCGTTCTGCTATTTTATCAAAGCCCTCACCTCTTTGAGGTGTTACTTTAACTTCAATTAAAGCCGTTACTTTATCTGTATCCATTTTGTCCCAATTAATGAGGGTATTGTATCCACAGATCACTTTTTCACTTTCTAAAGCTTTAATTTCGCTTTCAATGTCTTGTTCTTTTCTCTCTAGTAAAACTGACAAGTCTTTTACTGTCAACTTACTGTTTTTTTCGATTGCTTCAAGAATCTCATTCCTCATGAAAGTTGCCTCCAGTTTGCGTTTGAAACGCACTATTTATTAGATTACTTTATACAGTTCATCAGATTTTGGTGGTTCTAAAGAGCGTCTTGTGTCTTCTTGAATCACAATTTTATCATTTCCTTCAGTTATTTTTCCAATAACTGCAGCAAATATGCCTTCTGACTTTAGGCGCTCTACAAGGCCTTGTCCATCACTTGTGATCATCAGCATGGATCCGCTAGATATCAGTTTGTATGGATTCAGTTCGTAATATTCACATATTTCAATGGTTTCTTGCTTAATTGGTATGAGGTCGAGCTCTATTTCGATGCCCTTCCGGGCGCCGGCAGCCATTTCCCACAGAGCACCAAAAAGGCCCCCTTCTGTGGCATCATGCATGAAACTAACGCCAAAATCTGACGCTATTTTCCCTTCTTTTACAACCGAAATGTATTGCCCTAAATCTTTTGCTTTTTCTATAAAATCAGGGTTGTAATAAGCTTTAAGTTCGGCTTCCTTTTCACGGGCAATAATGGATGTGCCCTCGATTCCCGCCCATTTTGTCATAACAATATCTTGGCCAGCCGTGATTTTATGACGTGTTAAATAGATGTCCTTTTTAACCTTACCAATCCCTGTAACGGATAAGATAGGTTGATTCACTGCTGCAGTGACCTCTGTATGGCCACCCATAACCTCAACATTCAGCTCCTCACAGGCTCTGTTTACATCTTGAAGAATGACTTTTAATTCACTTTCCATAAATCCATCTGGCAACAAAATAGTCAGCATAATGCCCACGAGTTCAGCACCACTCGTCGCTAAATCATTGGCTGTTATATGTACCGCAAGTGCGCCAATGTCCTTAGTTGCACCAGTAATAGGATCTGTCGAAAGGACAAAAAGCTCATCGCTATTAAACTGTCCAACACAACAGTCTTCACCTATTTTGGGTCCAACGAGAATTTCTTCCCTTTTTACTTTTAATTGTTTAAAGACAGACCTTTTGAGAACTGTCTCAGGTACTTTTCCGATCTTCATCTGTATGATTAACTCCTTTATGGCAACTGTGCCAGTGGATCTGGTCCTATTCTGATCTGAGCTGGGTAAGCACCATAATAACTGGTGTTCACTTCAACTTTACTCTGTAACACGTCATTTAAGTAAATCAATTTGTATAATTTCACAGTATACCCTACAATGGCCTTTTTTTCAACCACTTCTTCACCCGGATTTAATGCAGGATCTATGATTACTTTATCGGGGGGTGGTACAATCGTATCTATGATAACCGATTCAAACTGTATTTTTCGATGAGGTTCTCGTGTTTCTTTGCCATAAATTTTAATATTAACACGATTATTTTCAATAAAGCTCTCAATATAAATAGGGTTCTCTGTATTGTTTCTAAATTTGAAATCTAAATAATCCTCAGCCAACGTCGCATCTCTTCCCTTTTCAATATAACCTACTGGTAAAGAGTGATTACGTCTTTCTATAATTTCGAGTTCCGCAAATAGTACAGCATTGTATAAGGTTGTGGAAACTTGACATACACCGCCACCCAAACCTTTTTCCAACTTTCCATTTACAATGACAGGCGCTTCCAAGTAGCCATGGGCACTATCTGTTGGTCCAATGATTAAGTTTGCGGAAAATATTTCGTCAGGTTTTAACAAAGTGCCATCAATAAAGCCACTGGCAACTCTCAGATTTACATTGCGAGCCTCTTGATCTGCCGAGAAAGTGGTAGAAAAAGAGCCTATTAAATCTTCTAAACCTTCATAAAATAGTTGTGTGATTTCTGGTACAGATCTAACAACCACCATCGATACTTCTTCTGACCCTGACAATAGGCCTTGATGAATAGCCTCTACCGTTTTATTAACATCAAGCGCTTTGCCCATAACCTCTTCATGAATAATAAAACCCTCAGGTGTTTTTTCTATTGTAGCATCCTGTGGTTCAACAACATAATCAGCTTTAATAGAATGGACAAATTGAAGGATTTTCTCATCTTCATACCATTCTTTTATTGAAAAATGAATATTTTCTTTTTTCATTTTTTGTATCAGATGATATCGGTCTTTTATGGAGCCTTGCTTACCAATCTCATATGCCCCATTGACTAAATTAATATAGTCTGTTTTAAATTCAAAATAATCAAAAGGCAGTTTAAAAGCAACTTGACCTTCATACAGTAATTTGAGCTCTTTATTTTTAAAGCGTTCCTCACTGCTGTGTTTAAGCAATTGAAGTGCCTCTGATTTTGATAAACCTCCAATATGCAGATCCTCTACATAAATCCCTTCATAAATGATATCCCTATTGACAACCGCTTCCCTATGCCCTTGGTCTTGTTGCATTTTGATCACCAAGAGAAGCAGACCTAATACAACAATAGCTCCAACGATCAACAGCCACTTTTTCACATCCCACACCTCTTTCGCCTTCTTAATACTATTTTACTCAAAGGTGTGAAAATAATACCTCCTTAGGTTTTTGACTTTTTATCTACATAGAGCAAATAATCTGCTTTCTTAATCAGATCATCCAAGGTATCCATAGAATTTAGACTGTAGCTGGAATAACCCATGCTCATGGTTACTTTATAGGGTTTTCCACTTGTTTCATTGAATTGATTAAAAGACCTTTTCAGGTGTGCAATCAAGTCAATTATTTTATCGGATTCAATATCCTCAATAATAACTGTGAATTCATCACCACTCATTCTTGCAATAACATCACCTTTCCTAAAACTCTTCTGTAGGATTCTTGCAGCTGACACGATGGCAAAATCACCTTCGTTGTGACCAAATCGATCGTTAATACCTTTTAAATTGTCTAAGTCACCAAATAATACAAAGAATTTCAGTCCTGATAGTCGCGCCTCGGCATAATAACTTTCAGCCAATTCATAGAAACCACGTCGGTTAAAAAGCCCTGTTAACTCATCATGGGTTGATAAATCTTGAAGCTTCCTATTGTATTTTTCAAGTTTATTCACAGCCAAACTCAGTTGTATCTCCGCCTTTTTTCTTTGGTCAAATAGATTTTGGCTCTTTAATGCATTACTGATTTGGTCTCTGAGTGTCTCAAATAATTGCATATCTACCTCATTTAAATTAAATACAATATAGCCATAGTGTTCGTTTTCAGAAAACAAAACATAAAAAATCAAATCCGCTCTTTCAGAGTCTCCTAGATAACAAGAAGGCAACATTTCCTTTGTTCTAAAATATCTTTTTTGAAAGGTTTCACCGTTATGACAACCAATAACCAGTTGTGTTTGATCAGGAAAATTAAAAGCTTCATCTCGCTCATGAAGCACAGGCGTATCGTAAAGACACAGGTAATATTGACTGATTCCATATTGTAACATGGTTGATTTAAGGATCTCAGTCAGTTGTTCTTGATAAATAACCGCATTAAAATCTTTAATAACTTTCCGAGACATAATATACATTTGAACAAAGTAAAAGTTATGCAGCATTTCTCTTCCCATCAAAAAATTACCCAGTAAAATACTGGCCATATAAAAAATATCCTGAGCGATACACATCATTTTATGATTCTTTATTTGCCTCAGTAGAAAATTTCGAATTGAAAATAAAACTTCTTTCCATTCACACTCTCTTTTTTTCACAGTAAGTGTGTAGTTTAAGATGTAATTTAAGGTGGTCAAAAAATTACCTTCCACCTTCTCATTTTGAAGGTCCGTTAAAAAACCCTGGAGTAAAGTATTTGATAACAGCTGATATTCAAGAAGTTCAGCGGCACCTAAACCCATTTGCCCTAATAGCAGTTCGCTAAATGGCCCTTCAAGATTGATCATGGAGATGCGTAAATTTTCAAGAGCTTCCTCATAAGAATCCATCTCCTTAAACAGCACCAGAGCCTTATCTCTTTTACCTTTCATTATATTGAAGCAACCGCAGGATTCTCGAACAATCAACTCTCCACTAAATAGTGTGTTTTGACTAACAGACTTGCCTTTAATTACATCATCAATGACTTCTAACGCTTTATAAGCCATTTGAAAAATCGGTTGATTGATGGTTGTAAAAGGCGGGAAAAATGCTGCTGATTTTTCAATGTTATCAAATCCAATAATGGAGACATCCTTGGGAACTTTAAGACCTAACTCCTGGAGCCTTAAGTAGGCACCAATGGCCATATCATCGTTAGAGGCAATGATGGCGTCTGGAAAGGGTTGACCATTTGCCATAAATGCATCTACTGCTCTACGCCCTGCATCCTCCAGAAAATCGCCCTCATAAATGAGTCCCTCTACGGATCTATTATGCAGCAACATATTTTCTTCAAAGGTTTTTTGACGAACGAGTGCTTCCCAATTGGATTGAGCCCCAGAAATAAAACCAATTTTTTGTCTTTTATGGTCAAAAAGAACATGGTCTATAGCCTTCTGAATAGACTTAGCATTATCAAGCAAAATATTGTATGCACCTGTTAAAGGAATTGAAATGCTTACAATGGGTATGCCTGTAAATAAATTTTTCAAATGGTATATACAATCGATATTTACATAAACTTCCAAAGTTCCAGATGCGACAATTAATCC
>CAZJIO010000047.1:4549-15692 GCA_964546035.1 uncultured Eubacteriales bacterium | reverse complement strand
TAGCTGCTTTGTATTAATCAGTTGATAAACCACATTTTGTTGTGCCATCTCATTTGTAGGTCCTTGTAACGCCAAACCACTGAAAAACAAAACATTAAAATCATTTTCTTCAGCGTATTTTTTTATCCCTTGCCAAATTTTACTCTGATATGGGTCGTCCATTGAGTTGATCAAAACGCCCACCGTTTTTCTTCTTAAGTTCAATTCGCTTTTCATAGTTTTCCCCCACTCTGAAAATTCAGTACGCATGCCGTTAGCTACTGTAATTATACAGTAAGTTGTTTATCAGGTCTACAAGCACTCCTACAAAATATTGGTTTTCAAAGGTTTTTAGTATATTTCAGATATTGAATGTAGATACTATTTTTATATGTGGTTCTACCACATTCAATAACACTTTAAGGAGGCACTTAAATGACTACTAAAGAACTTGAATATCTCAATGATGCTTTACAAAGCGAGCAAGTTATTATTAAAAAGTACAAAGATTATGGACAAACTGTTCAAAATCAACAATTTAAATCCGTTTGTAATGACATGGTGCAAAAACATCAAGATCATTATAGCCAACTGATCCAACAGCTTAATAGCTAAGGGATATCATACATTCAATTGGAGGTAAAAAATGAATACGAACAACATAAGAAATGACCAGGATTATGCCCATGACTTACTCATGACAGAAAAACAATTGTGTTCAGCACTTGCCACAGCAACTTCAGAAGCTGCTACTGAAAGTGTTAGAAACGGTTTTAAGAACATCCTCTCAGGACAATTCGATTTACAAAATCAAGTTTTCAAAACCATGTCCAGTAATGGCTGGTATCAAACCGATCCTGCTCAAGCCGATAAAATTCAACAAGCAAAAAGTAAGTTTTCAACTTTTTCCATGTAGTTGACTCCTCTCTACCTTTAAGCTAGGCAATCGCCTAGCTTTTATTGATTTCAAAATGGGCCAATAAATGGTATAATAAGGGCTACTGATTAACTCACACGGAGGATCCACTATGAAAAAAATATGCTTAATAAGTCTCATTCTTATATTCCTTTTCACCTCTTGTACTTCACCGGCAGAAGACAATGAGCAAGATGGAACAGCTCCCCAAGATACAACACAAGCCACCACGGCTGCTGTAACAGAAACAACAGAAGTCGTCACAACAGAAGCAACAACCGAACCCGAAGTTTTAACCCCTGTTACAAACGCACCTACCACGGATGCAGAAATCATTGCTCTGGCACAGGAAATTGTAGAAGTCCTTAAAAATGAAGATTATGAAGGGTTAGCCACCTATGTCAGCGATACTTATAAGCTGGGACTCAGCCCTTATTCCTATGCAGACTTCAGTTCACTGATTTACCTCACAACGGCTGATATCATTGCCATTCCTACAACGCCTACTGCACTCACCTGGGGCATCCAAGATGGCTCCGGTGATCCAATAATCTTGAATCCATCTGACTATTTTGACAATTATGTCAATGATGAAGACTTCTTAACTGCACCAAATGTGTCACTAGATCTCGTCATTGGAACAGGCAATATGATGGACAATACTTCAACTGCACCCGGTGTGGATCACTTTGTAGAATTTAATTTCCCTGGTTTTGATCCTCAATATGGGGGGATGGATTGGAAATCTCTCAGACTTGCTTTTCACGTCGAACCTTCTGGCACCTTTTACTTAATTTATATCATTCATGATGGTTGGACGACATAATCCAAATTTAACCAAATTCTAATACTCAAATGTTATACCCTTTGATATAATATTAGATATCATTTGTCCACAGGAGGGTAAACATATGCAATCATTTAATATCAGTAAACGTTCCATCGTAGGTATCGTTATTATTTTAATTGGTCTTTGTTATCTGTTTGATACAATGGGCCTCATCGATGCTGATGATATTTTTGGCACCTATTGGCCATTAATACTCATTTTATTCGGAGGCATTATGCTTTTGGATCGTTCCACGAGAAATTCCTTTGGTGTTGTTTTAGTCATTCTTGGTATTTTTTATCAGGTGAAAATGTTTGGTTGGTTTTTTGAAGGTGTTGACATTTGGAACCTCGTTTGGCCAGCGATCATTATTATTGTTGGCTTCTGGTTCATCTTTCCCAAAAAAAAACAAAGTTATAGCATTGATGCTCTGAATCATACCGTCCTATTTTCTGGTGCCGACATTATTAACACCTCACAAAACTTCTGTGGGGGTGAATTAACTGCCATATTTGGCGGTCTTGATGTGGATCTTAGACAAACCACCATTTCATCAAATGAAACCATCGTCATCGATGCTTTCACAGCATTTGGAGGCATCGACATCAAAGTTCCACAAGATTGGCGTGTAGAAATGAGAGGCTTTCCATTATTTGGCGGTTGGGATAATAAGCGAAGCGCCAACAAAGTGGGGGCAGAAGTTACTCAAGTTGTCATCGTTAAATGCCTGATTTTATTTGGTGGTATCAGTATTAAATAATTAAAGCAAAGGGCCTCAGTCAATTAAAACTGAGACCCTTTTTTATGAACTTTTTCAACTAAAATTTATTGATCGCACTGATTAATGCTTTAATAGAAGCTTTGTTAATATTTCTGTCTGTACCAGCACCAAAGTGGCGTTTACCTGCGTTATCTTCTAATTGAATATACGCTGCTGCTTCTGCATTTTCACCATCAGAAATGGCATGCTCATCATAGGAAATTAATTTATAACCCACATAACCTTCTTTTTGTAAGCCATGGAAGAAAGCAGATATGGGTCCGTTACCTGTGCCTTCAATTTTCTTATGAACGCCATTGTCCATGATTTCTGCATGAACTTGAACGATATTTTCTTCACCATCCTCAGAGGCGCTTCCAAAGCGTACCAATTCCATTGGAGTTGCAATATTAAGAAACTCTTTTTTGAAGATTTCAAATATTTCTTTAGGTGATAGTTCTTTTCCAGTTTCATCGGTGACATTTTGTACCGGTTTACTGACTTCTGGATGCATGTTTTTCGGTAATTTGAACCCAAACTCTTCTTCAAGAATAAAGGCCACGCCACCTTTTCCAGATTGGCTGTTAATACGGATAATCGCTTCGTATTTTCTACCAATGTCTGCTGGGTCAATAGGAAGATACGGCACTTCCCAAATTTCAGGTTTCTCTTCTTGGTATATTTTAAGACCTTTATTGATGGCATCTTGGTGTGAGCCTGAGAAAGCTGTAAATACCAATTGTCCTGCATAAGGATGTCTGTCATGAACATCCATTCCTGTACATCTTTTATAGATGTCTACGATTTCATCCACATTTTCAATGGTTACTTCTGGATCGATCCCTTGAGAAGAAAGGTTCATTGCAAGGGTTAACAAATCTACATTCCCTGTTCTTTCTCCATTTCCAAAAAGAGTCCCTTCTACACGGTCAGCGCCAGCAAGCATCCCAAGCTCTGTTGCAGCGACACTTGTACCTCGGTCATTATGTGCATGTAAACTTAAAAGGATCGAATCTCTTTTACTTAAATGATTGCTAAACCATTCCACCTGATCTGCGTAAACATTAGGCGTTGACATTTCAACAGTGGCGGGTATGTTAATAATGACCTTTTTGTCAGGGGTTGGTTGCCAAACTTGTGTCACTGCGTTACAAACTTCTAATGCATAATCCATTTCAGTCCCTGTGAAGCTTTCAGGTGAATATTCAAAAGTAAACTCGGTTCCAGAATACTGAGCCGCTAATTCTTTAAGTAACTGAGCACCCTCCACAGCAATTTCTAAGATTTCTTGCTTATTCTTATTAAATACAACTTTCCTTTGTAACGTTGAAGTAGAGTTGTAAACATGAACGATGGCTTTCTTAGCACCCTTCAAACCTTCAAAAGTCTTTTCAATTAAATGTTTTCTCGCTTGGGTTAAGACTTGAACAGTGACATCGTCGTTAATTAAATTTTGCTCAATTAAAGTTCTTAAAAATTTATATTCTGTTTCAGAAGCTGAGGGAAACCCGATTTCAATTTCTTTGTACCCCATATCCTGAAGTAATTTAAACATCTCTATCTTTTGTGGCACACTCATGGGGACTGGAAGGGCTTGATTGCCATCTCTAAGGTCAACACTACACCAAATAGGTGCCTTTTGAAGTGTCTTTGAAGGCCACGTGCGCTCAGGGAAATTCATAGGTTCATAGCTCTTGTACTTTTTAAAGTTCGTGTTCATAATTATTCCTCCATCAATCAAATTATAGGTAAAAAAATAAAGCCCCATCTCTTATTGCTTAAGAGACGAAAGACTTCTTCCGCGGTACCACTCTTGTTTATTTCTTTTTTGGTAAAAGAAATACACTCCCTAGATAAGACTCATTACCCTTATAGAATATAAAAACCCCTATCTCAAAAGAGAAAGGGGGTTAATCACAAACCACTCTTTGTTGAGTTAGGATACAGGTTCTACAAATGTTATGACCGATATCTTACCACTGTAACGGTTGGCTTCCGTCCCTACCTACTTACTTTCAGCGGGGCTGCTCCAAGGCGAGTTCAATATTTGTCAAATACCGTTTCACACCACCCAACGGCTCTCTGTAATGATCTAAATATTTACTATTCCTCTTCACTGCATTAATATATGTTTTTTGTAATTATAGACCATCCATTGTCTTTCGTCAAGGTCTTTTAAAAATTATTTTTTAACCAGTAAGGTATTCCATACAATAACCGCCATTTCACCACGGGTTACCACTTGTGTAGGACTAATCGTTGAATCGGCAGGTATGATGCCTAATGATTTTGCTTTATTCAAATAGTTATCTGGCCAAACACCTTCTAAATCCTTGCCTTTACCAAGGGCATTGACCATAATCGAAACAACTTCTGAATATGTAATATTATTGAGTGGTTTAAACTCACCTGAAGGATAGCCCTTAATAACAGAAAGCTTGTATGCATTTTGAATGTTATTAAAGCCCCAATAGTCTTTCTTGACATCCTTAAAATTCACTTCATCACCAACAATAATCGTGTTGTCATATCCAAGTATTCTTACTGTTAAAGTTGCAACTTCTGCTCTGCTGATGTTGTTATCTAATTTCAAGGTGCCATCTGTATACCCTTTTAAAATGCCTAAAATTCGCAGCTGGTTACCTGTATAATTTTGTTCCTCTGTAGCACCCCATGAACCAAGGGAAAAAACTTGAAACATGCAAATCATCGTCATGATGAGGGCTATTATTTTTTTTCTCATATCCTACCACCTTTTCTCTTTTTGTTGAGGTCATCATACCACATATACAACCCTCCAAATATTAAATCTATATTAAAAAAATATATCTGTCGTAGATGATTACAATATCAAATGTAAGTTATTCTAATTTTGATACAATATATAGTGTAGGATTAATGCATTCATACACTATATATTGTATCAAAAAGAATAACTATATACATTTGACACTGTAATCATAGATTGACACACTTAATAATATAAAGTATATTATGAATAAGTATCAAAATGACTTAATAAAATACGAATCTACGGGAGTTGAACCTATGTTATCACTTACTGTTGGATATCAGGGTGTTGCTGGTTCTTTTAGCGAAGAAGCCCTTTATAATTATTTTCCAAATGATGTGGACACAAAAACCTTTGAATTGTTTGAGGACGTCTTTATAGGCCTAGAAGAAGGCGTTATAAACTACGGTGTTCTCCCTATTGAAAACTCTTCTACAGGGGCCATAGCAACGGTTTATGATTTGCTGAATCAATACGATTGTTACATTGTTGGGGAGACTTACGTGAAACCCATTCAAAATTTACTGGGTATTAAAGGATCAAAGTTAGAGGATATTAAAGAGGTCTATTCTCATCCACAAGGCTTTGAACAAAGCAAAAAGTTTTTATCAAAATTTCAATGGCTTCATATCCCATACTACAACACCGCACGGAGTGCCGAATATATATCTCAACAAAAAAACACCAGTATTGGTGCTATCGCCAGTAAAAAGGCAGCCGATTTATATGGTCTCGATATTCTAGCTGAGAATATCAACTGCAACGAACATAACACCACACGTTTTATTATTATAGGAAAATCCTTGAAAGTCAACAGCGTCTGCGATAAAATTAGTATGGTGCTTTCAACCAAGCATACCGCCGGTGCCCTTTACAATGCCTTGCAGCATTTTGCAGTCAATCACATCAATATGTTGAAGATTGAATCAAGACCTGTGCAGCATACCCCTTGGGAATACTATTTCTACATTGATATTGAAGGCAATATGGAAGATCCTACCATAGCAAAAACAGTCGATCAAATTAAAATCGACTGTCATCATTTTAAACTCCTCGGGAATTACAAAAAAAGTTCAACACGTTAGTGAATTCTTATAACATGATTGGCATAACTGTACCTGCTAAAAGTGCGACAATCATAACAATCGTGATGACAACTGCGATTTTTTTCAATAAAGCTCTGTTACCAAACATTGATTTCACTCCATTTGTTTTATGATTTGAGCATTAAAAGTGTAATGCCCTGTTAAATGTATTATAAACTATTTATTTTAATTTCTCAAGACCCAACTATTGCTATACTTAGAGGTGTTTTTATGGGCGTTCCCGTTTTATTTATATGTTTTATATTTCTTATAGCCATTTTTCAATATAACCTTCAAAAGGGTGAAGCACATCGCAAAAAATCCAGAAAGCGATTTTGGGAGTTTGAAGATTCTTCTTGGTTTGGCAGAAAAGGTTCTATAGAACCTAACTATTTCTTACATCCCAATGCCTCGAATCTCCCCAAACTAACTTTCGAAGAGTTTGATGCCCTTGAGATGTCTTACTTATTTAAGCTTCAAGAAACTTGCTTTGAGCTTGCCAAAGAACCCATGGTAGATTTAAGTTATTTACTCAATAGTGAAATCCGTCACAAATACGGCGCCAACAATGTAAACACTATTGAGGGATATGAGAACAATTACAACAACTATATCCGTTATCTTTACCAATTAGGAAAGTTTTACTATGAACAGGAGCGATATACGGATGCCCAACTTTATCTAGAAGAAGGGCTATCTGTTCACACAGAAATCAGTGACCATCTGATCCTTTTAGGAACACTCTATTTAAAAAATCAAGATGACGTAGGCTTCCAAAAACTATACGCCCACGCCAAAGGCATAAAATCACTGACAAAAACCAAAATACTACACCGTTTAGACCAATTAAAAGAGGCTCATTAATTAAGCCTCTTTTTATTACGTTAGTTTTTTTCCATATTGAAAGAGAATGGTATCTATTTCCTTACTGGCTTCACTTTTTGAATATTCCTTAATGGGCTTTACCAGAACCAAGTCATGTCTTTTTATTAAATCTTGCAAAAACTTTTCTTGCTTGAGGGAAATAGGCTCTTGCTTTTGTGGCCGCCAATGAATCGGTTTAGGCACAAAAAGCGCTTCATTCATTTCATTATAAAATTCATCCTTCATTTTTGTGTAAAGTACATATGTAGCCATAGCATCGTCATAGGCTCTATGGGCTTGTGCCCTTTCAATCTGATAATGCTCACACAAATAGGTTAAACTTCTTTTTTCTAGTCGTGGCAATAAAATTCTTGCAATAGCCAAGGTATCCAATCCCAAACGCTCAAAACGCAGCTTTTGTTGTTGGGCGTTGGTTTTTATAAAGGAAAAATCGAAGAGAATATTATGTCCCATGATGGGATAATCTTCACAAAAATCAATGAACTTTGGAAGAACTTCCTCTATGGTCGGCATATTTTCTACTAAAGCAGATGTAATACCCGTTAAATTAACGATTTCCTGGGGTATAGGTACTTGGGGGTTAATCAATTGACTATAGGTTTCTAAAATTTGTCCATTTTTAATTTTTATTGCGCCGATCTCTGTGATTTTATGGGATTCAGGATAAAATCCTGTTGTTTCAATATCAAAAACAATACATGACTCCATTTAAGTACCTCAACTTCAGGGTGATTTTAAGATTTTTCTCTTGTAGCAGCCACTTCTTGATCAAAACTAATTTCCTCTAGCAAATAGTTGATTTCAAGAATTACTTTCTTCAGTTCTGTTCCAAAGGCGGCTAAGTGCTCAACCTCATTCGTAAATGTTCTGTTTTTATATACTTTTTCTAAGATGTAAGCTTCTTCCCTTAATTGATGAGCACCAAGATTGCCGCTTAACCCTTTTATCGTATGAGAAAGCCTTTCAGCATCATCAAATTGTCCAAGCTTTGAAAGCCTGGTAATGTCTTGATCAATTTGACCATACCGCTCTTCAAATCCATCTAAGATAATTTTATATAACCTTATAGAGCCTCCTAGATTTTCCAAGGCTTTATCCACATCCAAATGCTTATAAGACACAAAATCACCTACTTTTTATCATTAGTCTTTACCCTGTTTTATCATATCAAACTCTATTGTGTATTACAAGTGAAGTTATAATTGATTTTCTCAGAAATTTGGTGTAAGATACTTTTTATCATACAATTGACTAAGGGGGTTATTTCATGGCAGATAAAATGACTAAGATTGATATCATCACACGTCCATCCAAGTTTGAAGATTTGAAAGAAGCACTTAACGAAATCGGCATTACAGGCATGACAGTTACTCAGGTTCTTGGCTGTGGTATTCAAAAAGGCATCACCGAAATGTACAGAGGTGTTCCTGTCTCCATTAACTTGTTACCTAAAGTAAAAGTAGAAATTGTCGTATGCGAAGTACCCGTGGATTTAGTTGTGGAAACGGCGAAAAAAATTCTAAGAACTGGTGAAATTGGCGATGGTAAAATCTTCATTTACCCAGTTGAAAATGTTATAAAAGTACGTACTGGTGAAGAAGGCGTAAGAGCCTTATAAAAAGATAAAATTAGGAACTCTCAATTCGAGAGTTCTTTTTTTCTTGTCCCCACGGACAGTGCTCTAGCAAAAAGCACGCCTCACATTTAGGGCTTCTTGCTTTACACACAGCGCGTCCATGGGCAATGATTTGTTGATTGTACCTGATCCAAACTTCTTTGGGTAAAATCGCCATCAAATCGAACTCAATCTTAACAGGATCCTCATTCTGAGTTAACCCCAGTTTTTGAGACAGACGCATCACATGCGTATCTACAACAATACTCTCTATTCCATAAATATTGCCTCTGATCACATTGGCGGTTTTTCGCCCAACACCGGGTAGAGACGTAAGTTCATCAATATCACTAGGGACTACTCCATTAAAATTTTCTAATAATTTGATACAACACTGCTGAATGTTTCTTGCTTTATTTCTATAAAATCCAGTTGAGTTCACAGCCTTTTCTAAGGCTTTAATATCTGCATTGGCAAAAGCTTCAACGGAAGGAAATTCTTTAAATAACGACTTGGTTACAATATTGACCCGGTCATCCGTGCATTGAGCACTCAAAATAGTAGCAATAAGCAATTGCCATGGCGTTTCATGATCCAAATAACATTTCGTTTTATCGACATAATATTCATTCAATAATTCTATTATTATCGCAATTCTCTCATAATTAGACATCATATCCTCCATATGTTATTTCCATGGAAATATCTTTATTTCCGCGGAAATAAACTACTTTAATGATACTTTAAAAACGCTGGCATTGTGTCGCATTTTATCCTTTTTCTCATAGTTAAACAAGAGGACACTGGCATTCTTGTCGATTTGAAGTCCTCCACTTTCCATAAACTTTGTCAGATCATAGTCAAAAGCCTCTATATGGGCCATTCTACTGATTTGTTTTGGGGAATACTCTTTAAGCTCAGGTAGATATTGGGTAATATTGTTTTCATCTTTATAGAAATCCACGACCTCTTCTTTAAATTGAGCACCTAGCAGCATCCATTCAGGAAACTTTTTCACCTTTTCTTTTAAGCACAAATCATACTTAAGCAAATCATGGAGCAAATCCACATTTACCTCTGGAAGCCCTTGTCCGAATGCTTTAATCAGAGTAAAAAGAGCGCTTTTCGAATGATTTAATTTGTGATACCCCTTGAGCTCCCAATAGGAGGCAATGGCCTCATAAAGCTGAAAAGGAGTCTTAAAGAAATGTTCTAAATATAGGACGCTGCCTTCAAATTGCCCACTGTTATAGAAAAGTTCAACCATTTCTTCCAGCATCTTGAGCTTTTGCAACTCAAAAAAGCTGAGTTTATGGGTACATAGCACCTCATAAGGGGCATAATCCCTGTATTTTATACCATAGAGTTCACTTTTTTCAGCTAGCCCCGATCCCTTTAAAATCTTCAAAAAGCCTAATTGGAGCTGCTCCGGTTTAAGCCTGTAAACATCATTAAAAGACTGTCCGAAAGTCTGATAGTCTTCATGCGGTAATCCAGCGATTAGATCCAGATGCAGATGTATATTGTTGCTGGACTTAAGTCTAAGAACATGATGCATCAGCTTTTTTAAATCCGTTTTTCGTTGTATGGCCTCAATGGTCTCTTCAAAAGTAGACTGAACACCAATTTCAAATTGGAACAACCCTTGTCTGGCTTGTCCTAAAAGTAGGAGCGTTTCCTCATCTAGTAAATCTGCAGAGATTTCAAAATGAAAATTCGTCACGCCATTATCATGTTCCATCAGGTATTGCCATATCGCCACTGCATGGCTCTTAAGACAATTAAAAGTTCTATCCACCAGTTTAACCTGCATCACCTGAGCGTCTAAGAAAACCTGTAGCTCTCTTTTAACAAGGTCGAAACTTCTGAATCGAACGCCCTTTTCTATAGAAGAGAGACAATATTGGCAATTAAAAGGACAACCTCTCATGGTTTCATAATAGAGAATTCTATTTTCAAAGCCATCAAAACCCTTTTCATAGACAAATGGCAGCACATCCATGGAGAGGGGTTCTCTCGTTGCATTTTGGACCACCCCGCTGGCCACTCGAAACACAAGACCCTTTATATTTTCAAAACCCGAACCTGTTTTAAAGGCTTCAATCACTTCTAAAAAAGTTTGTTCACCTTCCCCAAAAATAATAGCATCTGCTGAGGATAACTCCCCCAATAACAGTTGTCCACTGTCATAAGAAACTTCCGGTCCGCCCAAAAGAATAAAGGCTTTTGAAATTTGTCTCAAAGCCTTTATGATCTTTTTGGTAAACTCAATATTCCATATAT
>CAZJIO010000047.1:0-4539 GCA_964546035.1 uncultured Eubacteriales bacterium | reverse complement strand
TAATTCCACTACAATACTTGTAATCATTTCAATATTCCATATATAACAAGAAAAGCCAATCACATCTGCTTCATGTTTGGCGATTTCGCTTAAAATTTGATCGACTTGACCATTGATGGTAAATTCCTCTATCTCAATTTGTTGATTAAAAGCCGCGCCGTAATGTTGCAAATACCTTATGGCGAGATTGGAGTGGATGTATTTCGCGTTTATTCCTACTAATAGTACTTTCATAAGTCACCTATTTACCCTTTGTGAAATAGCTTGTTCTGGCTTGATTATACATCATTTATGCCTTTCACGCAAAATAAAAAGAGCGCTTAAAGTTAATCATGTATGATGACCAGTGTATCATCGGGTATATTTTCATAAAACCATTTGGAATCTTCAAACAACAATCGAATACATCCATGGCTAGCTGCGCTACCCATTTTATCTGCCTCTTCTTTGATCACATTAAAATCTCGATCCATTGGCACACTATGAAAGAGATATTGCTTATAAAATCGAACCCAATATTGTGCGCCTTCTTTAAATCTTTCTGAATAAAACCATTCGCCCCGATTTTCAAGATAAAACACACCTAGAACTGTCGGCTCATCTTTGGTTCCTCCAGAGCAGGGCATAGTCCTTATGACTTCCTCACCCTTTCTCACAGTGACTGAATGTTTACTTTCTTCAAGAGAAACCTCCACCCACAGTTGATTCTCACCAATCTGAATACCTCCCATTTCAATGACTTCTCTCAATCCATCTTTTTCATTTAAATTCTGTAGCGTCAAGATTCCTAGTAAAATTACTAATATGAACCATAATACCCAAGAATATTTTAGCATCTCATTTAACCATTTGCTTTTTATAAAGCCTATGATGCTGTTTAAAAATTTAATCCATTTTATCCATTAAAACACCAATTCCCTCTGTGATAGAAACTAGAATAACTGCCATACTATTGATATGTTACGACACTTGTATCAACCACTTGTATCAATCTTTATGGAGGTATTCTTATGAAATTGAAGTATTTAGGCCTATTAATTGCAATGGCAATGCTCATGACTTCTTGTAAGCCAGCTGTGCTAGATGGCATTGAGTCTTCTCTTTATGATGAAAATGATATCAGTAAGCTTAAAATAACAGCTGATGAAGCCAATATTAGATCAGGTTGTTCTAATACAGCTGAAGTTCTACAAACTGCTGACAAAGACGCAACTTATGATGTCGTCAGTCAAGTTTCTGATTGGTATGCCGTAAAATTACCGGATAATACCATAGGCTTTGTGCCACAAAGTGAATGTAAAGCAATCGTTGATGAAACTCAACCAATCAAATTACCACCCACTGCTCAAAGAACACCTGCTCAAACAACGGATAAAAATGCTGGGGCAAAAAATAATGATACCAATACTGGCAATACTGCTGCACCAAAGGAAAACAAAGCCACACAGGATAGCGCTACAAATAGCGGTTCCTTAACCGCTGATGAGCAGCAAATGTTGGACTCTGTCAATAAAGCCAGGGCTGAAAACAATCTACCTGCTTTACAAGCAGATTTAGCCGTTACGAAAGTCGCCAGAGTGAAATCAAAAGATATGATCGACAACAATTACTTTAGTCATACCTCACCCACCTATGGCAGTCCTTTTGATATGCTAAAGAGTTTCTCCATTCATTATGTCCTAGCTGGAGAGAATATTGCCGGTAACCAAACCGTTGCAGCTGCACACGATGCCTTAATGAACTCACCAGGACATCGAGCAAATATATTAAAAGCTGATTACACCCATGTAGGCATTGGTATTGTAGATGGCGGATCCTACGGAAAAATGTTCACTCAAATGTTCGTAAGCAAGCCCAAATAAAAAGTTGTCGGGGGTCTCCCGACAACTTTTTACTCTTCTATAATCACTGCCGTTCCAGAAGCTGTTACCATTAACATATTCCCGCTTTGTCCAAGGACTTCATAATCCATATCCACACCAATAACCGCATTAGCTCCGATCTCTGTGGCTCTGCTTTTCATTTCCTTTATGGCTGTTTCTCTTGCTTGAATCAATTCCCCTTCATAGGAATTGGAACGACCTCCAAAAAAGTTGGTCAGCCCTGCTGCGAAATCTTTAACAAAATCAACGCCTGAAACGACCTCTCCAAATACAATGCCTTTATATTCTAGAACCTTTTTACCTTCTATAGTTGGTGTTGTTGTAATAATCATACTTGTACCTCCATCATTTTTTCTTTAATTATACCATAAACAGGCTTCAATTGTATGGATAATTCACATAAAATCCTATTACTCCTTGATAAAACTGGCAGTCTTGTCCATTGATTTATTGATCATTTCATAGTAAACTATAAACTCGGGCTCTTTATGTGCCAAAAAGAAGAATATCAACCATTCCAAGCAGTGAAAGTCGAGGTTTTTATGGCAAAGCAAAAGATAATAAATATTGCAGTAATCGCACATGTTGACGCAGGTAAGTCAACATTAGTAGATGCATTTCTTAGTCAAAGTGGTGTATTTAGAGAAAATGAAGAAGTAGTCGATTGTGTTATGGACAGCAATGACTTAGAAAGAGAACGTGGTATTACCATTTATTCCAAAAATTGTTCCATTACCCATGGTGATTATAAAATTAATATCGTGGATACCCCAGGTCACTCTGATTTTTCATCAGAAGTTGAACGTATCATTAAAACAGTTGATACCGTTATTTTATTAGTAGATTCAAGTGAAGGTCCAATGCCTCAAACAAGATTTGTACTTCAAAAATCCCTTGAGCATAACTTAAGACCTATTCTCTTTATCAATAAAATAGATAAAAAAGACCAACGTGCGACAGAAGTTGTAAACATGACTTTCGACTTGTTCGTTGACTTAAATGCTACAGATGAGCAATTAGATTTCCCTGTTCTTTATGGTGTTGGTAGAGAAGGTATCGCTTTACATGAACTAGAACATGAAGGCGATAATTTAGACCCACTTTTCGAAACCATTGTAAGACATGTCGATCCTTATCCAGACAAAGACAATGAGCCACTTCAATTTCAAATTTCCGCTCTTGCTTACGATGATTATATTGGTCGTCTTGGTATCGGTAGAGTTTATAGTGGTACCGTTAGAGAAGGACAACAAGTTGCTATTTCTAAAGCTGACGGCTCCATCGTCAATGCAAAAGTTTCAAAACTTTTCAATTATGTTGGCTTAAAGCAAAGCTCTAAAAAAGAAATTTTCAGTGGTGATATCGCTGTTATTTCTGGTATTCCTGATATATCCATTGGTGAGACCATTTGTAACGTAGACAACGTGCTACCAATGCCTTTGATTTCCATAGAACAACCTACACTTTCTATGAACTTTTTCATCAACAGTTCTCCTTTCGTTGGTAAGTCTGGTAAATTCGTGACTTCTAGACATTTGAAAGAGCGGTTAGAAAAAGAGTTAGAAGTTAATGTAGGTATGAAGATCGAACCTCTAGGTGGTATCGATGGTTTCAAAGTTTCTGGTAGAGGTGAACTTCATCTTTCCATACTTATTGAATACATGCGACGTGAGAGTTACGAAATCAGTGTCTCCAAACCTGAAGTTATTATGCATAGAGAAGAAGGCGTTCTTGTAGAACCCGTTGAGAGAGTTGTTGTTTCTCTACCGGATATGTATGCAGGCACAGCTATTTCTAAAATGAATATTCGAAAAGGAATCATGGAACACATGGAATCTGAAAAAGGTTTCACACGTTTAGAATATGTGGTTCCTACAAGAGGCTTGCTTGGTTTTAGAAGTGAGATGATTAACGAATCTCGTGGAGAGGCAACCATCTTAAGAACCTTAATCGGATTCGAACCTTACAAAGGTGAAATTCCTCAAAGAAATAATGGTGTATTGATTGCAAGTGAACAAGGCGTTGCGACACCTTATGCATTAAATGCACTCACAGATCGAGGCATCATGATTATTCCTCCTGGCACTGATGTTTACGAAGGTATGTTAATCGGTATCAATAATCGTAAAGAAGATATGACCGTTAATCCATGTAAAGCTAAAAAATTAACGAATACCAGATCTTCCGGAAATGATGATGCGGTTAAGCTCGCTCCACCAAGACTTTTCTCTCTTGAAGAAGCACTAGAATTTATTGCCGATGATGAGCTAGTTGAAGTAACACCAACAGCGATTCGCTTAAGAAAGAAATTACTTAAGGAAACTGAAAGAGCTAGATTTGGTAATAGAAAGTAAATATAAAGGGACTGCAACAGCAGTCCTTTTTTTATTGAAAAAAACAAAATAAAAAACAGTATACCGATGTATACTGTTGATTTTTATGAACTGGGTAGGAAGGATTTGAACCTTCGGGTGCAGGAGTCAAAGTCCTGTGCCTTACCGCTTGGCGACTACCCACTGCTTCCTAAAAGGTTATAATCAAAACACATAATAAACGCTTTTTGCTGACTTTACAGTCAACAAAAAGCGCGAGACGGGATTCGAACCCGCGACCCTCGCCTTGGCAAGGCGATGCTCTACCACTGAGCCACTTCCGC
>CAZJIO010000046.1:23873-28506 GCA_964546035.1 uncultured Eubacteriales bacterium | reverse complement strand
TCTACATAATTTGCAATTGCACAGCGATCAAATAAAGTAGATGCTGATGTATTTATTAGCAATCATATAAATAAGTTTAATGGTAAGGTCAGTGGCATTGAAGTCTATTATAATTTAGCGGGCGATGGAGATTTAGGTACGATGTTGGCAGAGGGCATATCCCAAATCGGCTTAGAGATACGAAATGTTCAAACGAAAAGAGATGAAAGATTGCCTTCCCTGGATCACTATTTTGTCCATGAATACAATCGTTCCCAGAGCAGTTATATCATTGAATATGGATTTGCTGATAGTGAAAAGGATGCCCTCATCATCCAAGAGCATTGGGAAGATATGGCTAAATCCGTGAGCGACACGATCCTTACTTACTTTGATCTCAAACCTTAGTGGAAGAATAAAAATACAGTAAGTGGAAACACTAATTGAAGTCATGTACACCCTTGTACAACTCAATTAGGAGGTTTCAGATATGTCAAAAGTACTCTATATTTCATCCAGTTCAAAACCAGAAGCGTTTTCTACCAGTAAAAAGGCTGCAAGGTATATGATTACCCAATATGCACAAAAGCACCCTGAGGATACCATCGAAGAATTAGACCTCTATAACGCAGATATTCCTATACTCAACTACAGATTGTTTTCGAGCAGGGCGGAATTGCCGACAGGGGAAGATTATGAGAAATTAACGGAGCAAGAAAAACAACAAGTGGCCCACATTAACCAATTGTGTGATCAGTTTTTGAGTGCCGATAAGTACATTATTTCTGCACCCATGTGGAGCTTATTCTTTCCAGCTATTCTTAAACAGTATTTGGATTGCATTATTATTCAAGATAAATTGATCCATGTATCTAAGGACGATGTAAAAGGTTTACTTTGTAATAAAGAAAGAAAAATGGTTTATATTCAATCCTCCGGTGGTATGTATCCAGCGATTATTTCATGGAAACTCAACCAAGGAGCTAAATATTTAGAAGATATTTTCACTTTCTTAGGAGTCAGTTCTTTTAAAAAAGTGATGGTCGAGGGTGTAGAGATGGATGGTGTTGGTTATGACCAAGCCATGCAAGAAGCCAGGGAAGATACAGACCACATTTTGAAGAGATTTTAAAGACGTGCTGTGGTATAATAGCCCTATTATGAACGACAGGAGGCTATTATTATGGAATTAAAAGGATCTAAAACAGAGCAAAATTTAAAAGCAGCATTTTCAGGGGAGTCTGAGGCACGCAATAAATATACCTATTTTGCTAAGCAAGCTAAAAAAGAAGGGTACGTTCAAATCGGTAAACTTTTTGAAGAAACAGCCAACCAAGAAATGGTCCATGCTAAGCTGTGGTTTAAACTGCTGAATGGACTTAATTCAACAGAAGAAAATTTACTTGCTGCCGCTGAAGGTGAAAACTGGGAGTGGACAGATATGTATAAGAATTTTGCTCTAACAGCCCAGGAAGAGGGTTTTAAGGAAATCGCATTTCTATTTAATGGGGTCGCCGCTATTGAAAAAGAACATGAAGAACGCTATAGAAGATTACTTGAAAATCTAAAGACTGGCCAAGTGTTTGAAAAAGAAACGGAACAAGTATGGGTTTGTAACGTTTGTGGACTTGTCCATAGAGGTAAAAAGGCTTTGGAAATGTGCCCGGTATGTATGCATCCAAAAGCCCATTTCGAGTTGAAAAGCGAAAATTATTAAAGAGCGGATTTAAATGTCTTGACAGGGCTTTTAAATCTTGTTATAATTCGATTAATAATTTTAAACAAGAAATACAGTGACGGAGACAGGATTAAGACAGGTTAGTTTCAGAGAGTCGATGCTTTGGTGAGAATCGATACAACAGTCATTATTTTATCACTCCAGAGTAGTTTTACTGAATTAAGTAAGTAAAATCGGAAAGCCCCGTTATAGGCTAGGGTTTGTTAGAACCTGACATAAGTGGTCAACAATGTTGGCAATTAGGGTGGTACCGCGTAGTATATCTTCGTCCCTACAGAAAATATCTGTAGGGACGTTATTTATATCCATCACTTTACAGGTTTAAAGCAGTGACACAAAGATGCAAAGTGAAAACTAACATCACGTTTGAGATTGAAAGGAGGAGTACTATGAAAAGACATGTAATATCCGTACTAGTGAGCAACCAATCAGGGGTTTTAAGTCGAGTGGCTGGCTTATTTAGTAGAAGAGGCTTTAACATCGACAGTTTATCTGTTGGTGAAACAGAAAATAAAGACATTTCAAGAATGACCATTGTGGCTAGAGGTGATGATTTAGTGCTCGATCAAGTCACTAAACAATTAGATAAGCTACATGATGTACTTTATATTAAAGAATTATCAAAAGACTTAGCTGTTTACAGAGAATTACTTCTTGTTAAAGTAACGGCTAATAATGCAAATAGAGCAGCAATTATTGAAATTACTGATATTTTCAGAGCAAAAATCGTCGATGTGGCGACAGAATCTCTTGTCATTGAAATCACAGGAGATCAAACAAAACTAGACGCTTTTATCAGCTTAATTGAGCCTTATGGCATAAGAGAATTTACAAGAACAGGTCTTACAGCGCTACAAAGAGGTAATAATGTTATCAAAGATAACCTTCAATAAAAATCTAACAAAATAACAAACGCAATTAATCTTAGGAGGAACAACAAAAATGGCAACTATGTTTTATGAAAAGGATTGTAATCTTTTACTATTAAAAGGTAAAACAGTAGCAGTAATCGGATATGGTTCACAAGGTCATGCTCATGCACTTAATCTTCATGAATCAGGTGTAGATGTAGTCGTTGGTCTTTATGAAGGCAGCAAATCTTGGAAATTAGCAGAAGATGCAGGATTAAAAGTAGCAACTGCTGCTGATGCAACTAAATTGGCTGATTTTATCATGATCTTATTACCAGACGAAAAACAAGGCGACATTTATAAAGAAAGTATTGCACCAAATCTTGAAGCAGGTAACTCTTTGGTATTTGCTCATGGTTTTAACATTCACTATGGTCAAATCGTTCCTCCAAGTGACGTTAACGTATTTATGGTTGCTCCAAAAGGACCAGGACATACTGTAAGAAGCCAATACCAAGAAGGTAGAGGTGTACCATGTCTGATCGCGATTCATCAAAATGCTTCAGGAAATGCACAAGATCTTGCCCTTGCTTATGCAGCAGGTATCGGTGGCGCAAGAGCGGGTATTTTACAAACAACTTTCAAAGAAGAAACTGAAACAGATCTTTTTGGAGAGCAAGCAGTGCTTTGTGGTGGTGTGTCCGAACTTATGAAAGCAGGCTTTGAAACTTTAGTAGAAGCAGGTTATCAACCAGAGAGTGCCTATTTTGAATGCGTTCATGAAATGAAATTAATCATCGACCTAGTTGTTCAAGGTGGATTAAGCTATATGAGATATTCTATTTCCGACACAGCTGAATTTGGCGATTATTCCATTGGAAAGAGAATTATTACAGACGAAACTAAGAAAGAAATGAAGAAAGTACTTTCAGAAATCCAAGATGGTACTTTTGCTAAAAACTGGATTCTTGAGAACAAAGCAAATAGACCAGCCTTCAACGCAAGAAGAAGAATTGAATCTGAACATCAAGTAGAAGCTGTTGGTAAAGAGCTTAGAAAAATGATGAGTTGGATGAAAAAATAACCTTTTAGAGGGTTTATTACACAACAAGAGAAAAGTGGCAGAAGTTTAACGCTGTTATGGCTGGGCGATGCCACTTTTGTTATCCAGTAGGAAAGTGTTACTTTCCTACGAAGCTATAAAAAGAGCGGGATACAATTTAAAACTATCACAACGCGCTATCAAGCGCTCTTTTTATATCTTATAATGGGTACAAAATTCAGTTAATATAAAGTTATCCCTATAGATAACTGACAATAAGGGCTTAAGCGAATGAATTTTTTATGAAAGGAGTTCATAACAAGATGGGGAAAAAAATAGTTATTTATGATTCAACACTTCGAGATGGTGCTCAAGGCGAAGGTATTTCCTTTTCAGCATCGGATAAATTAAAAATTGTCAACGCACTGGATGAAATAGGGGTTGATTACATTGAAGCAGGAAATCCAGGTTCTAACCCAAAGGATCTTGAGTTTTTTCAAAGGGTAAAAACCTTAAACCTTAAGAGGGCTAAACTGGTTGCTTTTGGAGCAACCCGTAGAAAAGGAATTAAACCTGAAGAGGATGACAATCTCAAATCCATATTAAGTGCTGAAACAGAGTATGTAGCCATTTTCGGAAAGAGTTGGGATTTTCATGTGACAGATATCATCAATGCCACCCTTGAAGAAAATCTTGCAATGATTCAAGACACCATAGAATATTTGGTGAGTAAGAATAAAAAGGTTGTCTTTGATGCAGAACATTTCTTTGATGGCTATAAAGCTAATAGTGCATATGCCTTAATGGCCTTGAAAGCTGCAAAAACTGCAGGAGCTTCAAGTCTCGTTTTGTGTGATACCAATGGTGGCTGTATGCCAGATGAAATTGCAAAAATTACCAAGCACGTGGTTGAAGAGCTTAAAATGACAGTAGGTATTCATTGTCATAACGATAGTGGCGTAGCAGTTGCCAACTCCTTAATGGCTGTTGCTGCTGGTGCGACGGAAGTTCAAGGGACTTTTA
>CAZJIO010000046.1:18982-23863 GCA_964546035.1 uncultured Eubacteriales bacterium | reverse complement strand
CTTCCTCGCCCTCACCTTTTGGTCAGGACGTCCGGACTTTTATTGGCTTTGGAGAACGCTGTGGAAATGCCAATCTGACCACTTTGATCGGCAATCTTCAAATAAAACTGGGATACGATTGCTTGCCAGAAGAGAGTTTAGAATTATTGACAACGACCGCTCGTTTTGTGGGTGAAATTTCAAATATCGCATTTGATGACAATGCGCCATTTGTGGGAAAAAATGCCTTTACACATAAAGGTGGTATGCACATCGATGGTGTCAATAAAAACTCGAAAAGTTTTGAACATATGGATCCCCATGTAGTAGGGAATGCTAGAAGATTTTTAATGTCGGAGGTATCTGGTAGAAGTTCGATCATTAAGAAAATACAGCAAATTGCACCCCATGTTCAAAAGGAATCGGCTGAAACGGCAGCCATTATCAAAAGATTAAAAGAATTAGAGCATGAAGGTTATCAATTTGAGGGTGCTGAGAGCACATTTGAACTGGTCATCAGAAAGCATCTAGGTAAATATAAGCCCTTCTTTGAACTGGAAAATTTCAAAATTATGGGTGAGAAGACTCTAAACGGCGAAGAATTTGGTTCTTATGCAATGGTAAAAGTTAAGGTGGATGGGCATTCTAAAATGACGGCTGCCGAAGGTGATGGTCCTGTTAATGCTCTGGATAAGGCTTTAAGAGAAGCCCTTGATGAATTCTATCCGGAACTTAAAACAGTTCACTTATCCGATTATAAAGTACGTGTTCTTGATAGTAGAGATGCGACTGCTGCTAAGGTAAGAGTTTTGATGTCTTCCACAGATGGCTACACCGAATGGACAACAGTGGGTGTGTCAACAGACGTGATCGCAGCAAGCTTGATTGCTTTAGTGGATTCCATTGAAATAAAATTGCTGAGAGAATTAGAAAGAAAATTTCACGATTATTTATAAAGAATGAATAAAGAGGAGAACAGGATGAATTATAAAATAGCAGTCGTAAAAGGTGATGGTATTGGACCAGATATCGTCGATCAAGCTCTTATGGTATTAGACAAAATTGGTGCACAATATGGTCATCAGTTTAATTATACAGAAGTACTCGCAGGTGGCGCAGCCCTCGATGCTACAGGGGTTCCACTTCCTGAAGAAACCGTTAGAATTTGTAAAGAAAGTGATTCTGTATTTCTTGGCGCTGTAGGAGGACCTAAATGGGATGTGCTTCCAGGCAATATTCGCCCAGAAAAGGCACTTCTTGGCCTCAGAAGTCAACTTGGCCTATTCGCTAACATTCGCCCAGCGGTGATGTATAAAGAACTAGCCGATGCTTGCCCTTTAAAGGCAGAAATAATTGGCGATACTGGTTTAGATCTAGTGGTTGTCAGAGAGCTCACAGGGGGGTTATACTTTGGAGATAGAGGCACCATGCAAACGGAAAATGGTGAAACAGCTTATGACACCATGATCTATTCTGAAATGGAAGTCAGAAGAATTGCCATTGTGGCATTTGACATCGCTATGAAACGTGGAAAAAAAGTAACAAGTGTGGATAAAGCAAATATTTTAGACAGTTCACGTCTTTGGAGACGAGTGGTAGAAGAAGTGGCTAAAGATTATCCTGAAGTTGCGCTTAGCCATCTGTATGTAGACAATTGTGCCATGCAATTGGTGGTTAAACCTCAACAATTTGATGTTATTTTAACGGAAAATATGTTTGGTGATATCCTATCAGATGAAGCCAGTATGATTACAGGCTCCATCGGTATGTTGCCATCAGCAAGTTTAGGTGTGACAAAATTAGGACTTTATGAACCTATTCATGGCTCAGCGCCTGATATTGCAGGACAAGATAAAGCCAATCCAATTGCGACGATTATTTCTGCGGCAATGATGTTGCGATATTCCTTTGATCTTGAAGCGGAAGCTTGTGCCATAGAAAAGGCAGTTGAGAAAGTACTAGAAGCAGGTTATAGAACCGGAGACATCATGAGTGCAGGAAAGACTCTTGTTGGAACGCGTGATATGGGTCGTCTCATTTGTGAAGCTCTATAATTCGTGTAGATAAAGGTATAGGTGATTGGTATGAAAAGTAATTTAATAAAAATAGGTATCGAAAGAGCACCCCATCGTTCCTTACTTAAGGCGAGCGGGTTAACGGATGAAGAGTTAAGAAGACCTTTAATCGGTGTCGTTAACTCTCAAAATGATATTGTACCAGGTCACGTCCATTTGAATACCATTTCAGAAGCGGTAAAAAAAGGTGTGTTGATGGCTGGCGGAACCCCCCTTGAATTTCCAGCCATAGCTATTTGTGACGGCATTGCAATGGGAAATATTGGCATGCATTATTCCTTAGCTTCAAGAGAATTGATCGCAGATTCAGTTGAAACCATGGCCTTAGCCCACAGCTTTGATGCCCTAGTTATGATTCCTAACTGTGATAAGGTAGTGCCTGGTATGCTGATGGCTGCTGCAAGAGTTAATATTCCTACTGTATTTGTCAGTGGTGGCGCCATGTTATCCATTAACCCTAATGGCAAAGACTTGGATTTAAATAGTGCTTTTGAAGTGGTTGGTGCTTATAAAGCAGGTAAAGCCACAGAAGCAGAAGTTCAGGAGGTTGAAGACAATGCTTGTGCGACCTGTGGTTCTTGCTCGGGTATGTTTACGGCGAACAGCATGAATTGTCTCAGTGAAGTCCTAGGTATTGCTCTCCCAGGAAACGGCACCATCCCGGCGGTCTTTTCTGAAAGAATCCGACTGGCTAAACAAGCGGGTATGCAAGTGATGGAAATGTTAGAACGTGACATTAAGCCAAGAGATATAATGACAAAAGAGTCCTTTTTAAATGCACTTACGGTAGATATGGCACTGGGATGTAGTACCAATAGTATTCTGCATTTACCAGCCATTGCTTATGAAGCAGAAGTAGATATCACCCTTGATCTGGTAAATGAAATCAGTTCTAAGACACCTAACCTTTGTAAATTAGCACCAGCTGGACCACACCACATTCAAGATCTTTATTTTGCAGGTGGTGTTCAGGCGGTTATGAAGGAACACAAAAAAAAGAATTTATTGAAAACAGACATTGTAACGGTAACAGGTAAAACGTTAGAAGAAAACCTGGTATCTGTTGTGAACAAAAATACAAATGTTATCAGACCCATCGAAGATCCGCACAGTGTAACAGGTGGTATTGCAGTGTTATGGGGCAATATTGCACCAGATGGTTGTGTTGTAAAAAGGTCGGCGGTAGCTAAGGAAATGTTAAAGCATTCTGGCCCAGCCCGAGTATTTAACTCTGAAGAAGACGCAATCAAAGCCATTTATGCCAGCGAAATTAAGGCGGGCGATGTGGTCGTCATTCGATATGAAGGACCTAAGGGTGGTCCTGGTATGAGAGAGATGCTTTCACCCACTTCTGCCATAGCAGGTATGGGACTTGATAAAGAGGTGGCATTAATCACAGATGGCCGTTTTAGTGGTGCCACACGTGGTGCAGCCATTGGCCATATATCCCCAGAAGCTGCTGAGGGTGGACCGATTGGACTTGTCTATGAAGGCGATCGAATTAACATCGATATCATGGCAGGTATTATTCACCTTGAAGTATCTGACGAAGTATTAGCAGAAAGAAAGAAAACGACTGTCATTATGGGACCTAAAATTACAAAAGGCTATTTAGCAAGATATGCAAAACTGGTCACATCTGCAAGCACGGGTGCGGTTTTAAAATAACAGCACGACAAAAGGAGGTCTGTATATGCAATTAACAGGGGCACAAATATTAATGGAATGTTTTAAAGAACAAGGCGTGGATACCGTTTTTGGTTTTCCAGGCGGAGCTGTTCTGAACATCTATGATGAATTATATAAACACGGTAGTGAAATCACTCATATATTAACTTCCCATGAACAAGGGGCAGCTCATGCAGCTGATGGTTATGCGAGGTCAACTGGTAAAGTTGGGGTATGTATTGCTACCTCTGGACCAGGTGCAACAAATTTGGTTACGGGTATTGCAACGGCTTATATGGATTCCATTCCTATGGTAGCCATTACAGGCAATGTGCCTGTAGCACTTCTTGGAAAAGATTCTTTTCAAGAAGTGGATATTGCAGGTATTACAATGCCAATTACAAAGCACAACTACATTGTTAAAGACGTTAAGGATTTAGCAGATGTTCTTCGAGAAGCCTTTTATATAGCAAAAGAGGGGCGTCCAGGACCCGTCCTAGTTGATATTCCTAAGGATGTCACAGCAAATAAAACAGAATACAGTTATGTATTGCCCGTTCCAGCACCTAGATGTAAGCAACATATTACAGCTTCAGCCCTTGCAGAAGCTAAAGAACTCATTCAAAAAAGTAAAAAACCTTATATTTTCATTGGTGGAGGGGTTGTTTTATCAGAAGCTCATGAAGAGCTTACCCACTTTGCTGAGAAAATCCAAGCACCTGTTACCGCTAGTTTAATGGGTATGGGTGGTATATCTGGTTATCATCCGCTTTATACAGGGATGATTGGGATGCATGGTTCTAAAGCCTCTAATGTAGGTGTTATGAATTGTGATTTGCTTATTGTTGTTGGCGCTCGATTTAGTGATCGTGTCATCGGAAAAGCTTCTGTGTTTGCAAAAGAAGCACAAATTCTCCATATCGATATCGATCCCGCTGAAATTAACAAAAATATTCTCACACATCACTATATCATTGGCGATATTAAAGAAGTACTTACTGAATTGAACAATACCTTAGCAGAGCTGAATCATGATGCGTGGTTAAAGGAAATCTTTGATCTACAAACCCAATTTCCACTAAAATATGGACCTGGTCTAACCGGTCAACATGTTATAGAAAAACTATGTGAAATAACAAAAGGGGATGCCATCATTGCC
>CAZJIO010000046.1:10300-18943 GCA_964546035.1 uncultured Eubacteriales bacterium | reverse complement strand
GCAGCCCAATATTATAAATTTAAAAAACCCCAGTTATTTTTAACTTCGGGTGGGTTAGGAACCATGGGTTATGGCATGGGTGCTGCAATTGGTGCTAAGATAGCCAATCCAGATATGCCGGTCATTAATATTGCAGGCGATGGTAGTTTTAGAATGAACTTAAATGAAATTCTAACAGCGGTTAGATACAATGTCCCTATTGTGGTCTTAGTCATTAATAATAATGTACTGGGTATGGTAAGACAATGGCAAACTTTATTTTATGAAGAGCGCTATTCTTATACATACCTCAATCCTGATTTAGATTATGTGAAACTTGCAGAAGCTTTTGGTGCTGTGGGGATCAACTTAACAGAATTGAGCAAGGTAGAAGAAACCTTAAAATATGCCTTAGCTCTCAATAAGCCAGTTATTGTTAATTGTGTGATTGATAAAGATGAAATGGTTTATCCAATGGTTGCACCAGGTGCAGCGATTGATGAGCTTATTACAGAATAATCATTGAAAATGGCAGTTTAGAAGAGGCATTTCCAAGTTATTTGGAGGGCCTCTTCTGTTTTTTAGTAAGAATAAACATTTTTTGATTGCATAAATATGTATTATTGGCTCTGTTTTATGGTTAAATAATTAACAATTATACAGAAGTAAAATCCCTCGTTAACCCTAGATATTGAATATACGAGGGACTAAAAAGCACATTTTGTATTGACTAAAAAGCGAACATAGTATATATTAAATGTAGTAACTTTAGCAAGCTAAAGGGAAAGTAAAGATTGTTAATAAATTATCCTTGTTAGAGGATTTAGCGGGCATGAAAGTCGGTTATACGATTAATTAAGCAATGAATATATACATAACCATTTTAAGGAGTAAACAATTATGGAAAGAGTGTACAATTTTTCAGCAGGACCATCCATGTTACCTGTTGAAGTGTTAGAACAAGCAGCAAAAGAAATGTTGAACTACAACAATTCAGGTATGTCCGTTATGGAAATGAGTCATAGATCTGCGGTTTATGAAGACATTATCCATAGAGCAGAAAGTTCTTTGAGAGAAATTATGAATATTCCAAGCACTTACAAAGTATTATTTTTACAAGGTGGTGCATCCCAACAATTTGGCATGATTCCCCTTAACTTAATGAATGGCTCTAACAAAGCAGATTACCTCTTAACAGGTGAGTTTGCTAAAAAGGCGATAGATGAAGGTAAAAGATTTGGAGATGTAAAAGTTGTTGCATCCTCTGAAGACAAAACTTTTTCATATATTCCAAAGACAACATCAGAAGATTTTAGAAAAGATGCGGATTATGTCCATATCACCAGTAACAACACCATCTTTGGTACACGATTTAATCAATTTCCAGAAGTTGGGAATGTGCCTTTGGTAGCTGATATGTCCTCAGATATCTTATCTAGAGTGATTGATGTGACTCAATTTGGATTAATTTATGCAGGCGCACAAAAGAATATGGGACCTTCTGGACTGACAGTAGTCATTATTGCAGAAGATTTAATGGGAAAAGAAAGAAAAGAAACACCTTCTATGCTGAAATATGCAACTCATGCGGCTAATGGTTCGATGTACAACACACCTCCTACTTATGCCATCTATCTTGCCGGATTGGTGTTTGATTGGGTCAAGAAACAAGGCGGCGTAGCAGGTATGGAAGTCATTAATAATGAAAAGGCAGCGCTCCTATATGACTATTTAGATCAAACCGATTTTTATAGAGGCTCCGCAGTTAAAGAAGATCGTTCTATCATGAACGTAACCTTTGTTTGTCCAACACCTGAACTTGATAATAAATTCGTTAAAGAAGCCGAAAAAGCTGGTTTCGTTAATTTGAAGGGTCATCGTCTTGTAGGCGGAATGCGTGCGAGTATCTACAATGCAATGCCAAGAGAAGGTCTTGTAAAGCTCGTAGCGTTTATGAAGCAATTTGAACTAGAAAACAAATAATGCTGGCGGAGGAATATAAATGTTTAAGATTAAAACGTTAGATAAAATAGATGAAAAAGGCTTATGCCTTTTGAGTGATCAATATCAATTGAGTGATGATAACGAAATGGATGCTATCTTACTCAGAAGCTTCAAAATGCACGATTATGAAATGCCAGCTTCTCTTAAAGCCATCGGTAGAGCTGGCGCGGGCGTCAATAATATTCCTCTAGAAAAATGTGCTGAGAAGGGTATTGTCGTTTTTAACACCCCAGGTGCAAATGCCAATGGGGTAAAAGAACTTGTTCTTGCTGCCTTACTTATTTCCTCAAGAGACATCCCAGGCGCTCTTGAATGGAGTAAGACTTTAAAAGACAAGGGTGATCAAGTACCAAAACTTGTTGAAGATGGAAAATCTGCCTTCACGGGTCCAGAAATTCAGGGCAAAACGTTGGGTGTTATCGGCTTAGGTGCAATTGGCGTTTTAGTAGCCAATGCAGCTACCTCTTTAGGGATGGAAGTACTTGGTTATGACCCATTTATCTCTGTTGATGCGGCATGGGGACTCAGTAGATCTGTACAAAAAGCCAAATCTTTAGATGAGCTATATGCTAAGGCGGATTATATCACGATGCATGTGCCTTTAGTGGAATCTACTCAAGGTATGATCGGAACAGCAAGCATTAAAAACATGAAGGATCAAGTCAGGATATTGAATTTCTCAAGAGCAGAACTCGTAAACGATGATGAAATTAAAATAGCCCTTGAATCCGGAAAGGTTTCTAGGTATATCACAGATTTCCCAAATGTAAAAAGCATTAATATGCCAAATACCATTTGCATCCCACATCTTGGCGCATCTACACCAGAATCTGAAATCAACTGTGCCATTATGGCAGTTAACGAAATCAGAGAATACTTGGAAAATGCCAATATTATTAACTCTGTAAATTATCCAGAGTGTAATATGGGGAAATGTACCACTGTAGCACGTATTGCCATTAATCATAGAAACATCCCTAACATGGTGGGTCAAATTACAGGTATATTAGCCGCAGCAAATGTCAATATTGCAGATATGATCAACAAAAGTAGAAAAGATTGGGCTTACACACTAATTGATGTTGAAGTTGATGTCAATGAAGCCATTGTTAAGTCCCTTGAGCATATTGATGGTGTCGTAAAAGTTAGAGTTGTTAAATAATAAACAAACATAGATGTGCGACCAGTAATTAAACTGGTCGCATTCTTATATTCTTTGGAGGAATAAAATGTCAACTATAAGACCATTTAAAGGCGTAAGGCCTGATGAGCAGTGGGTACAGGATATCGCTGCACTCCCTTACGACGTATACAGTTCAAAAGAGGCTAGAGAATTTGTAAAAGACAAGCCCCTTTCATTTTTAAAAATTGATCGCCCTGAAACCTTTTTCGCTGAAGGAGTAGACATATACAGCAAACAGGTCTATGAGAAAGCGAGAGAAGCTCTATATGAAATGCTTCAAAAAGGACACTTACTACAAGACACAACCCCTTATTTATATATCTATCGCTTAACCATGAACGGTCGTTCCCAAACAGGATTAGTGGCCTGTACATCCATTGATGAGTATTTGAATAACACCATCAAGAAACACGAACTCACAAGAGCAGACAAAGAAAATGACCGCATTAACCATGTGGATTATTGTGATGCCAACACAGGTCCTATTTTTATGACCTACAAAGGACAAAAAACCATCGACGCTATCACCAAAGACTGGCTTCTTCGACATGTAGCCTTATACGATTTTATTTCTGAAGACGGCATCAGTCATGCAGTGTGGGCTATTGATGACGAAATCACCATGAACCAAATCATTGATGCCTTTGCGAGAGTCCCAAGTCTCTATATCGCGGATGGGCATCATAGAGCGGCTTCAGCGGTGAAGGTTGGACAAAAAAGAAGAGAAGAATTCCCGGATTATGACGGAGAAGAAGAATTCAACTATTTCTTATCCATCATTTTCCCAGATAATCAACTCAAGATCATGGACTACAACAGAGTCGTAAAAGACCTCAATGGCTTAACACCAGAAGCCTTTATGGATGAAATCAAATCACAATTTACCATCCTAGAGACCAGCCAAACGCCCATCCAACCAACAAAAAAAGGCACATTTAGCATGTACCTAGAAGGGATCTGGTCACTCATCGAAGCCAAAGAAGGGACATACTCCACAACCGACCCCGTCCTGAGCCTAGACGTCTCCATCCTTCAACTCAACCTCCTAGCCCCAATCCTAGGGGTCGGAGACCCAAGAACAGATAACCGAATCGATTTCGTAGGAGGCATCCGAGGTCTCTCGGAACTCAAGCGACGCGTCGACGAAGACATGGCAGTAGCCTTCGCCCTCGTCCCAACCTCCCTAAAAGAACTTATGAACATCGCCGACGCCGACGAACTCATGCCACCAAAATCCACCTGGTTCGAACCCAAACTCCGCAGCGGCCTCTTCATCCACCTACTAAAATAATTTGATAATAAGCCGAGCATCTTCATATCCACCCCGAAGATGCTCTTATTTTTATTAATTTTAATCCCTTTCTCTAGCTCTATTTCTAGCTCTATCTCTAGCTCTATCTCTAGCTCTATCTCTTCCCCCCCCTTCCCCAAATTTTCTTTTCCGTTTGAAAACGCCCTATACCGAGTAGTCGATGGCGTTTTCCTGGAACAGCGAGCATGGATGCGAGCGCCCCGCATTTGCCACACGGATGTGGCAATGTGGGGTGAAAGGAAGGCGCCATCGACTGCGACAACACACCGGCCCTTTCCCTATCCCTTTCCCTGAAAGTAAATAAAAACCCCACAAAATAATAACAAAAGTAAATCTCACTTACTATTGTGTTTTCCCTACAATATGATATAATGATAAAGTGCCATAAAAATTCACGAACATATATTTTAGGAGGAGAACACATGAACGATCCATTTAATCCAAACAAGACCATCGATATTGATACACAAAAATTAGAAAAACAAATAAAAAAAATAGTACCAGCTATAGTGCTCGGTATTGTTGCCGTTATTTTACTGATCAACAGCATCTATTTCCTAGAAAACAGCGAACACGGTGTCGTCTTAAGATTTGGTAAAATGTCCACAGTTATCACAGAAGCTGGTCCACACTTTAAAATGCCATTAGTGGATGTGGTCAGAAAAGTGGATGTGAAAAAAGTATACAACATGGAATATGGCTTTAGAACAGCATCTGGTGGAACTCAAGTTGCCACATACACAGATGTTCCGGAAGAAATGTCCGTCATCGTAGATGGTGCAAATAACAATGCATCGATTGCACTGATTGAATTAATTATTCAATACAAAATAGTCAATCCTGTTGAGTATCTTTTTAACGTCGATGACGTACCTGGTACTTTGAGGTTAGCTTTAGAAGATTCCGTAAGAACGAGCTTACAAAACTTTACTTTAGATGAAGCCATCACCAGAAAAGAGCTCATCGATGAAGCCATTTTACCTAGGCTTCAAAAGAAAATGAATGAATATGGTTCAGGCATTCAAATCGTCCTTGTTGCAGCTCAGAATGTTACTTTTTTACCGAATGTAGAAGTGGCCTATCAACAAAAAGAAAATGCCAACCAATATAAAAACGGTAAACAGGAAGATGCTGAACGTTACTATAACACGGTCATTCCTCAAGCAAAAGCAGAAGCGACCCAATTGGTAGAAGAAGCAGGTGCTTATAAAGCACAAACCATCGCAGCTGCCAATGCAGCGGTTGCACAGTTTAATGCGTTGTACGCGCAATATATTAACAATCCAACCGTGCTTAAAGAAAAATACTATATTGAAGCGATGACAGCTTTCTTAACCAATAACAACATTGTCATTGATGCCTCAGCAGATGGTGATATGAATAAGTTTTATAATTTGAATCAAAGTGACTTGGCAAAAGAACAATTGAGTTCTTTGCCATCGAATTAGGGGGTGCGCTTCATGAAAAAGATGATTATACTGGCTATTGTGATTGTAGTTTTGCTCGTTGGTGTTAATTCTTGTTTTTATATTGTTTATGAAGACGAAACCGCTGTTGTTAAAACCTTCAGTAAAGTAGTTTCAGTTGTTACAAATGCTCAAGATGCAGAGTTTGTTAAGCAAAACCTGATCAAAAATGAAATCGCAAATGTAAAATCTATTAATGAAAAAGGTTTGCATTTTAAAATTCCATTTATTCAAAGTGTTGAAAAATTCACTTCGAAATACTTAACCTATCAATCAAATTCTGAAACAATTAATGCCAAAGACAGTCGTAGAATTGATATTCAGATGTATGCACAATATAAAATTATTGATCCAGTAACCTTTAAATTGGCGGTGGGTACAACAGAAAATGCTAGCCGTAGAATGGATGAATTGATCTATAGAATCGTTATTCAATCAGCCAATTCCTTAGAATTTAATGATTTCTTCTACCAAAATACACTAGAAGACCTCCTAGAATCTAAACAAGTTTTACTTAACGAGCAGTTGTCGAAAGAATATGGACTTTACATATCTGATATCGGCATCGATCGTAAAAGCTTTCCTCTTGCCAATGTTTCAGGGATAGAAGAAAAAATGACTTTACAAATCCAAAAAGAAAGTGAAAAGTTGACAGCAGAGGGTGATTCTGAGTATATACAAGCACAAGCTATCGCTGATCGTGAAAAGGCAGAAGTCGTTTCAGCAGCTGTCGAGCAAGCAGCAATTATTAAAGCAAATGCAGATGCAGAAGCCATAAAAATTTATCAAGATTCTTTGAATAAAGACTTAGATTTTTACCAATTCACTATGAGAATGCAGATCTACAAAGAAATGAAAGGCTCTACGATTTTCATTGATCGTGACAACGATATTTTTAAAATGTTGAATGGTTATCAATAAAAAACAACATGAGGATTTAACCATTTGGTTAAATCCTCATTGCTTATTAGGAATGAATTCGTTATAATAAGGATAAAATAATCTATAAAAGAAAAGGAGAGGTAATATATTGGAAAATAACAATTCGTATTTAGCAGATCAGCAGATTGCCTTTAATCAATTCCTGTCAAAAGTATTTATGTGGATGTTTATTGGTTTACTGGCTACTGGCGTAACAGCTTTTATAGTGGCGATGACACCTGCATTTTATACCGCAATTTGGAGCAGTAAATTTTTGTTTATAGGGCTTATCATTGGTGAATTAGTTCTGGTCAGCTATTTAGTGGGACGTATTCAGAGGATGTCTTATACCAAAGCTTTCAGTATGTTCTTGATTTATTCAATCTTGAATGGTTTGACTTTGTCTGTTATTTTTATGAGATATACGTCTGAATCCATTGCTATGGTATTTGGAGGAGCCTCTTTAATTTTTGGAATAATGGCCCTCTATGGATATGTAACAAAGACAGATTTGTCTGCTTTTAGAGCCTTTTTCATCATTGGCATTATTGGAATTTTAGTGATGTCGGTGATTAATATTTTTGTGGCAAGTAGCCCACTAACCACTTTTATATCATATGTGGGCATTGCGATATTCGCGGGGTTAACGGCTTATGACATGCAGAAATTGAAAGCCTATTATTATCAGGTTTCAAAGGGTAAGCAGTCAGAAGGGAATTTAGCCATTCTTGGCGCATTGAATTTGTATTTGGATTTTATAAACATATTCCTGTTCTTGTTAAGACTTTTAGGAAGAAGTAAGTAGAAACTTGGATGTTAGGGGCGTGACTTTGTCAAGAGCAAAGGAAACAGCCCCTTTGTTATAGACAGAAATACTAAGAAAAAGGTGAGGTGTTAGTAATGAGTTCGTTGTATGATCAGTTTTTTGTCATTATAGAGAAAGAAGATAAAGAAGCAAGTGTTAATTTTTGCTTAAGCTTATTGAAAGAAAAAAGACTTGATGTCGTAACGCTATATAACGATTATCTTAAGCAGGTTCTAAATGCCATGGCAAGCTCTAAAAATCAGAAGTTATCAATATGGAAAGAACACGTAAGAAGTGGTATTGTGAGGACCATCATTGAGTGCTGTTATCCCTATGTTTGTGAAGAAAGGGCAACCTCAGAAGCTGGTCACACTAAAGGAAAGGTAGTTGTCCTTTGTCCTGATGGAGAATTTCATGAGATTGGTGCACGTATGGTTTCGGATTATTTTACCCTCTGTGGATGTGAGTCTGTATTTGTCGGGAACAGTACACCAAAGGAAGAATTTATTGATGTCATCGAACAAATTAGACCCGATGCAATAGCTATTGGGGTATCCAATTATTACAACTTAATTTCAGCAAAAAGAACCATAGAGGTCATAAAAGAAAAATGTACTTACCCATTAAAAATATTTGTAGGTGGTCATGCGTTTGCTAACAACCTACAAGCCTTGGAGTCCATGAAAGTGGATGGATACATCGAGTCCTTTGAAGATGTCCGTAAACTAGTGGAAGGAGGCATACAAGATGAAACTAGCCTTTAATATTGCCTCAAGGTTTTTAAGATTTAATAAAGGTCAGACCGTTTTAATTATTTTAGGAATAGCCATTGGTGTATCGGTTCAAATTTTCATAGGGTTACTGATTCAAGGGTTACAAACGGGATTAATTGATAAAACAGTAGGTAATTCCCCTCAAATTTCTGTAAAAGCTGTAAGAGAAGAAAAGGTGATCTATAACTATGAAGCACTGA
>CAZJIO010000046.1:10047-10283 GCA_964546035.1 uncultured Eubacteriales bacterium | reverse complement strand
AATCGGATCATTGACATCAGTGCATCGGTGGATCAACCCGCCTTTATCAGCAGTGCTGTATATGTGGAACCTATACTAATTAGAGGTTTTGATTTTGACGGTGCAAATGGCATCTACCGATTTAAGGATAAACTCGTAGAAGGATCACTTCCAGGACCAGATGAGGCCATGATTGGCGTCAATTTGAAAGAAACTCTTGGACTTAAGATGGGTGATAAAGCAACCATCATTCTATC
>CAZJIO010000046.1:6011-9995 GCA_964546035.1 uncultured Eubacteriales bacterium | reverse complement strand
GATTTTAAAGTGGCTGCCATCAATAAGTCCTGGATTATTACAGAGCTTTCAACAGCTCAAGGCATCTTAGGATATGAGGATGCTGTCACGGCCATAGAAATGAAGGTAAAGGATGTATTTGAAGCAGATATCCTAGATGCAAAATTGAGTAGTGCCTTAATGGATGATGGTTTAGTCATAGACAATTGGAAAGCTCAAAATGAAGAATTATTGAGCGGCTTAAATGGGCAGAGCATTTCAAGTATCATGATACAAGTCTTCGTTCTGATTGCTGTGGTACTGGGTATTGCCAGCGTATTGGCAATTACAGTGATACAAAAATCAAAGCAAATTGGTATTTTAAAAGCTATGGGCATTAAAGATCTGACAACCAGTTTCATATTTTTATTTCAAGGATTGATTTTAGGCATCATAGGTGCGGTTGTCGGGATTGCCTTTGGATTAGGCCTTTGCATCTCCTTTACGAAGTTTGCTCTAAACCCAGATGGCACACCGGTTATACCACTTTATATTAATTATTCATTTATATTATTTTCTGGTGGAGTTGCCATTGCCTCTGCAATAGTGGCATCCCTCATTCCAGCAAGAAGATCCCTAAAATTAGACCCAATCGAGGTGATTAGAAATGGCTGATCTCATAACGCTAAGGCAGATTAATAAAATTTATGGCGATAAAATTAAAACTCAAGTACTGTATGATGTGAACTTGTCCTTTAAAGAGGGGAGCTTTAACAGTATTATTGGTGCATCAGGTAGTGGCAAGAGTACTATGATGAACATTATGGGGACCCTGGATAAACCCACAAGTGGTCAAATCATTATTAACGATAAAGAAACATCTAAAATGAAAAGAAATGAATTAGCAATCCTTAGAAATGAAACCATAGGCTTTATTTTTCAATTTCATTACCTCTTACCAGAGTTTACGGCTTTGGAAAATGTACTCATGCCATACAAAATAAAAAATAAGAATCCTTCAAAAGAAATCATGGAAAAGGCAAACGTCCTTATGGAGCTCGTTGGCTTGTCTAAGGTAAAACATAATCTTGCTAATAACATGTCGGGTGGACAACAACAAAGAACCGCAATTGCAAGAGCACTGATCAATACGCCAAAGATTATTTTGGCAGATGAACCAACAGGGAACTTAGACTCAGAATCAACGGAAGCAGTTTATAAAATACTCAGAAATATTAACGAATCCTTGAAAACAACCTTCATCATTATTACCCATGACCCTCGAATTGCAGAGAAAACAGATCGAATTATTGAGATTAAAGATGGCAGAATTCATATGGATTTATTGAAAGCCTAGGGTCAACTAGGACAATAATACCACCCTATTTATTGCCTATTTTGACAAGAAAAGTCACATCAATTGATAGAAACCCATTGACACGAGAATGAAAACTCGTTACAATATGTAGTATGTTCTTTTAAGAGAAAATACCATATATTGTAAATGAGGTGCAGGAATGATTACAGTTTTAAAGCGAAATGGCAGTATTACAGAATTTAATGTCAAGAAGATTTCGACAGCAATTCAACTTTCCATGGCAGAGACTAAGGAAAATGTTGATGAGCAGTTGGCTGACGAAATAAGCGAAAAAATCCAAGTTGAACTAGGGCATTATCCAAGTCCGGTATCTGTAGAAGATGTCCAAGATTTAGTAGAAGCGTTTCTAATGGAATCGACTAGAAAAGATGCTGCTAAAAGATATATCCTATATCGATATGCAAGAGACAAACCAAGAGATACGAGAACTAAAAGAACCGATGGTAGATTATTGACAGATGAGTTTATCAGTAAATACAAACACAAACCCAATCCAATGAAGCAATTAGGTAACTTTGTTTATTACAGAACTTACTCCAGATGGTTACCAATTGAGAAAAGAAGAGAATACTGGTGGGAGACTGTTAGAAGAGCGGTGGAATACAACTGTAGTCTTGTGCCAACGACAAAAGATGAAGCAGAGAAATTGTATGATAATTTTAATCTGAGACAATTTTTATCGGGAAGAACCTTTTGGGTAGGTGGTACGGATGTCACAACACATTATCCTATGGCAAACTTTAACTGCGCCTTTACAGTCATCAATGATTTTGGTGTATTTAAGGACTTGTTCTATTTATTAATGGTGGGTTCTGGTGTAGGCATCAGAATTTTAAAAGATGATACCAATAGACTCCCTAAACTGAGATCTAATTTTGAAATCGTTCATGAAGATTACACACCAATTGCAAAACATTTGAGAGAAGACAGCACCAGTCTAGAATTCATGCACAATAACACCGTAAAAATACATATTGGAGACAGTAAAGAAGGTTGGGTACAATCTCTTGATTTCTACCTAAAGGTTTTATACAGCAATGAATACAGAAATATCAATACCATCATCATCAGCTACAACCATGTTCGGCCAAAAGGCGAACCTCTTAAAACTTTTGGAGGTACTGCAAGTGGTCATGCCAGCTTAAAAAATATGTTCATAAAAATGACAAAAGTCATTAAAAGACGTGGCATTTTAGATGGTGAGGACTATGTCAAACTTAAACCTATTGATTGTTTAGACATGGCGAACATAATCGGAGAAAATGTTGTAGTAGGTGGCGTTAGAAGAACTGCTGAAATTGTTTTAGTGGATGCTGATGACCGAGAATGTATTGAAGCAAAGAGCAATCTTTACAAGCAAATTGACGGACAATGGATTGTTGACCATGACATTATACATAGACAAATGAGTAATAACTCCATTTACTATAGAGAAAAGCCAACTAGGGAACAATTACATTGGCAGATTGAGCAAATGCGTTACTCAGGTGAGCCAGGTTGGGTCAATGAAGTTGCTGGTGCAAAACGCCGTCCGAATATGAATGGGGTAAATCCTTGTGGAGAAATCCTTCTCAATGCAAACGGTTTATGTAATTTAACGACCATTAATGTATTTGCATTTGTAAGACCTGATGGTACCTTGGATCATGATGGCCTTATGGAAGCTCAAAGGCTATCAGCAAGATCAGGCTATAGAATGACCTGTGTTGAACTAGAAATCCCTGTATGGAATTACGTACAGAATGAAGATAAATTATTAGGTTGCTCCTTAACGGGATGGCAAGATATGGTTAACGCAATGAAGTATACAAGAGATCAGGAAGCAAAGCTGTTAAGGAACCTAAGAGATGTGGCTCAATCCTCAGCTAATCATTATGCCACTGAGATTGGACAGAATAAACCACTCCTAGTAACAACCGTTAAGCCAGAGGGTACCCTCAGCCAATTACCAGTTGTGTCAAGTGGTGTGCATTACTCCCATTCACCTTATTACATCAGACGGGTCAGAATTAATGCAGATGATCCAATCGTTAAGGTTTGTGAAGAGCTGAATTATCCAATATTTCCTGAAGTGGGACAAGAGCTTGAAACCTGTACCACTAAGGTAGTTGAATTCCCTATCAAGGCGCCAGATGGTATAACCAAATACGATGTCACTGCCATTGACCAGCTTGAAAATTATCAGTTATTTATGGAAAACTATGTCGATCATAACTGTTCTATTACCATTCATGTAAGAGAACACGAATGGATAGAAGTGGAGCAGTGGGTTTGGGATCATTGGGATGATGTTGTAGCTTTATCCTTCTTAGCTTTAGAGGATAACTTCTATCAACTGTTACCATATGAAGCCATTGAAGAAGAAGAGTACAATAAACGCGTTGCAGAAATGAAGCCATTCTTAACGAACTTACTTTCAAAGTATGAGAAGAAAGAACTGGACATTGATATAGGCAATGATGGTTGTGATAACGGCGTTTGTCCAATCAGATAATAAAGATCTTAAAAAAAGGCTATTGCATTTTGAAAATGCAATAGCCTTTTATTCAATAATCATATTATTTTTTCCGCTTGCTTTGACATGATATAGAAGGGAATCTGCTCTATACAAAGCTTCATCAATAGTAGTTTGACCATTGTAGAAAACA
>CAZJIO010000046.1:0-5997 GCA_964546035.1 uncultured Eubacteriales bacterium | reverse complement strand
TCAAGGTAACTGGTGTAACGAGGGTGTCTATGGTTACACGTATTTGGTTAATGCTTTTAATGATAGCTGTATATGAAAGTGGTTCTGTATTTTGTAAAATTACAATAAATTCATCTCCACCATATCTACCTACAATGCCATGATCCCCAAGAAGGGTTTTGAGCTCATAACTAATGAACTTAAGGACCCGATCACCTAATTCATGTCCATAGGTATCATTTATAGATTTAAAGGCATCAATATCAATCATACCAATAACTAATTTTTTAGGTTCTGGACTTGATTGGTAATCTTGCATATAATTGAAAATATATCTTCTGTTATAAACTTGTGTTAAATCGTCAATGGTGGTGATGGTTTCTAGTTCCTTATTCTTAGTATCTAGTAACTGAGCATATTGATGAAGCATGAGTTTTTCTTTTTTATAAGCATTGCTATAGGTTCCTAGTAGCAAGCCTCCGATAACAAAGGTAATCAGTACCTGAAAAACAGAGTCTTTAAAGTAAGCCTCTTGTGGAACGTCTAAAAACAATTCAGGATGGTATGAATTCAAAAACATCATACAGAGTACCATGAATATCTCGGATATCATTAATAGAGTTCTTATCCGTTTTTCAAAAAGGATACTAATGGCAATGTAGATTAAAAATGCATAGGTCATTGTGAAAATATTCGATAAACCAGTAGAAAACCAACCTATAGGAAGTAAAACAAAGACCAAAAGGCTAAAAAGGAGCGTCTGTATCAAGAGTACCTTTATTTTTTTATTTACTAAATATAGAAAAACAAGAGATATAAATAAAAGAGCAAACCACTTATAATTAGCGACAAAGGGATAGTCAATAATCACGTTTTCGATAAAAAGAATAATTGAAAGAGCAATTGAAAACAATAGTATAACCATAAGCAGCCGTTCTTCCAATGGACGTTCTTTATCATTTTTAGGCATATGAAGTCCTCTTTCATAACAAGATTTATTTGTATTCATTATAAATGAATCTCTTATAATAGACAATAAAAATCGCAAAAAAGCGGATAATATGCTATTACCCGACAAAAATAAGTTGGATGTGATGGTTGTAAAAATGAATACAAACTGATAAAATAATGGGTAGATGTGTTTGGTAATATATGGAACACTGTTGAAGGGATGAAATAAATGAAGAGTACAATTAATAAGAGCGAATTATATGAAATCATAGAATCTAACCACAGAGATCCACATCATATTTTAGGCATGCATAAGAATAGAAAAAACAGAATAACGATTAATGCTTTTCAACCTTATGCAAAAAGCATGAAGCTCATTAATCTAGAAAGTAAACAAGAACTCAATATGGAGAAAATCGCTCAAGAAGGTTTTTTCTCAATTGATTTAGACCATGTCGTTAAATACAAATTCAAATATGAAGGACACAATGGAGATGTTTGGGAAATGTTCGACCCCTATTCCTTTGAACCCTTTTTGTCAGAGTTAGATCTTTACCTTTTTGGAACTGGTACACATTATGAAATTTATAACAAACTGGGTGCCCATAAAATGACCCGCAATGATATCGAGGGTGTGCTTTTTGCAGTTTGGGCGCCCAATGCTAAACGCGTGAGTGTGGTAGGCGATTTCTGTGGTTGGGATGGTAGGATTTTCCCAATGAGAGTTTTGGGAAATTCCGGTATTTACGAATTATTTATTCCAGGGCTAGATGTGAATACCAAGTATAAATTTGAAATTAAGACGAGAGAGAATAATATTCTAAAGAAGACAGATCCATTTGGAAATTATGCAGAGGTTAGACCTGATACAGCTTCTATTGTAACTGATTTGAATAACTACCAATGGAACGATCGTAATTGGTTGGCAAGAAGAGATACTGCCAATCCTTTAAACCAACCAACATCCATATATGAAGTGCATTTAGGTTCTTGGAAAAAATCAAATCATGGGAATGGATTTCTTACCTATAAAGAACTGGCACATGAACTCGTAGATTATGTAAAGGAAATGGGTTTTACCCATATTGAACTAATGCCCATAGCAGAGCATCCTTTCGACGGCTCATGGGGTTATCAAGTAGTAGGCTATTTTGCGGCAACCAGTCGTTTTGGGACACCTGAAGAGTTCATGTATTTTGTAGATCACTGTCACACCCATGGTATTGGCGTTATCGTAGACTGGGTACCAGCCCATTTTCCGAAAGATGCCCATGGACTTATGCAATTTGATGGCACTGCGCTCTATGAGCATGCAGATCCCAAACAAGGAGAACATCCTCACTGGGGTACCATGATTTTTAATTGTGAAAGAAATGAAGTTGTCAATTTCCTTATTGCAAATGCGATTTTTTGGTTAGATAAATTCCACATTGATGGTCTTAGAGTAGATGCAGTAGCTTCTATGTTGTATTTAGATTATGGTAAAGATGAAGGCGAATGGGTGCCTAATTGCTATGGCGGAAGAGAAAATCTTGCTGCTGTCGAATTCTTTAAACATCTTAATTCTGTGCTCTATGGGAAATATCCAGGGATGCTTATGATTGCTGAAGAATCCACTTCCTGGGCAGGGGTATCAAGACCAGCTCATACAGGTGGTTTAGGATTTGGTATGAAATGGAATATGGGATGGATGAATGATTTCTTAAGATATATTGAAAAAGAATCGATTCATAAAAAATACCATCACAACGATTTGACCTTTAGTATGGTTTATGCATATACAGAAAACTTTATTTTGGTCCTATCCCATGACGAGGTTGTCCACGGTAAGGGCTCTATGATAGCAAAAATGCCTGGGGATTACTGGCAAAAGTTTGCCAACTTAAAAGCATCCTATGGTTTCATGTATGGACATCCAGGTAAAAAACTCATGTTTATGGGATGCGAAATTGCGCAATTTGATGAATGGAATGAAGCCAAAAGTTTGGATTGGCACTTGCTGGAATTTGATAAACATCGTCAATTACAGATGTATGTAAAAGACTTAAATGCCCTCTATCAATCAGAAAGAGCCTTTTGGTTTGATGATTTTGGTCCTAGTGGCTTTGAATGGATCAATGGTTCTGATGCAGAAGCAAGTATCATATCTATGTTAAGAAAATCGGATGAAAAGCTAGAGACAATCCTACTTGTTACGAATTTCACACCAGTACCAAGAACATTACATAAAATTGGAGTACCTTACAAAGGCACCTATAGGGAAATCCTGAACAGTGATGATGTGAAATATGGTGGTAGTGGTTTAGTGAATGTCGGAATATTAAGATCTGATGACCATGAATGGGACGGAAGGCCTCAAAGTCTCGGTTTAACAGTACCACCCCTTGGCGTCGTGATACTAAAATATATGGGATAAAAGATAAAAAGTGAGACCAATCTATGGATTGGTCTCACTTTTTTTTATCTATCGTTGTTTATTGCTTAAGATACAAATTATTCAATTCAATGACCTTCATCATCATTTCTCTTGAAGGACCACCGATGATATTCCTTTTATTCACACAAGTTTCTAAGGCAATAGCTTCATAAAGATCTTCCTCAAAAACAGGTGAAATGTGGTGGTATTCTTCAAGAGTTAGGGCATCTAATGTGGTATCGTTCGATATACAGTAGAGCACCAATTTGCCGATGATTTCATGAGCATCTCTAAAGGCAAGGCCTTTTTTTACTAAATAATCTGCCGCATCTGTTGCGTTTGTAAAACCACCGCTTGCACCTTGGGCCATACGCTCTTTATTAACACGCATGGTTCTAATCATATCTTTAAAAATGGGAAGGCACATTTTGATGGTATCGATGGCATCAAAGGTCACCTCCTTATCTTCTTGCATATCTTTATTATAAGCCAGAGGTAAAGATTTCATAGTGGTGAGTAGACTCATTAGAGAACCATATACACGCCCTGTTTTACCACGAACCAGTTCAGCAATATCAGGGTTTTTTTTCTGTGGCATAATGCTACTTCCAGTACTATAAGCATCATCAAGCTCGATAAAACCAAATTCATTAGAGCACCATAAAATAATCTCTTCACTAAAACGACTTAAATGCATCATGGTCATAGAGAGGATACTGAGCAGTTCTAAACAGAAATCCCTGTCCGAGACACCATCAAGGCTGTTCAAACACACATTATCAAAGTTCAATAGCTCCGCCACATAGAAACGGTCTAGTGGATAGGTGGTAGTTGCTAATGCACCAGATCCAAGGGGAAGGACATTCGTTCTCACATAAGCATCTGCTAATCTAGATCGGTCTCGTTTAAACATTTCAAAATAGGCCATCAAATGGTGGGAAAGTGTAATAGGCTGTGCCTTTTGTAAATGTGTATAACCAGGCATGATGGTATCTAAATGTTCTTTACACAAATTCAAAAGCACTTCTTGTAGATCTTTAATGAGGCCATCAATGGTCAAGATTTCTTCTTTAATATACATCCGCATGTCAAGTGCGACTTGATCATTACGACTTCTGCCGGTATGAAGTTTTTTGCCAACTTCACCAATTCTTTCAATGAGAATCTTCTCAACATTCATATGAATGTCTTCAGCTTCTATATCAAAGGTAACTTTACCGGCTTCAACATCTTTTAAAATTTCTTTTAAGCATTGAACAATCATGGAGGAATCTTCAACGGGAATAATGGATTGCTTTGCGAGCATCGTTACATGAGCAATACTTCCCGCAATATCTTGTTTATAAAGTCTTTCGTCAAAGCGAATAGAAGAATTGAAATCATCTACCATCGCGTGGGTTGACTTAGAAAAACGACCGCCCCAAAGTTTCATAAAAACACTTCCTTTTTATTGGTTTTTTTGCTTCATTAGGGCTCTTACTTTCATAGGTAAACCGAAAAGATTGATAAAGCCTTCTGCATCTTTATGATTATAGAGCTCCCCAGTTGTAAAGCTTGCAATGCTTTCATTGTATAAGGAATAAGGTGATGTTGCACCTGCAGGTGATATGCTACCTTTATATAGTTTTAATTTAACAGTACCTGTTACATAGGTTTGGGTAGAATCAACAAAAGCGGATAAAGCTTCACGAAGAGGTGTAAACCATTCGCCGCTGTAAACCAGTTCTGCAAATTTGATCGCTACAGTATTTTTATATGCAAGGGTTTGTTTGTCATGGCATAAATATTCTAATTCTTGGTGTGCAGCATATAAAATGGCACCTCCTGGCGTTTCATAAACACCACGAGATTTCATACCGACTACACGATTTTCAACAATGTCAATAATGCCGATACCGTTTTTACCACCGATTTCATTGAGTTCTGTAATGATTTGAGTGGCATTTTTCTTTACGCCATTGAGGGCGGTAGGCGTACCTCCTTCAAAGGAAAGTTCAACATAGGTTGCGGCGTCAGGAGCGTCCTCTGGTCTAACAGTCATTTGAAGTAAGTGTTCATAGTTGGGTTCGTTGGCAGGGCTTTCTAGTTCTAAGCCTTCATGACTTAAATGCCATAGATTACGGTCTCTGCTATAGCTGTCTTTTTTCTTCATAGGAACTGGAATATTTCTCTTTTCAAGGTATTCAATAGCATCTTCACGAGATTGAATATCCCAAATTCTCCAAGGTGCGATGATTCTGATATGTGGTGCTAAAGCTTTCACTGTTAATTCGAAACGTACTTGGTCGTTGCCTTTACCGGTTGCACCATGACAAATTGCTGTAGCACCTTCTTTTAAAGCGATGTCTACTAATCTTTTTGCAATGACAGGTCTAGCCATAGATGTACCTAGCAAGTATTTGCTTTCATAGATTGCGCCAGCCTTCATTGTTGGAATAACATATTCATCCACAAATTCCTCTGTAGCATCCTCGATATAGAGCTTGCTAGCGCCAGTAGAAATGGCTCTTTCTTCAAGTCCATCTAATTCCTTGCCTTGACCTACGTCAACACAAACAGCGATGACTTCGTAATCGTAGTTTTCTTTTAACCAAGGGATAATCACAGTGGTGTCTAATCCACCAGAATAAGCTAATATAACTTTTTCTTTC
>CAZJIO010000045.1:28533-28792 GCA_964546035.1 uncultured Eubacteriales bacterium | reverse complement strand
CACCAATAATGACCTCTGTGGTTTCTTCGCCTACTTTTTTAAGAATTTTATCAATACCTTTTTCAAAAAGATAATTCGTATAGGAGCCCTCAACAGGGTTTGCCTTACGGTCAAGAATAACGCCATAAACACCTTTTAATATATCCGTTGCTTTGAATTGATCTAGTTCAACAATTTCCTTAGTCTCTAAATTCACTTCCTTAAAGAAACAACTGAGTTGTCCGGTATGACATGCAGCCCCTACTTGGGATACTTTAAC
>CAZJIO010000045.1:27106-28485 GCA_964546035.1 uncultured Eubacteriales bacterium | reverse complement strand
ATGACCAGAAGTTTCCCCTTTAAGCCATAAAGACTGTCTACTTCTACTGAAGTAATGCACCTGCTTTGTTTCTATTGTTTTATTAAAAGCTTCTTCATTCATATAGGCAACCATTAGGACTTGTCCAGAATAATGATCCTGTGTGACCACAGGTATAAGTCCTTGTTCGTTTAATTTCAATTGATTAAATTCCATAAGTTTCTCCTCGTAAGCGATTAAGCTTTTACTATAATCTAACGGCTATTTCTTTTTTTGTCAAATAATCTTTTAACTCATGAATTTCAATTTCTTTAAAATGAAATAAAGAAGCGGCTAATGCAGCATCTGCCTTGCCTTCTGTCAATACTTGCTCAAAATGTTCCATGGTTCCTGCTCCACCTGAAGCTATTACTGGAATATTAACGCGTTCACTGATTCTTCTCGTAAGTTCTAAATCATAACCCGCCTTCGTACCATCCGCATCCATACTGGTCAAAAGGATTTCTCCAGCTCCGCGTCTTTCAGCTTCAACAGCCCATTCTATCGCATCAATATGCATATTAATTCTGCCACCATTGATATATATATCCCAACTGTCTCTTTCTTCATTTCTTTTAGCATCCATTGCGACAACAACGCATTGGCTTCCAAATTTTTGTGAAGCTTCATTAATCAGCTCTGGACGATTTATGGCTGCTGAATTAACAGCAACCTTATCTGCACCCGCTAGTAGCATGGTTCTAAAGTCCTCTGTCGTACGAATGCCGCCGCCAACAGTGAGTGGAATAAATATTTGTTCCGCTGTTTTTCTAACGACGTCAACAATGGTATCTCTACCCTCGTGGGATGCTGTGATATCTAAAAAAACAATTTCATCGGCTAAACTTTTATTATAGGCCTTTGCGACTTCGACAGGATCTCCTGCATCAACTAAATCAACAAACTGAACGCCTTTTACAACCCTACCTTTATCAACATCCAGACATGGAATAATTCTTTTACAAAGCATTTTATCACATCCTTTTTACTGTTACATACTTAAATTATTGAGTGTTAATACAGCCGTATCTTCAACCATTTTAGACCCAATTTGATAACCAATTGCATAAGAAATCAGTCCTATAACAACCAAAGCAAGTAGAGCAATAAAAAATATGCTCCAAAACTTCTTTGAGTTTTTTTTGTTTGCCATTTAGTATCAGGAACTCCTCTCATAATTTATTTAGATGCCAGCAAAATTCCTCAGAATCTGCAACCCAACATCACCACTTTTTTCAGGGTGAAATTGTAATGCAAAGGTATTTTTTTGCTGAGCAGCGATTTGAATTTCTTTGCCATAAAAAGTTGTAGCAGAAACAATATCTTCATCTGTTTGTAAGTGATAAGAATGAACGAAGTAG
>CAZJIO010000045.1:26095-27070 GCA_964546035.1 uncultured Eubacteriales bacterium | reverse complement strand
GAGAGGTGCATCTTTTTTTATTTCTAATTTATTCCAACCCATATGAGGAATTTTTAAATCCACATCTAATTTAATGATATCACCTTTTAAAAGGGAAAGTCCAGTGTGCTGCCCAAATTCACTTGAAGAGTCAAAAACCAACTGCATACCCAGGCAAATACCAAGTAAAGGAACCTCTTCCTCATGAATTTTATGTAAGAATGGTTCTATTTTCTTCCTTCTAATCAAATCAATTGCATCTTTAAAAGCACCAACACCTGGTAATATGATTTTATCCGCCTTTGACAATTCATGAATATCTGAGGAAATAAAGGAGGAAATGCCAATAAATTTCAATGCATTTGAAACACTTTTCAAATTGCCCATACCATAATCTATGATACCAATAGTCATAATAGCCTCCTTTATTCCAGCATGCCCTTAGTGGACCGTGTACCAATGATTCTAGGATCTATGGATACTGCCTGATCGAGTGCATTGGCAAAGGCTTTAAAAATGCCCTCAATCATATGATGATTGTTTTTACCATCTAGCACTTTAATGTGTAAATTCATGCCAGCTTGAACGGCAACAGCTCTAAAAAACTCCTCGACCATTTCTACATCCATATCGCCTAACTTCATAAGTGTGAAATTGGCATCAAAGTTCAAATAAGGTCGACCAGATAAATCAAGGGCACATAAGACAAGGGTTTCATCCATTGGAATAATAGCTGAGCCATATCTTTTAATGCCTTCTTTATTCCCAACAGCCCCGCTGATGCATTTTCCCAAGACGATACCAATATCTTCTATGGTATGATGACAATCAATTTCGAGATCACCCTCACATTTTAAATCCATATCGAAAAATCCATGCTTTGCAACATGGGTCAACATATGATCAAAAAATCCAACGCCTGACCCAATGTTATAGACACCACTGCCATCTAAGTTGAGCGTCATTTCTATGTTTGTTTCTTTGGTTTCACGCTTG
>CAZJIO010000045.1:16603-26084 GCA_964546035.1 uncultured Eubacteriales bacterium | reverse complement strand
AGACATTTCAAATTCCCCCTATTTTTTGATATAGCGCTTAATGGTCTCAATCAAACAATCGTTTTCTTCTTGAGTGCCTACTGTTAATCTGATGCAATTGCCTAATGGCCCTACTGAGCCATATCCTCGCGCAAGAATTTTCTGTTCTTCTAAATAATTGCACAAATCTAGCTCCTTGGCCTTTACTAATATAAAATTTGCCTTTGTTGGATAAACAGCATCAAAACAGTCTAAGTCCATTAAGTTTTGATATAAATTTTCACAGTTCTTTTGTAGTTTAAGGACCAAATCCATATAATATTCAATGTGTTCTAAAACTGAACAAGCCATCATACTAGAAAAGCTAGATAAATTATAGGGTGATTTGCAAATATTAATGGCTTCAATCATATCCTCCGAAGCAATACCATATCCAACTCTTAGCCCTGCAAGTCCAAAGGCTTTTGAAAAGGTTTTAATGACCACCATTTGAGGAAATCGATTAATTTCAGCAATCATTCCTTCACCTACAAATTCCCCATAGGCTTCGTCTACTACCACTGGGCATTTAACCACCTGGAGCAAATCTTCTATGGCCACATTTGAAATTGTACTGCCTGTTGGATTGTTTGGGGTACAGATAAAAACAATTTTAGGGTGATGCAACGCGTAAAGTTCTTTAATTCTATCACAATTATAGGAAAAATCGTCCTCTAAATCATACAGGATTGTTTTTCCGTGATTTAAAGTGGTTGATAATTCGTACATACTAAAGGAGGGATTGGGTGCTAATACCACGTCACCAGGCTCAATAAAAGCTTTAATGATGTAGTCGATTAACTGATCTGATCCTACGGTAGCTGTTACATTCTCTTTTTTCACTTTAAAAAGCTGTGAAATTTTTTCTCTGAGTTCATTGTTATCTGTATCTGGATAACGGGTTAGGTGATCCTTATCCGCTAACCAAGATTTTGCTGCTTCAAGAACCTCTTTGCAATGAACAAATGGATTTTCATTGGCATCAATTTTAATGTCATATGCCTTAACAGGCGCATGGTAAGGTTTAAAATTAAGGAGGTCCTTTCTCAAATAGGCTCTCATGCTTCAAACCTCACTTTAATGGAATTAGCGTGTGCCGTTAGTTGTTCCGCTTCTGCAAAGGTAATGATGTCTTCTTTTAAATCTAATAAAGCTTCTTGATTAAAAGATATGATGCTGGATTTTTTAACAAAATCATCCACGTTGAGGGGTGAAAAAAACTTAGCTGTTGCATTAGTAGGCAGCACATGATTAGGACCTGCCATATAGTCCCCTAGTGGTTCCGGACTATAATTTCCTAAAAATATGGCTCCTGCATTTTTTACTTTTGCCATCAGATTAAAAGGCTCTTTTGTACAGATCTCTAAATGCTCTGGGGCAATATCGTTACAAATATCTAAGGCATCCTCTAAGGATTCTACGATAATAATTGCTCCATAATTTTCTAATGAAGCTTCAATGATTGTCTTTCTAGATAAATAGGCTGTTTGTCTAATGATTTCTTTTTCCACTTCCCTGGCCATATCCTCATCTGTGGTAATCAATACGGCTGAAGCAAGTTCATCATGTTCTGCTTGAGATAATAAATCTGCCGCAATGAATTTTGGATTTGCCGTTTGGTCTGCAATGACCATGACTTCACTAGGACCCGCTATAGAATCAATGCTCACATGGCCATAAACTGCTTTTTTAGCTAGGGCCACAAAAATATTACCTGGCCCAACTATTTTATCCACTTTTGGAATTGTCTCTGTCCCAAAAGCTAGGGCAGCGATAGCTTGAGCTCCCCCGACTTTGTAAATTTCCTTAACGCCACATAAATCTGCCGCCACTAAAGTAAGGGGATTTACGCGACCATCAAGGGCTTTAGACGGTGGTGTTGTCATGACAATTTTCTTTACCCCTGCTACTTGAGCTGGAATGAGATTCATCAAAACTGAAGAGGGATAAACGGCTTTTCCCCCAGGAACATAAACGCCAACACATTCAAGTGGTGTCACTTTTTGTCCTAAAATAGTTCCTTTCTCACAGGTATCAAACCAACTGTAAGTTTTTTGTTTTTCATGAAAAGCTTGAATCCTAGCCTTTGCTCTTTTCAAAACCTCTATAAGCTGTACATCCACAGCGGCATATGCTTCTGCAATTTCACTCTCTGTAATTCTAATAGCATCTAGGCATAAATCAACGCCATCGTACTTTTGTGTAAAGTGCACTAGGGCCACATCGCCTCTTAACTTCACATCCATCACAATTTGAGCAACGGTAGCTTCATATTCAACATAACTAGTGGGTGCACGCTCGGCGAGGAGTTTTTTTATATCGATTTTTTGTCCATTTTTAAAATTATAGGTTTTCATTGGGATATGCTCCTTCTCAGACCTTCAACGATGTTGTTGATTCTTTCACCTTCCATTTTCATGCTCACTCGGTTAACGACCATTCGAGCAGAAAGTGGGCAAATGGTTTCTAATATGACGAGTCCATTTTCTTTTAATGTCGACCCGGTTTCTACAATATCCACGATCACTTCAGCTAACCCCACTAAAGGCGCTAATTCTATGGAGCCATTTAACTTAATGATCTCCACTTTCTGATTTTTCTTATTGTAAAAATAATCTTTTGCAATATTTGGGTATTTGGTAGCAACTCGGATGGAGTTGTTGTATTTCAACTTTTCTGCTGCTTCTTCAGGTCCAGCTACAACCATATGGCACTTCCCAAAACCTAAATCAACGACCTCGTATAGATTCTTCTTTTCTTCTAAGATCGTATCTTTTCCAACAATACCTATGTCAGCGGCGCCATATTCTACGTATGTGGGAACATCGGTTGCCTTTGCGAGGAAAAATCTCAGTTTTAATTCTTCGTTTGTAAAAATTAACTTACGTGTATCCCCTTTCATTTCTTCACAGGTGATACCTATTTCTTCGAGCATCGCTAATGCTTTCTTTGCTAATCTTCCTTTTGCTAGTGCAAATGTTAAATATCTCAAAAGTCTATACCATCCTTATCATCATCATTAGTACTACCGAGGTGTTCATGAGAACAATTGTGATCATGCTCGTGAGCTTCTAGGTGCTCATACTCATATTCGTATAAATCATCAAACAAATCAGCTACTGCTATCTTAGAGGTTTCTCCCGTCGTTAGGTTAATCATTTCAACCTCTTCCGGTGAAATAAAATGCATAATTCCGCCTATGTCATAACGCTTGCCATATGCCACATTTTCTTCCATACTTCTTCCTAAGAGTCCAATCTCAATGTTCATTTCTTGAGCTCTCATACTCTCTGCAATGCTAAGGGCTATGGCTCTTGAGTCATCATTGTAAAGGAGCAATGTATTGATTTCTTCTGTAGGTAAATAGATCTTTTGCCTTTCTAGGGCTGACATTAACTCATCAATGACAATTGCAAACCCCACAGCAGGCGCATCTTCACCAAATTGTCCAATCAGCTGGTCATATCTGCCGCCATCTACGACGGATACCCCGGTACCATAGGTATATCCTCTAAAAACGATACCCGTATAATAGTTAATTTTACTTACCATACCCAGGTCAAAGGAAATATAATTTTCTATACCATAATCTTTTAAGATTTCATAAACACGTTCTAATCGATCAAGGGCTTTTTGTGCCATTAAGTTAGTGGTCATTTTCTTTGCTTGCAAAATTACCTCTATAGAGCCAAAAAGTTTTGGTAAATCCAATAAACTTTTTTTATAGACCGCATCCAGATTCAAGCTATTTAATAACTCTTCTAATGCAATATAATTTTTCTCATCGATTAATCTTCTGAGTTCCTCTTCATAGGAAGCATCAAGACCCATTTCTTGGAGCAATCCTTTAAAAAATCCAGCCTGACCTAATTCGATTTGAAATTCTTGTAATCCAGAAGCCAGCATACTATTGACCACTAGAGCTATGATTTCAGCATCGGCATCTGGGCTGTCTACGCCAACAAATTCCACTCCAGCTTGAGTGAATTCATGAAGCTTACCTTGATAACTTTCATTATTTCTAAAAGTATTGCCTAAATAACACATACGTTTTGGCAAACCATCATTTTCAACAGAGGAAGCAATAAATCTTGCAATAGAAGGTGTGATGTCTGGGCGCAGCGCCAAAATATTGCCATCTCTATCAAAAAACTTATACATCATCTTGATATCCACGGTGCCTCTTTCTTTGCTGAAAATATCAATATATTCAAAAGTAGGGGTTTGAACATCTTTAAAACCATAAGAATGGAAGATACTCATAATCCTATTTTGTAATTCAATTTTCCTAGATGCTTCCACCAGGTGGATATCTCTAACACCTTGTGGTGTGTGCAGTAAACGTTCGTTCATCGTCATTCCTCCATATGATTAGCAACCCCTTTTCTCAATTCATCATGGTACAGTGATAATTCGGTAGATTGCTAATTTGCTAAATTAATTATTATTATAATTGATGCGCAAGCATCTGTCAACCTATAAAAAGGAGTTCAATTCATACAACTTTAATTGTATTTTGAACTCCTTCTCGTTTACATGTATGCCATTAATAAGATTCGTATTATCGATTGTTATTACAAGAAAGCAATAAATACAAAGGCTATCGCAAGGATTGTAATGACCACACCAAAGTTTCTAGTTGTTTTAATGGTTTTTTCAGTAGGCGTTTCTGTCTTTTTTATTTTTTTTGACTGAAAAACAGACCATGCTTTTTTAGGATTAACAATTGAGAAAATGCCTATTCCAAAAGCAGCTACTACCATAATGATGTCTAAATAATACAATGAATCGTTGATTACTTCTAACGAATTAGCTGCTAAAAACGTCATTTCTAAATCCTCCAATATCGATTGCTTTCTATTAATTGTAAAAATATTCACCATCAATGATTTTATATAAGTCGTCAGCCTTAGATTTAAAAGGTCTGTTGTTAAAATAGAGACATGTTGAAATGTTATTGTCACCGTTCAGGGCCATTTTAGCTACATATATATTTTCATCCCTAGGTATTGATTCCGAAAAACCCGCTTTATACGCTGGGGGGAACTGACCATGATGAAAAATAACATTCTTTACAGAATCTGGAAAAACACCACTTTTAACTCTATTCAAAACCACATTAGCGATGGCTAACTTACAATCATAGGGTGTCCCATTCCCTTCAACTTGAACAATTCTAGCCAGCCATAGAACATCTTCGCTGCTATAACCACCGTCATTCATTTTAATTGAGATCCCTTCCTTCTTAACATACAGGCTTTGTGTTAATGAATCCCAGGAAATATCACAATCAAAATTATGGGCAATAAAATCTAGAGGTACCATGGTGTTTCCATTGACTAAAGTAGGTTGACCATCTATAAAATATTCACGGCCATTTACGAGCACTATATTTTGATCCAAATAAAACTTTAATGATTTACCGCTGTAGGAAATACCAACACTTCTTTCCTCACCATCCCACTCAACATCCTGAATATTCAATAGATCGGTAAAGCTTCTTAGGGTCACATATGTGATGCCATCTTTATTAAAGGGATCTACTTCTGTAGCAACAAAACCACCGTTAAAATACATGGTAATGGGTATCGGTTGCGTCGCAGCTGAGCTCACTACAAACAAATTGATGGTTAAAATACTGATTAGAAATAGAATGAATATTTTTTTCATACAACACCTCACATCTTTGTTAATAAACTATTACGTATTTATGAACTAATTATATCGTTTTTGTGAGGTAATTGCAAACATTTTTTATACTTCATGTCTAACAACTTCAAATCTGGACAACTGTACGGACTGATTATTACTAATACCCGCCTTTTTTTTAGCGATTGAAATCTGCTCTTCAACCGTGTCAACACCTTCTAAATTAGGAAGAAGCAACCCTCTTTTATCACCTTGTTCAACCACCACACCATACCGCTTAGGGTCAAGTTCATCTTTTGAACGTATAGGTTCAATTTTTGACAAGATATCTACTTTTACGTCAACTTCATCTAACTCACGGGCTTCGAGGGGATCAAATCTAGGATCGGCACTTGCCGCTTGGATGGCGTTATCTATAATTTCATCAACTACATCCTCTTTTGAGGGTAAGATCGTACCAATGCAGCCTCTAAGCTCTCCATTTATGTGAAGCGATACAAAAACACCTGCTTGTTGGTTAAGCATCTCTTGCCAAGAAGTCTCTTTCAGATTTATTTTGCCCATAGATCGCTCCAACCTTTGATACGTCATGACATAGTGTTCAATCGTCCGTCTTGCTAGTTTTATATAATCATCTTCAGCGTTTCTTTTGTTTTCACGTTTTATTTTCAACCGGTTTTCGATACGCTCAAGCACAGAATGTGGCGCAGTCCCCTCCTCCTCTATGCTGCCAGTGAGATATCCCACTCCAAAAGGACCCTCATAGCTAAAGACTTTTGCTCGACCACTATAACCCTCAAACATACCAAAGGCCATGCAAAAAGACCTAAGTCCACATTGACCAGCTGGATCAAATATGTCAGAGGACATTGTAATCAATTGTTCACCATCAAACTTAGATATGCATGACACTACAAAATCATCAAAGACTTGGCCCATAGGATGATAGGTGTAGGCACCTTCCTCTTTAAGACAGTGAGAAAGATCACCACTAGCTACAACCAATACCTTACTTCCATTTTTTCGAATCGCCTTTCTCAGTGCAATACCTATTTTATATTGCTCCAGCAAGGAAGTAAATCCAGGGGATATATGAACGATTTTATAGTCAGAAAATTTTTGATCTATGAAATACATGGGTACCATCACACCATGATCTAGCTGGGCAGAAACGCCATATTGTTTTGCCAAAGTTTTTGACAATAGCACATGAACCAGGTCCTCTTCGTCTAGTGCCTCGCCAATTTCTTGGACCAATTGGGCATCAACTGCTTTCATGAAACGCAGTCCATCATTACCAAAAGCTTTAAAATCACCGTGAAGTACTTTTTCATCGAGAATACAGGTACCATTATTAAAGCTATTTCCATGCGGTGTTATATAAAGAATTGTTTCTGGCTTAAATAATTGAACTAAATCGGCTATATGCTCCATAGCTTCCAACGTTTTTTTTGCCTGATTTTCTTGTCCATTGCCTATCTCCGAAATTAATATAGGCGGATGTGGTGCAAAAATTATTTGAATTTTTTCATTTGTTTTCATCAACTCAACCCCTTTTTATTCATTTGAAGTATTTCAGCAGTTTTCTGTGCAACGCGCTTATGCCATCTAGGCCGCACATCTGTTTGCCTGTAAGTTGCCTTTACAAACTCCTCTAAGGCATGAATGGTAGCTGTTTTTGTGTCAAACCATCTTTTACTGAGCCATTCTGTTTCATGTCCCTGAGTAGATGATCCCACATAAACTAATGTACCCTCCGCGCCATTATCATATTCTGGATCATCATATTCTTTTGGATGAAGGGTAAATACGCCACCTTTGGTCAATATATCCTCATAGCCAAAATCCATATGAGCAAATTGATCTTGTAAGGGATGCAATCCCATGCCAAAGGTGTGTAAGGCGCGTTCCTCTTGTAGGTTTTTATACCGAAGCCACTTAAGATCTGCTGAACTTTTATTGGTTAGAAGCACATTTAGACCATACAACAAATGATGGTTTCGTTTCTCATATCTTTTCTGGGCATGATTAAAATGCTTAACGGATTGAGCATAACATCTCCGAAAACGAATAACTCTAGAATCATTGCTCGAACCCCATCTGTATTTGATATTCATATTAAAATGCCAACCTTGATCTCCAACTATTTTACCTATACCATTAATGCTATCGGGCATGAAAGAGGTCGTTACAACACTTGTATCCACCCCTTGATTGCCTTTTGCAATAATCTTTGCATATTTGATTGCTTCAATATTTTCAAAACCATGTTTCATAAAAACATAGCAACTGAGCTCCTCTGTTTTATGGAGATGTATACTCTTTTTCCAATGCCCTGTAGGATCTGTGTAAGCAATTGGGTTATTATCACAATAAATATAGGGGTGATCCGGATGTTTGGAATAAACATTGCTATATACATCTCGGCTGATAAATCGACCAATTTCCGGCATATAATACCTAGCTCCTGCAAAATAAAGACCGGTTTCAGAATCAAAAGGATGCCCAGCAAATCGCGTTTCGTGACCAATGGTATTCTCAAGTGCAGAGACTCGTACGCCAAAGGCATCCACCCCACAGCACGGTTCTATCTCACCCTTCTCATTGAATTTCAGCACAGCGTTCCCTAAATCATCTTTGATAGTAAAAGAAAACTTTTCCTTGGATATATGCAACATAAAACCTTTGTCATCTAATTGAATATGCTCTTCTTTGCCTTTTATCATAATTGGATGTATCTGTGTGGTAGCAAGATCGTATATGTAATAGGACTCAACATGATCGACTATTTTTTTAATTCTTCGACCGAGACCATCGTAGATATATTGCCTTTTGTTCCCGTCACAATTTTCTGATTCTACTAATTGATTTGCAGAATCATAGGTGAACGACATCAGTTGGCGTTCATTATGAATCATTTGAATCATATTTCCTCTCAAATCGTAACTAAACTTCACAGTACCGGTGATGTCATGGCGACCTATTTTTTTATTTTCACAGCGCATTTGCACCAACTGATTTTCATCATTATAAGTATAGGTATTTACCCTTATATTTTCATTTTTTGTTGTAACTTCTTCTCTTATCCGATTCCCCAGGGAATCATAGAAAAAAGCGACTTTTTGATTCTGGCCTTCGATTAAAATCAATTGATGGAGCTGATCATAGGTATAAAGAGTCTCTTCTTCCCCATCCATTCCCCAGAAAAATTTCTGTTCAAGAAATTTGTTTCCAAACAAATCATAGCTATTCCTCTGGGTATACAATTTATTTCCACCAGAATCTTCTAAAGTAGTTTGGATTTTTCGACCCCTATGATCATAAGTGAATTGAGTTTTGAATTTCGGAGTAATAATTTGCGCCAAAGCACCCGAAGCATCGTAATGGTAATCAATCTCCGTGTTGTTGAGGCAATTAATGTGCGTAAGTCTTCCTGCCTCATCATAGTGATATTGGATTTTTTGCTTATTTGGATACTCCGTATGGGTTCTATGTCCCTTTTCATCAAAGGAATAGTAGGTGGTATTTCCAAATGAATCCTGGATTTTTTTGGGTTGCATTGCCTGCATTTCAAATTGATAACCGCCTAACCAATCCTGGACCTGTATCAACTGATTCCCCTCATTATAGGTGTAGGACACTGTTTTACCATCATGATACATCATGCTCTGCAATTCATGATTTGCGTTATAAGTATAATGGGTTGTGTAACCTGCTTCATCTGTAATTGTTGATAGTTTGCCCCATTGATCATAGACATAGGCAGTTGTATGTCCAGTAGGGGTAATTTTTTTATTAAGGAGGCCCTGATGGT
>CAZJIO010000045.1:13223-16591 GCA_964546035.1 uncultured Eubacteriales bacterium | reverse complement strand
ATATCGCGTGGTGAGTGTCTTCCAAGACATAACTTTTGGCATCTCACCAGACATTCTTGAATACGTCCCATCGGTTACGCCTAAATGCTGCACCCTTTCACAAAGGCGACCCTGTTCATTGTAGGTATATGTGGTCCTTCCACCCTCTGCATTTACCCATTCCATTATTTGCCTTTTATCTGTGTTTCTAAAGGTTTTCATGTTGTTTGTCTCCCTACTATTCTAAAGACCGCAAATAACTTTTCAAAGCCTCTAAATAATGTAAATAGTAACCAGATTTAGCCTCGATCAAATACTGCTTTTCAAAAGCTGCATAGGGGATCGTTTTTTTGCCTCCGTTTTGACTCAATTCATAGTACTTTTTAAGAACAGAAAAAGGGAGCAAATAATGTTCGTTATGTAACGCAAAAAAGACAATTAAGAAAGCCACACCCTCTTGCTTTTCAAAATCCGTCATAAAATCGATCTGATGTTCATGAATGTTTTGCAAAGGCAGACCTGGTTTAGCGGTTTCCTTTGCTTCAAAGCAAATAGGTATCCCTTGTACCACGCCGATATAATCTACTGTACTTCTTTTTTCAAAATAAGCTAAAGATATATGACCCTGTTCTTGATCTAATTTTATGGGTTTAATTGAAGTGGGTATTTTTTGAATCAGAGCAAGACCATGCTCTCTGTATCGTTCATTGGTCAAATTAATAAGCTCCTCTAAGGAACTGCCTCTTAACCCTCTTGAATTCCAATATGCCATATGTCTCCCACCTTATCTTAGGTAATGATTGATCCTCAGAATAATCGTTTCACTTTTTTCCATTGCTAGCATTTCTTCCAGCACATGTGTTGCCTGCAAAGTACCAATCCGTATCAAAGCGCCTACTATTTCCAAACGAATATCTTCTCTTTGATCTAAAATATGCTGTTTTAAGATGTCAACACACTCAACTGTTCCAATTTCACCTAAAGCGATCACACCATTTCTCTGGAGCATCTTTTTCCCGCGCCATCCAGCCGAAGTCCTAGCCAATGTATTTTTGAATGTTTTGTTATCCATACCCAACAAATCCTCGAGATTTATGGATGTCGAAACAAGTGGTACATGCATTTCATTCAGGTTATCTCTGTTATAAGGACACGCCAATTGACAAAGATCGCAACCATATATGGCCCGGTTCATAGAAACTCTTTGTGGTTCAGTAAGGACTTTACTCTGGGTTAAATAAGAAATACAAGTCGTTGCATTAATCTGTCGATTTGACAGTATCGAACTGTTTGGACAGGTCTTTGTACACAACATACAGTCACCACATAAATCCTCTTGAAGAGGCATGTCGTAATGATCAAGATCTAAGTCAGTCAATAAATAGCCAATATAGGTTGCTGTTCCCCATTTTTTTGTCAATAGGAACCCATTTTTACCAATAATTCCTAAACCCGCATTCACAGCTATTCCCCTGTCTGAAAATGGGCTTTGGTCACAATAGATCCTACTTTCAGCGTCAAACTGTGTCTTTAAATAAGTCTGTAACAACTCTAATTTTCTTTTGACGAGGACATGGTAATCTTCAAAAACAGAACCACTAGAGATCATTCCCGACAAAGCGTTATTAGACCCTATATTTTTTTTTAAAGTATAGCTTTGTAAGATGACCACAAAAGATTTTGCTCCTGGTAAATGAATGCAAGGATCTATGCTAGCTTCTAAATCTTTGATCTCTTCTAAATCACATGAGATACCTTGGCTTTGCCTCGTTAGGAAGGTATCGACTCTTTGACGATCTCTTTTGACCCTGCAAAATCCAATTGCTTCAATGCCTATTGTTTTAGAAAAATCAATGATTTTCTGTTTGTTGTCCATTTCTTAAGCCTCTTTAAACATCTCTTTTTTCATTCGATCAAACTGCTCAGGTAAAGGTGCCACAAAGGTCTTGTTTTTTAGATATGAAAAACCTTCATTAATCTCAAGAATTGTAAATCGATGGGCATGTAACAATTGATTTTTTAACCCATATTTTCTATGGAATGCTTCATTAATTTGACGATCCCCATACTTTGTATCTCCAACAATTGGGTGACCGATACTCCCTAAATGAGCTCTTATTTGGTGAGATTTGCCTGTGATGATTTTAACTTCAAGAAGTGTATAGTGACCGTTGTTTTGAAGGGGTTTATAAATCGTCTTAATATAATCTCCCGTCGGTTCTTTAGAAATTGACACTTTATTTGTGTTTTCATCTTTAATCAAATAACTTTCCAGGGTATTTTCTCCATAAATAACGCCTTTTACAATTGTGAGATAGCTCTTATCTACCGTTCTTTCAGAAATAGCACTATTAAGCGCTTGAAGGGTCCGCATATTTTTCCCTGCAATAACAATACCACTGGTATTTCTGTCTAATCGATTACAAATACCGGTTTTAAATCCCAAAGTTTGTACTTCTTGCTTTTGCGCAACATAATACACCAACTGATCCACCAAGTTATCTCCTTCACCATCTGGTTGGGAGAGTAACCCCACTGGCTTATTGCAAACCAAAAGATTCTCATCTTCAAAAAGAATGGAGAACGTCATTTTCACAGGCACTTGTGACGTTATTTCACTATCTCCGGTAAAACTATCAAAGGTTTCATCAGAAAAATAAATGGTAAATTCATCCCCTTGCTTAAGGAGTTCATGTCCTTCAAACTTTTGTCCGTTTAGCTTTATGTTCTTTTTTCGAATCATTTTATAAATAAAACTTTTGCTAGCTTTACCCAATATCTTCATCACATATTTATCTGCCCTTTGATTTTCCTCTAAAGCAGAAATAATAAAACTTTTCATATCTCACCTCTTAACCAAAATACTGTTGATACCACACTAAAAACATGTAAATGGTCCAAATTTTTCTTGAGTTATCTTTTTTACCTTTACGATGCTGAATTAATAACTTCAACAACTCTTTCTCATTAAAAAAAGTCTTTGCATTTTCTGAGGTAAAAGCATCTTTTACAACAGCATAGTACTTTTCTTCTTTCAACCAGACGCGTATGGGCACAGGAAACCCTAATTTTTTCTTTTGTGCAACTTTTTCAGGCAGGTTTCTAAGTGCTGCCAACCTCATGGCATACTTGGTATTCAATCTATTAACACGAAAACGTGTAGGTATTTTGCCAGCTAAGGTCATCACTTCTTTATCCAAAAAAGGAACGCGAAGTTCTAAAGAATGTGCCATGCTCATTTTATCTGCTTTTAGCAGTATATCACCTGCCATCCACATATGAATGTCCAAAAACTGCATCTTTGTTGGATCATCCTTATCTGTGACCTTGCTGTAAAAAGGTTTGGTGAGTTCTTGTGGCCGTGGCGCATCTGTTGTTATGTTGAGTAG
>CAZJIO010000045.1:11402-13198 GCA_964546035.1 uncultured Eubacteriales bacterium | reverse complement strand
GTGCTTTTCTTTCTTTCTCTCTAAAAATATAGGCATTCCCAATAAACCGATCTTCCAAAGACATTCCGCCCCTAATTAAAAAGCTTTTTCCTTTAAAATCCGGTAAATACTCAGCAAAATAGCCCACAATTTTTCTGAGAATCAAAGGCAACCTTGTATAGAAGGCAATATCTAGGGGCTCCCTATAAATGTTATAACCTCCAAAAAGTTCATCTGCACCTTCTCCAGATAGCACAACCTTAACATGTTCACTGGCCAGTTGGCTGACAAAGTAAAGACCAACCGCGGAAGGATCTGCCAAAGGTTCATCCATATGATATTGGACCTTAGGTAAAATATCCCAATACTCTTCGGGCGTAATCACCTTGCTATAATTGTCGATTTTGATAATTTTGGAAAATTCCTCTGCATAATCAATTTCATTGTAATCTTGTTGTGAAAACCCCACTGTAAAGGTTTTGTTTCCGTTAAAGCAGGCTGCAACAAAACTTGAATCAACGCCACTTGATAAAAAACATCCCACTTCCACATCTGAAATTTTGTGAGCAAGTACAGAATCCTTAAAACTGGCATCAATTAAATCCACATATTCATCCAGGGTTTTATCCTCTGACTCAAACTCCGGTTCCCAATATCTTTCAACGGTCATTTCTCCATTTTTATAGTGGAAATAATGAGCAGGTGGCACTTTAAAGACACCCTTAAAAAATGTTTCATCCGTTGGTGAATATTGAAATGTTAAGTAATTTTCTAAAGCAGCTTCATTGAGGGTTTTGTTAAAATTGGGGTGGGTAAGAAAACTCTTGATTTCTGATCCAAAAATCAAACTACCCTTCATTTGACTATAATATAAGGGTTTGATGCCAAAATAATCTCTGGCGCCAAAAAGACTTCTGTTTTTTTTGTCCCAAATAACAAAGGAAAACATCCCACGTAGTTTTTTAACCAAATCAGAACCATATTCTTCATACCCATGTATCAATACTTCTGAATCCGATTGTGTTGTAAACACATGCCCTTTTTCAATCAATTCAGTCCGTATCGGTTGATAATTGTATATTTCACCATTAAACAAAAGCACCAGACTGCTGTCTTCGTTATAAAGGGGTTGTGCCCCACCGGCTAAGTCGATGATCGATAGTCTACGAAACCCTAATGCAATATGATGATCCACATATATGCCCTCACTATCTGGGCCTCTATGTAGAATTTTCTGCATCATTTCCTTTAGAACTGCTTCTTTATTGTCAATTGTATCTGCAAAGCCTACAAAACCACACATATCGTCATCTACCTACTTTCATCCATTTAGGATTCCAAGCTACTACCGCTTTGTGCACTTCTTCACTTGTATAAAGCATTTCCAAAAATATCTTGATTATAAGCAAATTTTGTCATTAATCTTTACAAATTCTAACATATCACTAATTAAAGCGCAAGAAACATTCCAGCTCTAGTATATTCAGACAATAAAAGAACCATTCATTACAACTGAAGGGTTCTTTCATCTTCACTACTTAAAAACGCCGTCCTGTGCTTCCGTTGAATCTGTTCCAGCCTCTGTGTCTAAACCCTCAAGATCTGTATCCTCAAAGGCTGGATCCTCAAAATTAGGATCTTCAAAGTTGATATCATCTGTATAAGTAAAAGGTGTTTGCCATTCTTGCCACATAACGACTTCATATCTGTACAAAGACGTGGCATTGCGTGTGCCATCAACAGCATCTTCCCCATTAATAACCATTTCATAGTGTGGTGCACTTATTTTCAACTTTACGGATAGATTTTTAGGATAG
>CAZJIO010000045.1:8675-11391 GCA_964546035.1 uncultured Eubacteriales bacterium | reverse complement strand
CTACAATAGAAAAGTTAATATATACCGGTTCAAATGACCCATCCATCCACTGACTGTACGTTTGTCTCGTATTAGGATCTAAAGATTCTTTTAAGGAGTCATTAACAAGGTCCAAATAAACGAAGGGAAATAGATTTTCGAGGAACGCTTCCTTTTCAACGGTTTCTTCTAATCCCGACCAGGCCATATAAATGCTCCATTGATCTTCATCGGATAAAATCGTACCCAAAGCCATAAGATATTGTCTCTCAGTGAAATATGCTCTTGCAGCCACCTCAGCTTCAAAAAGCAAGCCATCTATTTGAGCAATCTTTTTTTCGGCTTCGCCTTCCAATAAATAGTATTCTTTTGACCAATTATGGCTTTTATCTGCTAACTTTAAACTCGCTAGAGAAGTGGTCAATGCCGCTAGCCCAAACACCAGGAGGACAACCATGAAAATCATTACAAAAATCGAGGTTGCTCCCCTTACATCCATTGGTTTTTTTTCGAGATTTCTCTTTTTTATTCTCACTGAATCACTCCTCAAATGCGAAGTATTTACTCGATTGATAGGAAGCGATTAAACCATAAGCCCCGCTAACGGGGTCTAATTGTTTAACTGTAACTACCAAATCATACAAAGCCGTTTTAAACATAATATGAGATGTATCGGATAAATTCTGAGATAAGCTTGTCCCTTTATCCTTGTCTAGTATCTTTAAAGTAAGTTCAAAGACAGCGTCTTGTTCGGTCTGCTGCCATTTTTCATTATAGTGGAGCACATACACAAGACCATCATCCCCAATGCTGTTCGCCTTATCAAAAAATGGATTTTCTCTAATATCCTTAACACTGGGAGCACTCTTACAAATTTCTAATACATTTGAAGCATATACCCCAGCTACGTCTTCGATTCTCACCTTTTCTGACACTTCATTTGAGAGGACAAATAACCTTAATACAATCACGCTAATCAAGCTTAAAACCGCTATTGAAATGATGACTTCAACCAAAGTGAAACCATCTTTCTTATTGAGTAAATTAGTTTTCATTACGTCCCCCCTTTTGGGCTGTGATTGTTTAATCGATTATGACTTTGTTTTCATAGCAATCCATCGCTCTAAAACCAGAACCTCATGACCATATTGATATTGAATCGTTATGTTAAAAGCGTTCTCTTCTGCTTCATATTGAAATCCCAATGCATCAACGGGAACAATTTCAGAACTTAACTCTTGGGAGGGCTCTGTAAGTGCATCTGTGTAACATTCCCATAAATAACCATTCATCCAATAGATATAAGTTAAATAACCAGCTTCTTCACCTGAATGCTTGATTACCAGAGCATCTTGCCCTTCCACCCTCTGTGTCTCAAAACTTATTTGTCCAATGGAATCATTTTGTTTAATTCTCATGTCCAGATAAGAAAGGGCAATTCTGGCATGCTCAGCGTGTTCTTTATCATTGATGATACCTTCATAACTTTGACTACCTTGAACGATGATCACACTAGATGATACTGCAAAAATCAGCAATAAGAACATGACCAAAATAGATTCTAATGAAATATTTCTCTTTCTTGTATCCATATATACCTCCATAAGTAATGGCCTACAGGTTGCTTTTTAAAACAACCTTGATTTCCGGCATAATATTTGAAGCAAATATTTCATATTGATAGCTGTATTGTTCCTCGTCGAGAATGAGTCCATAATTTTCTTGTAAATAATAAAGATCTGCTGGATAACTGCCTTCCGCTGCATAACATTGGATCACATATTTTTCCACAGTTTTCTGTATTGCTTCAATATTAATCTCTTTACCTTTATCTTTGTATTGAATAATACTTGGGACACTCATGACAACAATCAGCACAAGGAAGAGGATTGTAATCCCTTGGGAAACTTTACTCAGTTTCATATTTCTAATCATCTTTTTACCTCCACACCTTGGAGTTAACCAATTGAATTCATAATATTAACCACCGGCAAAACAACAGAAATTAATATAATACCCACTATGATGGACAAAATCATGATTAACATCGGCTCTATTACGGTTGTTAATTTCTTAAGTCTAATATCCGTTTCTTGTTCCATTACTAAGGCAGCTTTTTCAAGCACATCATCCATGTGTCCAGTGGTCTGAGCTACTGCAAATAATTTAAGGAGTACCCAAGGAAATAAATGAAGTGTTGAAATAACGTCCTCTAAAGATTCGCCGTTCTCTATTCCTTTTATCGCTTCGTCTAACTTTTTCTCGATATATTTATTGTTCATGACCGGTTTCAACATAAATAGCGCCTCGGTAATGTTAATCCCACTACGAATAAGAATACTAAGGTTTCTTGCCAAATGTGTTGCGGTCACTGAAATGACGATTTGCTTTTGAATGGGCATTTTATACTTTAATTGATCAAAGAAGTAACTACCACTTTCTGTTTTTTTATATGAAAGCAGTGAAAAAACAACAATCAAGATCAGTCCCAGTATGACAAAAGCATACTCTCCAATAAAAAGAGAACCGCTTAATATGACTTGTGTAATCCAAGGCATTGTACCCCCGAGGGATTCTAATACATCTTTAAACATGGGCAATATTTGAACCACCAACAGTATGACCACGCCAAACATTAATATTGAGAGAATGATGGGATAGGAGATAGCCGCCTTAACCTTCTGGGCTGTTTCATCCTCTTTTTCGTATGCATCTGCAATTTGTTCCAAAACATTCA
>CAZJIO010000045.1:3677-8647 GCA_964546035.1 uncultured Eubacteriales bacterium | reverse complement strand
AATTACCACTTTTCTCGCCTATTTCTACCATATTCACAAAAAAGGGTGTTAATGCGACTTCATACTTCTTTAAAGAATCTCCAAGGGTTAAATCGTTATGTATATCTTGAAGCACATTACTTAATATTTGAGAGAGTCCTGCATTATCCGATTTATTTCGAATCAAAGTAAGTCCATCATGTAAGGTCACCTGAGAATCGATAATTAACGCTAATTGTCGTGCAAATATAATCAAATCTGTTTTTTCTAAATGTATTTTGTTCTTTTTCAAGGTATAACCCCCTAATTATAATCCATATTTCCTAAATTATACCATTGTTCACCTCTCAATAACAACTGCTAAGATTAAATTGAAAATGAAACAATAAAAAATCTAACAGGATTTCATCCCTAACCTCTACATGGTCCCTATATTTTTTCAGAATAAGTACAATGCCATCGATCAATTGTTCCGCTAAAATAGCGCCGATGTCTTTAGTCGGGTAATGGTCAAGGAGTAGATCCACCATCTCTTTTTTAGTCTTTGCATAGGGGGTACCCTTGCTACACTCTATTAACATAACAACTTTATCGCTAAAAATAGGCTTCAATTTTGGTAGCATGCTTGATAGCCCCATTCTCAATGCCTTTGGATTTGTGTGATCCCATACAGATTCAGACTGATCCAATTGTGCGTGGAATTGAATAAAGTACTTTAAATTTAAATGGGCTTCTCTAACTACAGCATCGAATAAAGCCTCCTTATTTTCAAAATAATTGTAAAAATTCCCTATTGTGGTGCCAGATGCATTTACAATTTTCCGGACAGATGCTTTGTCAAAACCGAGTGTATAAAATTCTTTTTCTGCATGTTCTAGTATCGCCAATCGCACTTCTTCTTTTTTTATTTGCATGATAAATCACCTGCTCTTTTATCAGTTAGAAAAGACCTAGCAGAAACTACCAGGTCTTTCTATTGTATATCTTGTTATGTACCTCTTGTTCAAATAACTATTCTGTTAGCAATGGGGACGATCATTTTCTTCTAAAACATCGAGAATTCTTTTTAACAATCGAACAATTCTATCGCATGTACATTCTTCAATGTTATTGACAGATTCTAAAATATCATCCAGTATGTCTTCAATATCGCGTACAGGTTCTGGTCTACGTCTTTCTTCACAATGACAGCCTCTACGTTCAGCCGCAGCTTCTACAACACCATTACGACCTTTTCTTGCTTCTCTGATACCTGCAGTTTCTTGCCACATATTCTGACCTCCTTTCCTTTCTTAGTACAAGTAACTGTTTGTCGACAAAGATTTTCATCTACTACTTGTACTATATCTTATTCAGAAAGAGGGACAGGTGTTCACCCTTGAGTCAAAAATTATTTAGCAAAAACCTGACTCAAATAGTGCTCTACATTGGTTTTTATTGGCATGAAATAAACGTTTCTATCAAATTGTTTGCAATGTTCCAATACTTTACGTGCAAAATCCACATTCCAGCTCATTTCAGGCTTGAATCCTTTTGGGAATATGACATGGTTCTTAGCATACCAATAATTTTGTGAACGTTCAGAAGTCACCGGGGATACACCAAAAAACACTTGCTGATCCTCCAGCAATTCACTATACATTTCCAAGCTACGTAGATCAAAAAAGGGTTGCGTAAAAAACCCATCTACCCCTGCATAGACTTTTCTTTTGATATAATTGAGCTCGTTTTTGATACTTTCTCTATAGGGATCAATAGCAGCATAAACCTTGATATGAGGCAATTCTTTTTTAAACTTAGAAATAACTTCAAGGCTTGTGGAATGGTAAATCTTTCGATTCATTTCTTGAGGGATATCTCCTGTCACAATTAACACTTCTTTTATATCATGCTTAATAAGTGCTGACGCCATAATAAGGGGTTGATCTAAGTCGATATCAATTGCTCGAATATGTGGAATCACATCGTTATAGAAGTTTTTTACAATTTCACATCCTACCCAGCTGCGTATATCAAATCGTAAAAGGTCCGGGATATTGATCTTTTCAATTAAAGGAAAGTGCTCTTTAGAAAACTGAACTTCCTTGAGCAGTTGGTCTTTGCTATTTGGAACCAATTCCAATGATATCTTCATAGTTTCACTCCGTTTTTATTGTATTTGAATCCATTCTTATTGTAAAAATAAAGAGTAAGCCACTCTTCTTGTAAAAGGAGTGGCTTAAGGTTTAATCATCAAAACAGGCTGTATCAACCATACTTAAATCAGTTGTATTTGAAGGTGCAACCACCACTGGATTGGTGGCACTCTTAAAGACACTCGAAAAGGCTTCACTTTCTCTCACAATGGAAGGATCAACAAGAATTATTTTGCTCTCTTGAATAGGTTTAGCGAATATTTTTTGATGAGGAGTAAATTCAAAGCCTGATCCTTTTGGTTCATCAATTTTCTTTTGTATTAAGGTGTCAAAATATTCATCATTTCTTAGTCTAGGTATGATATATCCTAAATCTCGTAACCCATTCTCATAAATTTCTTTCTCAATCAAATACTGGATGGCGTCTTCACTGTAACTTTGTAGTTGAATCCACTCCTGAATTTTTTCATTCTCGCTTTTAGTCTTATGGGAAAACAATTGGGATAACAATTTAAAAGGCATTGCACACCTCCATTTATGTAAAGCAGTTGTTAACAGGCGTTAACAACTGCACCAGGCAATCAAATCTTAATTTTTCTTTAGATAAGTTGCTTTTAGATTTTTAAAGATGTCACTTTTAAGGAAAGCATACATCCCTAAAACTTCTAAAACAACAGCAAATTCTGAAGGCACATAAAAAATCATGATGTCTGTCTTCTCACCAAATCCATAATATTCTTGTAATAAAAAGTCTCTCATAAGAATACTACCACCACCATGAACCATGATGATATCGATTGCATTATTGGCTTTACCGACTTCTTGTTTGGTATTTCTAAAAATAATTTCGCCTTGTTCCGCCAGTGGGTCTTGAACCAGTGACATCGCGAATTCATAATGTTTGTGATGAGGATCTCTTAAGATAGCGGAGTAATCTTGTCTCGTAAATTTTACGAGATTTTTAGATTTTATGAAGGTATTAAGCACTTCATTAATAGCATGTCCTACACCATTATTGGATCCTTCGATAAAGTTTGGATCAAAGGATATATCATTGGTTAGTGGAATCTCTGTGGTTCCTTCTCCAATAGAATTATGTAATATTTTTAAATTCTTAAAGTATTTACCGTCGATGTTAAGACCATACTTGGCATTGAAGTCTTTGAAAAATCGTTTGACGAGGGCTGCATACTCAGCACGATCATCTGCATTCTTGATGAGTTCTGCATGCTCCATGGTTAAGGCTTGTACATAAAAAGTAGCACAAATGGACTCTGGCAGCACTTTAACATAAACAAAATGTAGCACAACCGATACCACACGTGAAGGTAAATGTACTTGAACTTCATGGTCCGTATCCATAAATTTACCAAAGAATGCCTTTGAAGTCGCAGGTGAATGTTGTGTAACAGGCAGTGCTGTAACCATTTCTATATCTAACTCAATACGACTCACATTTGGGTCTTCTTTCAATCCCCTTTTAACGGCATAGGCTGCAACAATACCTAGCGTATTAACAATGGGAACATCCGAATTAATTTTAGAATTAAAAGCGCCTACCTCAATATTATGAAGTAACTTACCCGCTTTTGTCGCATATTCTCCAATAAAATAAGAACCTGCTGCACCACTGTTTACGGCTGGTGACATCACTGTCGTAATGATATTATCCAAAATATTTTCCACAAACACTTCATCATTCAAACTTGACAAATCTGGCAACTTAGAGACTTTTGAAAAAACAGATGGTTGTGTGATCAATACGCCATCAATGATTAAATCATGTTCACTGTTACCGTTGTCATTACCTACTTTAAATGTCATTTTCATTCCTTAATTCCTCCATGGTTTCTCATCTTTTTATACATTCTTATGTGTACTTTCATTTCAAACAACCCTTTTGTTTGACACAATCCCTAATCACAAAATCTTCGTTCATACATTTCAAGTATCATTATATAATACAATGCTACATTATACAACCTCAATACGACAACTTTAGACATCATTTATTAGTCCTTAAACAATGCGCATAATATTTTAAAATGTGGTCATACTAATTGTGCAAAATCAACTGAAAGGAAGGGCTTAACATGTACAATTCTTATTATGAAAATGGCGTTATTTTAAAGCCAAACGTAATTGCTAAAGGAGAAGACGCGACAGTACTTTATAACGGTCTTCTGTATCACTCTGGTGCTGACACCATTTATATGCACACAGGTTTTGGTGACAATTGGACGCTGCAAAAGGACATTCAAATGAGAAGGACCCAAGAAGGCTTTGAAGCACAACTTCCCATTGCAACTTGTGATCATTTGAACATTGTTTTTAAAGACAGCGCCAACAACTGGGATAACAATTGTTCAAGAAATTATTCCTTTGAAGTACAAGATAAATGATACCTACAGGATAGACCTATTTATTGAGGTCTATCCTTTTTTTCTTCACAAGTTCCCAGATGAATGTTATACTATAAAAAGAGCGCTTGATAGCGCGTTATGAATGCTTTAAATTTGTATCCCGCTCTTTTTATTACTTCGTAGGAAAGCAGAACTTTCCTACTGGACTAGAAGATATTGTTTCCCATTAAAGATAGTACAAAGGAGGTGCCAGAATGGCACTTGATGGTATAGTTGTAGCAAGTCTTGTTCATGAATTAAACACCCTTCTAGTAGGTGGCCGTGTCGATAAGATTGCCCAACCAGAAAAGGATGAACTCATTATTTCCATTAGAACCAATCGTGTATCCTATAAATTATTGCTCACATCAGGAGCAAACTACCCAAGAATGCACTTAACCAATCTTCAAAAGAATAATCCATTAAGCGCACCCAGTTTCTGTATGCTGCTGCG
>CAZJIO010000045.1:1927-3667 GCA_964546035.1 uncultured Eubacteriales bacterium | reverse complement strand
TAATGCAAAAGTGATTCGTTTTTACCAACCCAATTTTGAACGAATTATTGAGATTACTTTTGAGCATTTAAATGAGTTGGGTGATCTGTGTGAAAAAGTATTGCTGATTGAGATTATGGGGCGACACAGTAATATCATGTTAAAAGATGATAAAGGGATGATCCTAGATAGCATCAAACATGTCAGCAGTCAAATGAGCTCAGTTAGAGAGGTTTTTCCTGGAAAAGAATACACTTACCCACCCTCAAAAGACAAAATATCCATCATTGAATTACCTGAAATCGATGAATTTAAAGCGGTCTTATCAAAACCCCTAGAGATCAAACAAGCCATTTATGATACTTTCACGGGAATAAGCCCTTTGATGGCAGATGAACTGTGCTTTCTAACAAAGATTGATCCTACCTCAGTATCCAACACCTTGTCAGAAGATGCATTCGAAAGTTTATATGCCGCTTTCAATCAGCTTTGTACGAAGGTTACGAACAATGATTATGCTCCTGAAATCATTGTAGATCCCAATGGTGACTTCAAAGAATTTTATGTTTTTCATTTATCCATGTTTGATGCTGTAGGGACACTTCCTTTTGATTCCATCTCTCAATTACTAGATGCCTACTACGAAAAACGCGCAAACACGAGTCGTGTCAATCAAAAGTCAGTGGATGTTCGTAAACTGATTCAAAACAATGTTGATCGTTGCACTAAGAAATTTGAGCTTCAAGCCCGACAAATGGAAGATACAAAAGATTTGGATATCTTCAAAATGAAAGGTGAACTCATTCATGCCAATCTTTATCAAATTCATGAAGGTGATCTTTCAATAGAAGTATATAATTACTATACGGATACTATGGAAACCATTGTTCTGGATCCTAATCTAACACCTAATCAAAATGCACAAAGATTTTTTAGTAAGTACAACAAGAAAAAACGTACTTTTTCTGCTTTACTCGAGCAAATTGAAGGCACTAAAAACGAACTTCAACATTTAGAATCCATACGTTATTCCTTGGATGTCGCCAGTAGCGAAAACGATTTAACCCAGATACGAAACGAGCTCATTGCCTCAGGATATTTGAAATCCAGAAAAATGAAGGGCAAAAAAGTGTTGATTAAATCCGAACCCTTGCACTATATTTCTAGCGATGGTTTTGATATTTATGTAGGAAAGAATAATTTTCAAAATGATGAATTGTCCCTAAAATTCGCCGCTTCTAACGATTGGTGGTTCCACACCAAAGATATTCCTGGTTCTCATGTCATTGTCAAGACCAATGGCAAAGAAATGACTGATCAGACCTTTGAAGAAGCGGCTGCTTTGGCAGCCTTCTACAGCAAAGCAAAAGATTCACTTAAAGTGACTGTTGATTATACTCAAAAAAAGAACCTCAAAAAACCAAGTGGTTCAGTTCCTGGTTTTGTGATCTATTTAACCAACTTCTCCCTTGTTGTTAAACCAAGTGAAATGGGCTTGTCAAAAATATAAAGCTCAATAAAAGAAGCACATCTTTCACGACAAAAGATGTGCTTCTTTTTTTTAGCTGACTCTTAACTCTAATCTTAATTTGTCAGCTATAAGAGCTACAAATTCAGAATTCGTTGGTTTTCCTTTTCCATGACTAATGGTATATCCAAATAGGTTGTCAAGGGTTTCCATTTTGCCTCTGCTCCACGCGACTTCAATGGCATGACGAATAGCTCTCTCAACTCTACTAGGTGTCGTATCATACTTTTCAG
>CAZJIO010000045.1:0-1878 GCA_964546035.1 uncultured Eubacteriales bacterium | reverse complement strand
ATATCCGTTATAACCATGATGATGGCATCTCTTAGATACTGATAACCTTTAATATGTGCAGGAACGCCTATTTCATGTATGATATTTGTTACTTCAGTTTCAAGAACTCTTGAGGGATATCCATATTTATTTGAACTGGTTTCTTTGATAAAGCTAGTGCTCTTATCCCTTTTGACAAGTTCAATTCGGCCTTTCAGTTGTCTGATTCGTTTTGCAAGGGCATCATAGTTAAATGGCTTCATCATATAATACTCAGCACCAAGGCTTAGGGCATTTTTGGTCACTTTTTCTTGACCTACAGCAGATAACATGATGACAATCGGTTTTTTGTCTAAGTCTTCTTCGTTAAGCCTTTCTAAGACACCTAATCCATCTAATAGTGGCATTACAACATCTAACAGCACAACATCTGGTTTTTTTTGTTTAATTTGTTCTATTGCGTCCTCTCCATTATGAACCACCTCAATGACTTCTATATCTTCCTGTGTTTCAAAATAATCAGACATCATAGCACATAATTTTTGACTGTCATCCGCTATTAAAATACTAATTGTTTCTTTCATATTTCTTCCCCCTTTACCACGTTTTATTTTACTTCTTTATTATAATCCCCTATTCTCTGTAAAGCAACACTTATAAAACGCAACTTTTGACATTATAATACAATTTCATCACAAATCTCTTCTATTGCTCCAATATCATATTTTCAATGAAAGTGCCATAGCCTTTTGTAGAATCTTGTATAAAGACGTGGGTTACTGCACCAATGAGCTTTTCATCTTGTATAATCGGGCTACCGCTCATCCCTTGTATGATACCATTTGTCACTTTTAGTAAGTCTGGGTCGACAACTTTGATAATCATTCCTTTATTGGCTTCATCATTCAAAAAAATACGTTCAATCTCAATTTCATAAGCGGCCATCTCACCCGTTACATCGCTTCGAATATATGCCTTTCCAAGGTGTATGTCGTATTTGAATCCAATGGGCATACTTTCTTCTTCCAAATAAGTCACTTCGCCTTCAGGAGTCAGTTCCCCAAAAATACCATTGCTGCTATTGATTTCAACATTTGCAATTGTATTGTGATCACTGTTTACAATAACACCCGCTATTTCACCTGGTGCTCCGTCCTCTCCCTTCACGATATTCGTAATTAAAGAAGTCACAATTGTTCCACCCGATAACTCAATGAGTTCTTTGGTATCAATATCTGTAATACCATGACCTAGTGCGCCATAAGTATTGTTTTCAATATTGATATAAGTAAGGGTACCTATACCTTGGGTATCGTCTCTTACCCATATGCCCAACTTATACACCCCATCTACAGCGGCCATCTTAGGGCTCACAATAACCTCTTGTAGACGATCATTTCTTCTGATTAATAAGGTAAGGTCTGCTCCTTCTGATGCGCTAATTTGTGCAATGAGTTCTTCCTTCGTCAAGATAGGTAAACCATTCACTTTTTCAATGTAATCTCCAGAAAAAAGCTGTTCCTTTGCAGGTGCCTCCTTTTTGCCCTCTGAATTAATAAAACTTCCTGTCCCTAACACCAAAATGCCATCTGTTGTCACCGTAACACCTACCATGCGCCCTACTGGAATGTAGTTCTGAGGATTAATGACTTCTAATTCCAACTTCTTAATGGCAATAAAACCTAAAAATTTCAAACGCACATTAAATTTACCAATGGTATTTGAAGAAATTGAAAAAGGACTATTTAAATTAATTTGAATCTTATCTTTTGGAACGGGCTTATTATTGACTTTTAACACGCCTTTAATTGGGCCACTAATCTCCGCTTGAAAAGGCATGTGATATCCAAAATCTTTTTCTTGTCCTACAAAAAACTTAACATTGCTAGGTATATAAAG
>CAZJIO010000044.1:27273-30026 GCA_964546035.1 uncultured Eubacteriales bacterium | reverse complement strand
AATCCTCAATTCGAAGTTTCGGATAGTTTTGCAGTGATGTATGAATATCTTCAAAGACGTCTCATTGAAGCCAATATTCAAAAAGACGTCGCAATCCTAGAAGAAGTCAACGACTTCATGAGAGAATTTCGTAACACATGGAAAGAAGCAATGAATATAGCAAAAGGAAAAAAGCCACCCATTGATAAGTTAGCTTAAAAGAAGGTGAATTATTATGGCAGGAATGCAGTTGTCAGGTCTAGCATCTGGAATGGATACAGACACGATTATTAAAGATTTAATGAAGATAGAACAAAGTAAAGTGGATAAAGTTAACAAGCAAAAAATGAAAAGCGAAATGAAGCAACAAGTATGGTCTGAAATGAATACTAAACTATATAGTTTTTATACAAAACAGGTATTTGATCTGAAATCAGCAGGAAGTTATAAAACTAAAAGTGCCACAGTAAGCGATGAGACGAAATTGAGCGTTTCTGCAAGCACTTCAGCCGTATCGGGCGTACATACATTTAAAGTAACTCAGCTTGCTAAAGGTGCTCATCTTTATAGCAAAGCTATTGCTGATGATACGGTGGTCTCTGGAGAAGCGATGTCATTTAAGGTGTCTGATGGGACAACTACCGCAGATATAAATCTTGCTTCAGGGGCGAAAATTAGCGACTTAGTAAAAGCAATTAATGATACAGACCTTAATATGACGGCATCTTATGATAGCATAAATAAGCGGATCTTCCTAAATTCTACTAAAATGGGAGATGCCTCATCAATTAAATTTACAGATGTTGACACAGCACTTGAAGGTGATTTTTTCACTAACATCGGTTTTAATGTAAATGCAGCTAAAGAAATCGTTGATTCAGAAGCCATTTTCAATAAAAGTACCGGAGCAGTAGCGACTGTAGCCGCTTATAATGCAATGGATGAAGCAACTAAAGCCCTCTACTCAGTGTTAGGGGCTACAGGACAAAAATCTATCTATGATTATGATGGCGCTACGTTAAGTGGTGATTCAAATTCAGTTTCTGTTAATGGCTTAACCTTGACATTAAAAGCTGAAACGACCTCGAGTATCAATATTAATATCACAGATAATACAGATGCAGTTTACGCTAAAATCAAGGATTTTATCAAAACGTATAATACGCTTCTAGAAGATATGACAAAAAGACTAGATGCTGATTCAAACAGCTATGAGCCTTTAACAGATACTGAAAAAGAAAGTCTTGATGAAAAAACCATTGAAAATTGGGAATCTAAAATCAAAGAAGCGCTTCTAAGACGAGATAATAAACTTGCAAGCATATCAAGCTCGATGCGAAGTATATTGACATCTAGTTCTGGTGTAGATACATCAATACTTTCAGCTGGATTTAAAACCCTTTCGGATTTAGGTATTGTGACTGGTAATTACACAGAAAAAGGTAAGCTACATATTGAAGGAGATGCAGAAGAGACTCTGTATGGTTTAAAGGAAAATAAACTGAAGAAAGCGATAGAAGAAAACCCAGAAGAAGTGGCAGCACTTTTTACAGCACTTGGTGAAAAACTTTACGCCACGTTAACTGATAAAATGAAATCTACATCATTAAACAGCGCATTTACACTTTACAATGATAAACAAATGAAAAAGCAAGTAGTTGAATATGAAAGTAAAATATTTACTTTAGAAGACCGTATGGTAACAATGGAATCCCGCTATAGAGCTCAATTTACAGCTATGGAGCAGGCTATTCAAAGGACAAACAATCAAAGTACAAGTCTTGTAAGCATGCTCAGTGGTTCATCAAGTTAATCTAAAAACATAAGGAAGTGATCTTATGGATGTTGCAGCACTTTCAACATCAATGGCTAATTACAATCTAGCGGTACAAGTGGGGACATCCGTCCTCGCTATGAATAAAAATATCATGGAACAACAAGGGCAAGCGCTAGCGACACTCCTTCAGTCCGCAAACAATTCTGTAACAAGTATGGAGCAAAGTATAACGCCTCATCTTGGTGGAAGTATTGACATAAAACTATAGCAGAATGTAAAAGTACAAAGTATAGGGAAGTGATTTGATTGAATATTAATAAACTACTAGATACCACTGAAAAATCCATAGATAAGAAGCTGGAATTATTGCAGCAACTTCTGCGACTAACGCTTGAGCAAACGAGTGTGCTAGCACTAGAAGATATTGATTTCACAACTTTTGAAGCGCTTTTAGATGCTAAAGAAATTCATCTTGAAGAACTAGAACAAATGGATGGATACTTATCTTCCATCATTGAGGATAATCAAAAGTTGTTAGGCAGTGGATTAGAAGCCCATGATCTTCAGATAAATCAAATACGATACAAACTCGATCAACTCACTTCATTAGGTCAAGAAATTGGTAAGTTAGAGGGCTCAAACAAAGAAAGACTTAATCAATATATTAATTACAAAAAGGAAGACATCAGTTCTTTTAAGAAATCCAAGCAGGTAGCATCTAAGTACCACCAGAACATGAGCAATACCCATCAAAACGATATGTCCTATTTTATGGATAGTAAGAAGTAAAGTTGGATGATAACAACTAAAACAGGCATTATTTTTAATTATGTCTGTTTTTTTAATTCAAAAGTAATTTGCATTTTCCTTATATATATGAGATTATTAGTTAAATTACATTCAATAAATTATTTAAAAATCAGGTGATTCCATGAATAATGTCAATACTCAACTAGATCTCCTTGTAGATATACTCCTAAAAAAGGTTATTTATCTG
>CAZJIO010000044.1:15117-27195 GCA_964546035.1 uncultured Eubacteriales bacterium | reverse complement strand
ATGATATGACGCCGCATAAAGATCACTTTATTGATAAAGCATTGGAAATGGATGAAGGTTTTCAATCTATTTATGAAAATATACGCGTCATAATTGAAACGCAACCAGATCTCTACAAAGAAAAACTTCAATTATTAAAGAAAGCAATTACGGAAATTGGAAATCTTGATGTGACTATAACAGTACAAGAAAGCAGAAACAAGAATCTCATAGAACTGAATGTAAAGACAAATAAAAACAAGCCATTAGACAGTATAGTAAGTAAAAAGACAGGTGCAAATTACTATAATAACATGAACAAACAAAAAAGAATTAACCCTGTGTCCACCTTCGATTCTAAGAAATAATAAAAGACCCGCTTGACAAGCCGTGATTTCTATGATACATTTATGTATGCACGTCTATAGGTCTTTTTTTTTATGTCTCAAAACGTGCTAAACATGGTTTACCATAGTCATGGAGGTGGCAGTTGTGCGTGTTAAAATCACACTAGAATGTACGGAATGCAAGCAAAGAAATTACAACACCATGAAAGAAAAGAGAAAGCATCCCGAAAGAATGGAAACGAAAAAATATTGTAGATTCTGTAAAGTTCATACGAATCATAAGGAAACTAAGTAATCGTATAATTTTATGGGAAACAAAGGGAGTGATCTGAAATGGGAGAAGCAAACGCAGTAAGAAAGCCGAACTTTTTCAAAAGTTTAAGAGGTGAATTCAAAAAAATCATTTGGCCAAATTTCCCAACACTAATGAAACAAACATTCACTGTTATACTTGTTTCAGTACTTGTTGGCGCAATTGTGTCAGCTATTGATTGGATCTATCTTTTAGGCATGAGGCTATTAGTGAAATAATTTGAAGAGGATGATTTTATGTCAGAAGAAGCTAAGTGGTATGTAGTACATACATACTCAGGGTATGAAAATAAGGTTAAGGCCAATATTGAAAAGCTTGTTGAAAACAGAAAACTCCAAGATCAAATTGTCGAAGTAGTTGTCCCTTTACACAGAGTTTTAGAAGACAAGAATGGAGTACGTAAAGAAGTTGAAAAGAAGCTGTTTCCAGGCTATGTCCTTCTAAAAATGTTTATGAATGATGAAACATGGTACGTTGTTCGTAATACAAGAGGTGTTACAGGATTTGTTGGACCCGGATCTAAACCAGTGCCTTTATCTGAAAGTGAGATTAAGTCAATGGGCTTTGATATCGAAGTCTACGAAATTGATGTACAAATTGGTGAATCCGTTAGAGTTATGGACGGTCCATTTGAAGGTTCAGTCGGCGTAGTAAAAGAAATTCACGAGCACAAGAGAACGTTGATCGTTAATTTATCCATATTTGGTAGGGAAACTCCTGTAGAGCTTGATCTTTCAAATTTGGAAAGGCTTTAAAGAACTGTTGTACGTAGAAACGTACAAGTGGGAGGGAAATCCCCGCAAATACCACAATTTTTTAGGAGGTATGCTTAAATGGCAAAGAAAGTAACCGGTATAATTAAGCTTCAGATTCCAGCTGGTAAGGCAACCCCAGCACCACCAGTAGGACCAGCACTTGGTCAACATGGTGTAAATATTATGCAATTTACAAAAGAGTTCAACGCTAAAACTGCAAGTGAAATGGGAATGATTATTCCTGTTGTTATTACAGTTTACGCTGACAGAACTTTCAGTTTTATCACAAAGACTCCACCAGCTGCTGACTTACTTAAGAAAGCATGTAACATTAAGGGTGGATCAGGCGTTCCACAAAAAGATAAAGTTGCAAAGATTACTAGAGCAGAACTAATGAAATTAGCAGAACTTAAAATGCCAGACTTAAATGCAAGTTCTATTGAAACAGCAACAAGTATGCTTGCTGGAACAGCTAGAAGTATGGGAATTGTAGTCGTTGACTAATTTGTAAGACTTAAAACTTATTTGATCAAGAGGTCTTCACTTGGAAGACATTTAATACTGTGGGAGGGTTTGCTCCCGATATTACCACAAGGAGGTTAATGAAATGAAACGAGGAAAGAGATATATTGCTGCTGCTAAAAAAGTAGATAGAACTACTTTATATGATACACGTCAAGCATTTGATGTTGTACTTGAAGTGGCTAGCGCAAAATTTGACGAAACTGTAGAAGCACATATTAAATTAGGTGTAGACGGACGTCATGCAGACCAACAAGTACGTGGTGCTGTTGTATTACCACACGGTACTGGTAAAAAAGTTAGAGTACTTGTATTTGCAAAGGGTGAAAAAGCTAAAGAAGCTGAAGAAGCTGGCGCAGATTATGTTGGTGCTGATGAATTAATTCCAAGAATTCAAGGTGGTTGGTTGGACTTTGAAGTTGTTGTTGCTACACCAGATATGATGGGTGTTGTAGGTCGTTTAGGACGAGTACTCGGACCTAAAGGTTTAATGCCTAACCCTAAAGCTGGTACAGTATCTATGGACGTTAAGAAAGCAATCGAAGATATCAAGGCTGGTAAGATTGAATATCGTTTAGATAAAACAAACATTATCCATTGCCCAATTGGAAAAGTTTCCTTTGGACCGGATAAGTTAATGGACAACTTCCAAACATTAATGAGTGCAGTTATTAAAGCTAAACCTGCAGCTGCTAAAGGACAATACCTACGTAGTGTTGCCGTATCATCTACAATGGGTCCTGGCGTTAAGGTTAATGCTGCGAAGTTGACAGAAACACATTAAGAAATTATAAGTTGACAAGGTGAAGTTTGAATGTTATAATTTCACCTGTCAAATGAATATTGACCTTAGACAGTAGGTGCGAAAGCATAACCGGAAACGACCTACCGAGGAAGCCATCGTATCTTACGATGCTGTTATGTATATAACAACCTCTCTGTCTTCGGGCAAAGAGGTTTTTTTAAATAAGATACTTAAAAGCTTGCGAGGTAAACCTTAAGAGTTTTTCTGATATGATTAAATCAAGGAGGTGTACACATGCCAAATTTAGAGTTTAAACAATCTAAGATTAGCGAGATCAAAGGAAAGTTAGAAGGCGCAACATCAATTGTATTGGTCGACTATCGTGGTCTTTCAGTTGAAGAAGATACAGTCCTTAGAAAAGAACTTAGAGAAGCTAAAGTTGATTATACCGTATTCAAAAATACAATGATGAACTTTGCCTTCAAAGGAACTGAGTTCGAAGCTTTGAAAGATGATTTAGCTGGCCCTAGTGCTTTAGCAATCAGCTATGAAGATCCAACAGCTGGTCCTAGAATATTAGAAGCTGCTTCAAAGAAATTCAAGAATTTAGAATTCAAAGCTGGTGTGGTTGAAGGCGTTTACTATGATGCTAAAGGTATCAAAGTTGTTGCAACAATCCCATCAAGAGAAGTATTACTGTCCAAGTTACTTGGCAGCTTAAAATCCCCAGTATCCTCATTTGCTCGTACAATAAAAGCACTTGCAGATAAAGTAGAAGAAACTGGCGTAGCAACACCTGCAGGATTAGTTGGTAAAACAGCGACTCCAGTAGTAGAAACTGTAACAGAAGCAACTGTAGTTGAAACTACAGAAGTATAATTTAAAATTATTCGGAGGTGCATACAAATGGCAAAGTTAACAAACCAAGAAATTATGGACGCAATTAAAGAATTATCTTTATTAGAATTAAACGAGTTAGTAAAAGCATGTGAAGCAGAATTTGGTGTTTCAGCAGCAGCAGGCGTTGCAGTAGCAGCGGTAGCAGTAGTTGAAGAAGAAGAAAAAACTGAATTCGATGTTGAATTAACAGAAACAGGCGCAGAAAAAATCAAAGTTATCAAAGTAGTAAGAGAAATCACTGGTTTAGGCTTGAAAGAAGCTAAAGACTTAGTTGATGGGGCTCCTAAAGTACTTAAAGAAGCAGCATCTAAAGATGAAGCAGCTGACATCAAAGCTAAACTTGAAGCAGTTGGCGCGAAAGTTACAGTTAAGTAGTTCTAATATTAAAAGCCCCCTTTTGGGGGCTTTGATTTTTCAAATCTAATCCCACCTGATCATTTCCATTTTAGAAGTGCACAAAAATGTGTGCTTTAAAATTTCATTATATAAACCTTGACACATTATTTCAATTATGTTATTATTTGATAATGCGTTAATATGGCTTTGTACGCTCTTTAATAGGATTGTATACAGTATTATTAAGAAATGTACAAAAAACGACCGAATAGATAGAGATAAAACGAGGGAAAATGTGACATTCGTACGTGAATGAATCTGTGAGATGCGCTTTTGCGGCTATTTTATAGGACACTGTTACATTTTGATTTTCTGACGGCAAAATGAACAAAGGTAATTTCGATGCATGTATCAACTACGTTTTGACATGTATCTTAAAATAAATTAAATACCAAGGGGTGAAACGCAACCATGGAGAAAAATAGGATAAGACCTATCGATAACGAGAAGGCTGTTAGAATGACCTACTCTCGTAAAAAAGAAGTTCTTGAAATGCCTAACCTGATCGAAGTTCAAAAAAATTCTTACAAATGGTTTTTAGAAGAAGGGCTTAAAGAAGTATTTCGTGACATATCCCCCATCACAGATTATAGCGGAAACTTAATACTTGAATTTATTGATTTCTCTCTTAACAAAGATCTCAAATATACAATTGATGAGTGTAAAGAGCGTGATGCTACTTATGCTGCGCCTTTAAAGGTAAAAGTTCGTTTAATCAATAAAGAAACGGACGAAATCAATGAACATGAAATATTTATGGGTGACCTTCCAGTAATGACGGATACAGGTACATTCATTATGAATGGTGCAGAAAGAGTTATCGTTAGCCAGTTAGTTCGTTCTCCTGGCATTTACTACTCTGTAGACTTTGATAAAATTGGTAAAAAATTATTTTCATCTACTGTTATTCCTAATAGAGGGGCTTGGTTGGAGTATGAAACAGATTCCAATGACATTTTCCATGTTAGAGTTGACAGAACACGTAAGGTACCTGTTACAATTTTAATGAGAGCAATGGGTATTGGTACAGATGCTCAAATCATAGATTTATTTGGTGAAGATCCTAAAATTCTTGCTAGTATTGAAAAAGATGGTAGCAATTCTTATGAAGAGGGTCTTATTGAAATTTACAAACGTATTCGTCCAGGTGAGCCACCAACTGTTGAAAGTGCTGAGTCTCTCCTAAGTTCTATGTTTTTTGATCCTAGAAGATATGATCTAGCAAAAGTTGGTCGTTACAAATTTAATAAAAAATTAGCTTTAAGAAATAGAATTAGAGGTCACGTGCTATCAGAAGACGTTGTTGACCAAAGAACAGGTGAGATTATTGCAGAAGCTGGAACAACTTGTACAGCAGCTTTAGCTGACCAAATTCAAAATGCAGCAGTTACCCATGTATTTGTTAATTTTGAAGATCGTAAGATCAAAGTGCTTTCCAACATGGTTGTAGACATTCATCAATATACAAACTTAGATCTTAAAGAGTTTGACATATTCGAGAAAGTTTATTACCCAGTTTTAAAAGAATTAATGAATGAATGTGAAACCGATGAAGAGTTGAAAACAGCAATTGGTAAAAATGCTGCTAGACTTGTTCCAAAACACATCACTAAAGAAGATATTTTTGCTTCTATTAATTACAACATTCATTTAGAATACGAAATCGGAAATAAAGACGATATCGACCATTTAGGAAACAGAAGAATTCGTGCTGTTGGCGAGCTTCTACAAAACCAATTTAGAATTGGTTTATCAAGAATGGAAAGAGTTGTAAGAGAAAGAATGACCATCCAAGATTTAGAAGGCATTTCTCCTCAAACACTTATTAATATCAGACCTGTTACTGCGGCTATTAAGGAGTTCTTCGGAAGTTCTCAATTGTCACAGTTCATGGACCAAACGAATCCTCTTGCAGAGTTAACACACAAGAGACGTTTATCTGCCCTCGGACCTGGAGGTCTTTCTAGAGAAAGAGCTGGTTTCGAAGTCCGTGACGTCCATCACTCTCATTATGGTAGAATGTGTCCAATTGAAACACCAGAAGGTCCAAACATCGGTTTGATCAACTCACTGGCTTGTTATGCAAGAATCAATGAGTATGGTTTTATTGAAGCACCTTATAGAACCATTAATAAAACAGAGGACACACAAATTGTCACCGATGAAATTGTGTATTTAACCGCTGATGAAGAAGAAAATTATCGTGTAGCTCAAGCAAACGAGCCTTTAGATGATGAAGGTCACTTTGTTCATAAATATGTAACAGGACGTCATAAAGAAGATATCATAGAAATGGAAAGACAATCCATCGATTTAATGGACGTTTCTCCTAAACAGGTATTCTCTGTAGCGACTTCCTTGATTCCTTTCCTTGAAAATGATGATGCGAACCGTGCATTGATGGGATCTAACATGCAACGTCAGGCAGTGCCACTACTCGTTACCGAATCTTCAATTGTCGGTACAGGTATGGAGCACAAAGCAGCTGTTGACTCAGGTGTTGTTGTGGTTGCCCTTAACTCAGGAATCGTTGAAAAAGTCTCCTCCTGTGAAATTGTTATTAAGTTAAGCACAGGTAAAAGAGATGTTTATAAACTTTCAAAATTCGCAAGAAGTAACCAAGGAACCTGTATCAACCAAAGACCTATTGTTGATAAAGGCGAAAAAGTAGAAAAAGGTACCGTTATTGCAGATGGTCCTTCAACTAGCCGTGGTGAAATAGCTCTTGGTAAAAACCCACTCATTGGTTTTATGACTTGGGAAGGTTATAACTTTGAAGATGCGATTTTGTTAAGTGAAAAATTAGTTAAAGCCGATGTGTATACATCTATTCATATTGAAGAGTTTGAAGCAGAAGCGAGAGATACGAAGCTCGGACCAGAAGAAATTACGAGAGAAGTACCTAGCGTTGGTGAAGATGCTCTTAAAGATTTAGACGAACGTGGTATCATTAGAGTTGGTGCTGAAGTGCGTTCTGGTGATATTTTAGTAGGTAAAGTAACACCTAAGGGTGAAACAGAACTGACTGCAGAAGAAAGACTTCTTCGCGCGATCTTCGGTGAAAAAGCCCGTGAAGTTAGAGACACTTCTCTTCGTGTACCACATGGTGAAACAGGTATTATTGTTGACGTTCATGTGTTTACAAGAGAAAATGGCGACGAACTGCCACCGGGTGTTAATGAATCTGTTAGAGTTTATATTGCTCAAAAAAGAAAAATCTCTGTTGGGGATAAAATGGCTGGACGACATGGTAATAAAGGGGTTATCTCTAGAATATTACCTGCTGAAGATATGCCGTTTTTACCAAATGGTAGACCTCTAGATATCGTACTTAATCCACTGGGCGTACCTTCTCGTATGAACATTGGTCAAGTTCTTGAAGTGCATTTAGGTTTAGCTGCAAAAGCATTAGGCTTTAAAATAGCGACACCTGTTTTTGATGGCGCTCATGAAGATGATATTTTAGATACCCTTGATATGGCGAATGATTACGTTAACACAACTTGGGATGAATTTTCAGATAAATGGAAACCCGTTCTTCACGAAGGTGTTTACAAACATTTAGATGATAATAAGGCTCATAGAAGTGAGTGGGAAGGTGTTCCAATTTCTAGGGATGGTAAGATTGCTCTTAGAGACGGACGTACCGGAGAATACTTCGATGGCTCTGTAACGGTGGGTTACATGCATTATTTGAAGCTTCACCATTTGGTTGACGATAAGATTCATGCACGTTCAACTGGACCATACTCTTTAGTAACACAACAACCACTGGGCGGTAAAGCACAGTTTGGTGGACAAAGATTTGGAGAGATGGAAGTTTGGGCACTTGAAGCCTATGGCGCTGCGTACACATTACAAGAAATTCTTACAGTTAAATCAGACGACGTTGTTGGTCGTGTGAAGACTTATGAAGCGATCATAAAAGGTGACAATATTCCAGAACCAGGTATTCCAGAATCCTTTAAAGTATTATTAAAAGAATTACAATCCCTTTCATTAGATGTCAAGATCCTAACGAGCGATCAAAAAGAGCTTGATTTCAAAGAAGATATTGAAGATATAACAGATATAACTTCACTTGATTTAGATGTGAAAGAAGATTTACAAGTACAAGATCTATTTGGACCAACGGGTACAACCAAGAAATTAGTTGGCGAAGATGTCTTGTTTGATGAAGAAGAGTTCGAAGAAGAAGAAAGTATTGACGATGGTTTTATAATCGGTGAAGAGGGACATCTCTTTGATGATGAGAATTAAGATCCAACTTTAAGTTTTAATGTTGTACTGGATTGAAAATAGGATTTATAAATGGAAGGAGTTGTCACAAATGCCAACAGAAAGTGCTGATCAACAAATCTATTTCGACGCCATGAAAATTGGATTAGCTTCACCAGAACGTATACGTGAGTGGTCTCGTGGTGAGGTCAAAAAGCCGGAAACGATCAATTATAGAACTCTTAAACCTGAAAAAGACGGTTTGTTTTGCGAAAAGATATTTGGCCCAAGCAAAGATTGGGAATGTCATTGTGGAAAATACAAAAAAATCAGATACAAAGGCGTTGTCTGCGACCGTTGTGGCGTTGAAGTCACTAAATCAAAGGTTCGCCGTGAAAGAATGGGGCATATAGAACTTGCTGCCCCAGTTTCACACATCTGGTATTTTAAAGGAATTCCTAGTAGAATGGGTCTTATTCTAGATTTATCTCCTAGAACTCTTGAAAAAGTATTGTATTTTGCATCTTATGTTGTATTAGAAGCAGGAGACACCGGACTACAATACAAGCAAATTTTAACGGAAAAAGAATACAGAGAAGCCATTGATAAATACGCTCATAAGTTTAGAGCAGCAATGGGTGCAGAAGCGATTAAAGAACTTTTAGCGAATATTGAGCTTGAAAAAGAATCCGTAGAGTTAAAAGAAGCCTTAATTGATTCCTCAGGACAAAAAAGAGCAAGAATCATTAAAAGACTTGAAGTAGTAGAAGCTTTCCTTAAATCAGGTAACCGACCAGAATGGATGATTCTTTCTGTAGTGCCTGTTATACCACCTGATCTTAGACCTATGGTTCAGTTAGATGGTGGACGTTTTGCAACTTCAGACTTAAACGACCTATATAGAAGGGTTATAAATAGAAATAACCGTTTACAAAGGTTACTAGATCTTGGCGCTCCAGACATCATCGTTAGAAATGAAAAGCGTATGCTTCAAGAAGCGGTTGACGCACTCATTGATAATGGTAGACGTGGTAGACCTGTTACAGGACCTGGTAATAGACCTTTAAAATCTTTATCTGACATGTTAAAAGGTAAGCAAGGACGTTTCCGTCAAAACTTACTGGGTAAACGTGTTGACTACTCTGGCCGTTCCGTTATCGTTGTTGGTCCAGATTTAAAGATTTACCAATGTGGTCTTCCTAAAGAAATGGCGATTGAATTGTTCAAACCTTTCGTAATGAAGAAATTGGTTGCGGATGGCATGGCACATAACATTAAATCGGCTAAGAAAATGGTTGAAAGACTAGAACCTGCTGTTTGGGACGTCTTAGAAGACGTTATTACTGAACATCCAGTTATGTTAAATAGAGCACCTACCCTTCATAGATTAGGTATCCAAGCTTTTGAACCTGTTCTTGTTGAAGGTAAAGCAATCCGTTTACATCCGCTCGTTTGTACAGCTTACAACGCTGACTTCGACGGTGACCAAATGGCTGTTCACGTGCCTCTTTCAGTAGAAGCACAGGCAGAGTGTCGTTTCTTACTCCTTTCTCCAAATAATCTTCTAAAACCATCTGATGGTGGACCAGTAACGGTTCCTTCTCAGGATATGGTGCTTGGAACTTATTACTTAACCCTTGCAAAAGATGGTGTTAAGGGCGAAGGTAGCGTTTTCAAAAATGAAAATGAAGCGATATTAGCTTATGAAAATGCAGTGATTACCCTTCATGCTAAGATCAAAGTTCAAAAACCTTATACAGAAGATGGAAAATTAAAGTATGCCCTTGTTGCTACAACTGTAGGACGGATCATATTTAATGAAGCCATTCCTCAAGACTTAGGTTTTGTTGATCGTACCATTGAAGAAAATAAACATGTATACGAAATTGAATTCTTAGTTGCTAAAAAACAAATGATCCAAATTCTTCATGCTTGTATCAATGTTCATGGCTCAACTAAGACCTCTGAAGTATTAGATGAAATCAAGAAATTAGGTTTCAAATATGCAACAAGAAGTGCGATTACAGTATCTATTTCAGACATGGAAGTACCAGCTGGTAAAAAAGAAGTCATTGAAGCAGCTGAAATTGTTGTTGAAAAGATTCTGAAAGAATTCAAGCGTGGTATGATGACAGAAGATGAACGTTATCAAAATGTTATTGATACCTGGAGAAAAGCCGATGATAAAATTTCAAAAGCTTTGCTTGGTGGCCTTGGACGCTATAACAACATCTTTATGATGGCTGACTCTGGTGCCCGTGGTTCTGACAAACAGATTAAACAGCTCGCTGGTATGCGTGGATTGATGGCCGATACATCAGGTAGAACCATCGAGTTACCGATCAAATCCAACTTCCGTGAAGGCTTAGATGTTCTGGAATACTTCATCTCTGCCCATGGTGCTAGAAAAGGTTTGGCCGATACAGCCCTTCGTACAGCTGACTCTGGTTATTTAACAAGACGTTTGGTTGACGTTTCACAAGACTTGATCATCAGAGAAATGGATTGTTGCGAAAGTGATGAGCCTGGAATTGAGCCTGTTGGCATGACAATTGCAGCCTTCAAAGATGGTAAAGAAGTCATTGAAAGTTTACAAGAAAGAATTACTGGAAGATGGTCGATTTATGACCTGGTTAATCCAGAGACTAATAAAGTCATGGTTGAAGCGGATACAATGATTACGCCGATTCAAGCAAAAGCTGTCATCAAAGCAGGTCTTGAACAAGTTAGAATCAGAACGGTTCTTTCCTGTAAGTCACAAATTGGTGTATGTGCTAAGTGTTACGGTTCTAATATGGCAACTGGTTTAGCTGTACAAGTGGGTGAAACTGTTGGTATTATAGCAGCTCAATCTATTGGTGAACCAGGTACACAGCTTACAATGCGTACGTTCCATACTGGTGGTATCGCTACAACAGATGACATTACACAAGGTCTTCCTAGAGTTGAAGAACTTTTTGAAGGTAGAAAACCAAAAGGTCTTGCAATTATTGCAGATTATGACGGTAAAGCTACTCTTGTGGAAACTAAGAAAAAACGTGAGGTTATGTTAACAAGTGCTGAGACGGGTGAAGTTAAAGCTTATCTAATCCCTTATGGTTCTAGAATCAAGATTTCCGATGGCGATATGCTTCAAGCGGGAGATGAGTTAACAGAAGGTAGTATAAATCCACATGATATTCTTAAAATCAAAGGTGTGAGAGCTGTTCAGGATTATATGATCCAAGAAGTTCAACGTGTTTACCGTCTACAGGGTGTTGAAATTAATGATAAGCATATAGAAGTTATTTGTAGACAAATGCTCAAGAAAGTCAGAATTGAAGAAAGTGGCAATACCGAATTCTTACCAGGTAGCCTAATTGATCGCTTAGAATATGAACGCATCAATGCAGAGCTAGAAGAACAAGGCCTTGAACTTGCTGATGGCAGACAAGTGCTTCTTGGTATTACAAAGGCGTCACTTGCTACAAACTCTTTCTTATCCGCTGCATCCTTCCAAGAAACCACTAAAGTTTTAACAGAAGCTGCGATTTTAGGTAAAGAAGATCCACTGATTGGCTTGAAAGAAAATGTTATCATCGGTAATCTAATACCTGCAGGTACAGGTATGAAACGTTATAGAAACGTGGAAAAAGAGAAAAAATTCGGAGTCAATGCGGTCATTGATGAAGCGTATGACGATGATGATGAATATGAAGATGATGATGTAGAAGATTTGTTCGAAGATTAAAGTTGAAGGGCCTCCATGTTGGTCGATGTGGGGGTCTTTTTTTTGTGGTGCAGGACGGTCAGAATTTTAGCGGTGTGTGGCTCTGGGAATACCCATTGGGGGTACGTTCTGCTTTCCCGTGCGCGTCCTTGCGCAAAGGGAAAGCGCTCCGCATCCATGCTCCGCTGCTGAAC
>CAZJIO010000044.1:13190-15001 GCA_964546035.1 uncultured Eubacteriales bacterium | reverse complement strand
GGAGAGAGAAGAGCTGGGATCTTGGGGACGGAGAAAATGACAACCTGCTAAGGTTGTCACTTTCTCCGTCCCCAAGATCCCAGCTCTTCTCTCTCCTCCTTCTCCCTGCTCTTCTCCCTGCTCTTCTCCCTAGCGCATTAATTTTTATTTCTAATAGTAGGAAGTGTGTGGTGGGAGTACGTTCAGCAGCGGAGCATGGATGCGGAGCGCTTTCCCTTTGCGCATGGACGCGCAAGGGAAAGCAGAACGAACTCCCACCACATACTTCCGGAAACCTATTAAAAATAAAAAAACCGCTCCTTAAGTAAATCACCTCTTGACATTTATTTAAAACAGTGCTAGAATTCATCAGTGTGCATTCTTATGAGTATTTTTTATGGGTATTTTTAGAAAATATCTGAAATATTCAAATAAGTAGTGACCAGAAGGGATGATCGATGATGCACGAACTAGAAACGGGACCGCGAGTCGTCGGGACCAAACAAACGCTCAGGGCTTTAGAAAATAATTCAGTAAGCAAGTTGTATGTAGCAAAAAATGCTCAAAAACAAGTCACCTTACGTGTTATAGAAATTGCTGAGAGTAAAAATATTCCAATAGTTTTAGTTGAAACTATGGAAGAATTAGCACAGGCATGCGATGTAGAAGTAAAAACCGCAACCGCAGCACTCATTAAGTAGGGATTGTTTTACAATTTCTACAAATACTACCCAGGAGGTGAAATTAATGCCAACTTTTAACCAGTTAGTAAGAAAAGGTAGATCAACAGTTGAGAAAAAATCAACAGCACCAGCTCTTCAAAAAGGATTCAACTCTTTACGCAAGAAGTCAACAAACGTTTCTTCGCCACAAAAGAGAGGGGTTTGTACAGCTGTTAAAACTGCTACACCTAAAAAACCTAACTCAGCTTTACGTAAGATTGCCAGAGTACGTTTAACAAATGGTATCGAAGTAACGGGATACATTCCAGGTGAAGGTCACAACTTACAAGAGCATAGTGTTGTTCTTCTAAGAGGTGGTAGAGTAAAAGACTTACCAGGTACTCGTTATCATATCATTAGAGGTACATTGGATACAGCCGGAGTTAACAACCGTAAGCAATCTCGTTCTAAATACGGAACAAAGAGACCAAAGGCTGCTAAGTAAGACAATCGACTTTCTGAGTCGTAAAGTGCCAGGTATCAAAGTATATACCCTGTTGGTTGCAGGATTCAAATATATATTAAGATCCAGGCTCGAACACTTAACCTATATAGGTAAGTGAGTACCTAAGAATTCTAATAATTCTAATTAAGGAGGGAAGAACCGTGCCAAGAAAAGGACATATATCTAAAAGAGACGTGTTAGCTGATCCATTATACAACGATAAAGTTGTTACTAAATTAGTTAATAGTATAATGTTAGATGGTAAGAAAGGAACTTCGCAAAAGATTGTTTACGGTGCATTTGAAAAAATGGCAGAAAAATCCGGTAAAGAGGCTATGGAAGTATTCCAAGCAGCAATGAACAATATCATGCCAGTTCTTGAAGTAAAAGCTAGACGTGTTGGCGGTGCAACGTACCAAGTGCCAATCGAAGTTAGACCTGATAGAAAACAAGCATTAGCACTTCGTTGGTTGACAATTTACTCACGTAAACGTGGTGAAAAGACTATGATCGACCGTCTTGCAGCAGAGCTTCTTGATGCATCCAATAACACTGGCGCATCCGTTAAGAAAAAAGAAGATATGCACAAAATGGCTGACGCTAATAAGGCTTTTGCAAGCTATAGATGGTAAACAAATAGTACCTCAATAAATCGATTACCAAAG
>CAZJIO010000044.1:7415-13136 GCA_964546035.1 uncultured Eubacteriales bacterium | reverse complement strand
TCGGGATTATGGCGCACATCGATGCAGGAAAAACGACGTTAACAGAACGTGTATTGTTTTATACAGGACGTAGTCACAAGATTGGAGAAGTTCATGAAGGTGCAGCAACAATGGACTGGATGGAGCAAGAACAAGAGAGAGGTATCACCATTACTTCTGCGGCGACAACATGTCAGTGGGATAATAATAGAATCAATATTATTGACACACCAGGCCATGTTGACTTCACAGTTGAGGTTGAGAGATCACTACGTGTTCTAGACGGTGCAGTTGGTGTTTTTTGTGCAAAAGGTGGCGTTGAGCCCCAATCAGAAACTGTTTGGCGTCAAGCTGACAGATATGAAGTACCAAGAATGGCATTTGTTAACAAAATGGATATCATGGGAGCCGACTTTGATCGTTGCGTAAGCATGATGAGAGATCGTCTACACGCAAATGCAATTCCAATCCAATATCCTATTGGAGCGGAAGATCAGTATAAAGGTCTAATAGACATCATGGCAATGAAAGCTTTTATTTATACAGATGATTTAGGTCAAGATGTATTAGAAGTTGACATTCCTGAAGACTTATTAGATAGAGCTCAAGAGTTAAGAGCAGAAATGGTTGAAGCAATTGCTGATACGGATGAAGTCTTAATGGAGCAATATTTAAATGGTGAAGAAATCGTAGAGGCTGATCTTAGAAAAGCCTTACGCCAAGCTGTTATTAATGTTAAGATTACACCGGTTCTTTGCGGATCAGCATACAAAAATAAAGGTGTTCAAAAGTTACTGGATGCAGTTATTGCGTACATGCCAGCTCCAACGGATGTTCCTGACATTGAAGGTATCGATCCTGATACTGAAGAAAAGGTAACAAGACCTTCATCAGATGAGCAACCATTCTCATCACTAGCGTTTAAAATCATGACTGACCCATTTGTTGGTAAGTTATGTTTCTTTAGAGTTTATTCCGGAACAATCAATGCTGGTTCCCATGTATTGAACTCAACTAAGAATAAAAAAGAACGTCTAGGTAGAATACTACAGATGCATGCTAACAAAAGAGAAGATATTGACAAAGTATATTCTGGCGACATTGCAGCAGCAGTAGGTTTAAAAGTAACAACAACAGGCGACACGCTTTGTGATGAAAAATACCCTGTTATTCTTGAATCAATGGTATTTCCAGAGCCAGTTATCCAAGTTGCTATTGAGCCTAGAACTAAAGCAGGACAAGAAAGAATGGGTATGGCATTATCTAAGTTAGCAGAAGAAGATCCAACATTTAAAACTTATACAGATGAAGAAACAGGTCAAACAATTATTGCTGGTATGGGTGAATTACATCTTGAAATCATTGTAGACCGTATGCTTAGAGAGTTTAAAGTTGAAGCGAATGTTGGAGCTCCACAAGTTGCTTACAAAGAAACTATTACTAAAATGGTTGATGTTGATGGTAAATTCATTAGACAATCAGGTGGTCGTGGACAATACGGACATTGTAAAGTCAGATTCTCACCAATGGATGTTAATGGAGAACTCATCTATCAATTTAAAAATAGTACAGTTGGGGGTTCAATTCCTAGAGAATATGTACCAGCTGTAGACAATGGTATTAAAGAAGCTATGAACAGTGGTGTGCTTTGTGGATACCCTGTTGTAGGTATTTTAGCGGATTGTTATGATGGATCCTATCATGATGTCGACTCCTCAGAAATGGCGTTCAAAATTGCTGGTTCAATGGCATTTAAAGAAGCTATGAGAAAAGGCGAGTCAGTTCTTCTAGAACCAATCATGAAAGTTGACGTTACTGTATCTGATGATTACATGGGTGACGTTATTGGCGATATCAATTCAAGAAGGGGTAGAATTGAAGGAATGGATCCACGTAGTGGACTTCAAGAAATTCATGGTTTTGTACCTCTAGCTGAAATGTTTGGTTATGCAACTGACTTAAGATCTAAAACTCAAGGTCGTGGAACATATTCAATGCAATTTGATCACTATAATCCACTTCCAAAGAGCATTCAAGAGAAAATTGTTGCAGGAAATGCTAAAGATAAGTAAATTAGTTTACTAATTTATAGAGTAGCAGGGATGCGGGTGTGAATTTCTAAGAGCAAATTAGAAATTTATGCTTGCAAAACTGTATATGATAAAATATAATTTGAGTAGATATGTACTCAGTTAAAGACAAACAATGGAAATAAAGGGTAACAACCCATTAATAAGGAGGAAGAAATTCAAATGGCAAAAGCGAAATATAACAGAAATAAACCCCACGTTAACGTTGGTACAATTGGTCACGTAGATCATGGTAAAACAACTTTAACAGCAGCGATTACTTTGACTTTAAACAAAAGATTAGGTACTGGTGAAATTACATCCTTCGATAACATCGACAAGGCACCAGAAGAAAGAGAACGTGGTATCACAATCTCTACAGCTCACGTTGAGTACGAAACATTAAACAGACATTATGCTCATGTTGACTGTCCTGGACATGCTGACTATGTAAAAAACATGATCACTGGAGCAGCTCAAATGGACGGAGCAATTCTTGTTGTTGCAGCAACTGATGGTCCTATGGCTCAAACTAGAGAACATATCCTTCTTGCTCATCAAGTAAATGTTCCTTTCATCGTTGTATTCATGAACAAATGCGACATGGTAGATGACGAAGAATTATTAGAATTAGTAGAAATGGAAATTAGAGAAATTTTATCAGATAACGACTTCCCTGGTGATGACGTTCCTGTAATCAGAGGTTCAGCTCTTAAAGCTCTTGAAGATCCAGATGGTCCTTGGGGCGATAAGTTACTTGAATTAATGGAAGCAGTAGACAGCTACATTCCTGAACCACAAAGAGATACTGACAAGCCTTTCCTTATGCCTGTCGAAGACGTTTTCTCAATCACTGGTCGTGGAACAGTTGCAACTGGTAAAATTGACCGTGGTATTGTACACGTTCAAGATGAAGTTGAAATCGTTGGTTTACATGAAGCTTCCAGAAAAGTTATCGTTACTGGCGTGGAAATGTTCCGTAAATTATTAGATGATGCTCAAGCTGGAGATAACATTGGTGCTTTACTTCGTGGCGTTCAAAGAAATGAAATTGAAAGAGGTCAAGTTTTAGCTAAACCTGGTTCAATTACACCACATACAAATTTCAAAGCAACAGTATATGTTCTTAAGAAAGAAGAAGGCGGACGTCATACACCTTTCTTCGATAACTACAGACCTCAGTTCTACTTCAGAACAACTGACGTTACTGGCGTTATCAAATTACCAGAAGGCACAGAAATGTGTATGCCTGGCGACAATATCGAAATGGCAATTGAATTAATTTCTCCAATCGCTATGGAAAAAGGTTTGCGTTTTGCAATCCGTGAGGGTGGTAGAACTGTAGGCGCTGGTTCAGTAGCTGAAATTATCAAGTAATATAAAGTTCATTCGTGAACTAAAAGAAAGACCATCTCCTCGTGAGATGGTCTTTTTAAATGTAAGATAAAAAGATTATTTTTTTGAAAATACTGCTTGCATTCATAGAAACATTGTTGTATAATATAACTTGCTGTGACAAAAGAGCGATGAAGTAAGAGGTTGCCGTAGTTATTACGGGTTTTCTTGCAGAGCGATGTCAAGTTCAAGAAACTGGCGACAAGATCACTGTACAATATAATCAATCAAGTTGATTTATGGTGTGTAAAATGACAATGATACACACGGTAAGATGTACAGTCACCACTTGTCGTACAAACGTACGAAAAGGAGGCGACTTTTTTAATGGCAACACAAAAAATGAGAATCAGTTTAAAGGCATACGATCATCAATTAATCGACCAATCCGCTAAGAAAATTATTGAGACAGCTAAAAAGACTGGCGCAATAGTTAGTGGCCCGATTCCTCTTCCAACAAAGACGGAAATCATCACAATTCTTAGAGCTGTTCATAAGTACAAAGACTCTAGAGAGCAATTTGAACAAAGAACACACAAGAGATTGATTGACATTAATATGCCAACTGCTAAGACTGTAGATGCTTTAATGCGTCTAGAACTACCTGCTGGGGTAGACATTAAGGTTGATGTGAAATAATCCATTAGGCAAACGCGTTTAAACGCAACCTAAGTAGAGGTTTATATATGCTATAACCGGTGAGGAATTTAAGGATTGAAGGCATCTTCGTTCGTAAAGACATGGGTTTGAAAGTATAAGCCATCTAGGATGATTACATGAATTTGTAATCCGCTGTAGATTAATAGGAGGTGCAACAATGAAAAAAGCTATATTAGCTAAAAAAGTCGGAATGACTCAAATTTTCTTAGAAGACGGAACATTCGTTCCAGTTACTGTGTTACAAGCTGGACCCTGTTCAGTAGCTCAAATCAAAACGGTTGAAAACGATGGTTACAGTGCAGTTCAACTCGGTTTTGTAGATGGTAAAGCAAAACATACCACACAACCTTTACAAGGTCACTTTAAAAAAGCTGGCGTAGAGTTCAAGAGACATCTTAGAGAATTTAAATTCGACGATGCAACTGTATTTGAACTTGGTCAAGAAATTAAAGCGGACATGTTTGAAGCAGGCGACATCGTAGACGTTTCTGGTACTTCAAAAGGTAAAGGATATCAAGGCGCAATCAAGAGACACGGACAGCACAGAGGCCCTATGAGTCATGGTTCTAAATCTCACAGAATTGCTGGTTCCATGGGAGCTAGTTCTGCACCAAGTCGTGTATACAAAGGTAATAAATTACCTGGACACATGGGTGCTGAAAAAATTACTGTTCAGAATTTAGAAATCGTTAGAGTAGTTGTTGAAGATAACTTAATTTTAGTAAAGGGTGCAGTACCTGGATCTAAAAAAGCAATCGTAACTATCATTAGTGCGGTTAAAGCTTAATAAAGACAGGAAGGAGGAACAAAAATGGCTAAAGTATCTGTTTACAGCATGGAAGGTAAACAAGTGGGTGAATTAGAGCTAAGCGATGCAATTTTTGGCGCAGCGATCAATAATCACTTAATGCATATGTCAGTTGTAGGACAACTTGCAAATAAACGTCAAGGCACACAAAGCGCAAAAACGCGTGCAGAAGTACGTGGCGGTGGTGCTAAACCTTGGAAACAAAAAGGAACTGGTAGAGCAAGACAAGGTTCTATAAGATCTCCTCAATGGAAAGGTGGCGGTGTCGTATTTGCCCCTAAACCAAGAGATTATTCAGTGAAGATGAACAAAAAAGAAAAGAGAGCTGCATTGCAGTCCGCTTTAACAGCAAAAGTTCAAGATCAAAAATTTATTGTTTTAGATCAATTAACTTTTGATGGTATCAAAACTAAGAGCATGGTAAAAGTTTTAGAAAACCTTAATGTTTCTAAGGCATTAATCGTAATCAACAGTAATGATCAAAACGTAGTGTTATCTGCTAGAAACATCGAAGATGTTAAAACAGCTTCCACTAACACAATAAATGTATACGATATCTTAAAATACGATACATTTATAGTCACTAAAGACGCAGTCGCAACGATTGAGGAGGTGTACGCATAATGGCAGATTTAAAATACTATGACGTACTACTAAAACCTGTTATTACTGAAAAAAGCATGAATTCAATGTCTGAAAAGAAATATACTTTCTTAGTTCATCCAGATGCAACTAAGGTACAAGTAAAAGAAGCTGTTGAAAAAATGTTTAAAGGCACGAAAGTAAAAGCAGTTAATACTATGAACAAAG
>CAZJIO010000044.1:4864-7405 GCA_964546035.1 uncultured Eubacteriales bacterium | reverse complement strand
TGGTAAGTTAAAAAGAAGAGGACAAACAGCAGGCAAAACAGCTAAGACTAAAAAAGCGATCGTTGCTTTAACAGCTGAGAGCAAGGACATTGAATTCTTCGAAGGTATGTAATCCAAATAAGTACGAATAGACACACACGGTAACGTGTAAGGTTTTTGAAAGGAGTAGCAAAAATGGGTATTAAAAAATACAACCCGTATACACCTTCCAGAAGACATATGACATCATCTACTTTTGAGGAAATTACTAAGGGAGATCCTGAGAAATCCTTAACAGTAGCATTGAAGAAACATTCTGGACGTAACAATCAAGGTAAAATTACGGTAAGACACCGCGGTGGCGGAGCAAAAATTAAGTACAGAATCATCGATTTTAAAAGAAATAAAGATAACGTTCCTGCTAAAGTAGCAGCAATTGAGTATGATCCTAACAGAACAGCAAATATTGCATTACTACATTATTCAGATGGTGAAAAAACATACATTTTAGCACCATATAAATTAAAGGTTGGAACATCTTTAATGAACGGCCCAGAAGCAGAAATCAAAATTGGTAACGCACTACCACTAGAAAACATTCCAGTTGGTACACTCGTTCACAATATTGAATTGCAACCAGGAAAAGGCGGACAAATGGTTCGTTCAGCTGGTAATGTAGCTCAGTTAATGGCTAAAGAAGGTAAATTCGCAACACTCAGATTACCATCAGGCGAAATGAGAATGGTGCCAATTAAGTGTAGAGCAACAGTAGGTCAAGTAGGTAACATTGATCACGAACTGATTACCATTGGTAGTGCAGGACGTAAACGTCACATGGGTATTCGCCCAACAGTGCGTGGATCTGTAATGAATCCTAATGATCATCCACATGGTGGTGGTGAAGGTAAGGCTCCAATCGGACGTCCAGGACCTATGACACCTTGGGGTAAACCAGCTCTTGGCTTAAAAACAAGAAAGAAAAACAAACATTCTAACAAATATATCGTTAGAAAACGTAGCGCTAACAAATAGTTGTTTTCTGTTTTGGATGCAACTATGGCGCATGTTACAGAATATATACAGGTTTTCAGTTAAAGTGAGCTCAGCTCACCCCACTAATGTGTGGGCAATGGAACTGGAAAAAGGAGGTTTAAAATGGCTCGTTCATTGAAAAAAGGACCTTTTGCTGATGAAAGTTTATTGAAGAAAGTAGCAGCACTTAATGTTACTGAAGCGAAAACTGTCATTAAGACTTGGTCAAGAAGATCCACTATATTCCCTGAAATGGTTGGACATACAATTGCCGTTCATGACGGAAGAAAGCATGTTCCAGTTTATGTAGGAGAAGATATGGTTGGACATAAATTAGGTGAATTCGTTTTAACAAGAACTTACAGAGGTCATGGAAAAGACGAAAAGAAATCAAAATTACGTTAGTATTGCAGTGTAACGAAAGGAGGCAATCTAGATGGCTAAAGGACACAGAAGTCAGATAAAAAGAGAAAGAAATGCGGTTAAGGATCTTAGACCAAAAGCTAAAATATCTTACGCAAGAGTATCGCCTACTAAAGCTAAAATTGTAATCGATACCATTAAAGGTAAAGACGTTATTTCTGCACTTGGTATATTAGCTTATACACCAAGAAATGGCGCTAGAGTTATAGAAAAATTATTGAAATCAGCACTTGCTAATGCTGAAAATAATAGTGGCATGAATTCTCAAGATCTCTATATTGATGAAGCTTTTGCTAACAAAGGACCTACTCTTAAGAGAATTCGTCCAAGAGCTCAAGGTAGAGCCTATAGAATTGAAAAGAAAACAAGTCACATTACTATTATCTTAAACAAAAAATAGATAAGGAGGTTAGGCATGGGACAAAAAGTCAATCCACACGGCCTTAGGGTCGGTATCATCAAGGACTGGGATTCTAGATGGTATGCTGAAAAAAACTTTTCTGATTTTTTAGTCGAAGACGATAAACTCAGAAAAATCATTAAGAAAAAATTATTCGCTGCTGGTATTTCACATATCGAAATTGAAAGAGCATCAGAGCGCATTAAAATTAACATTCATACTGCTAAACCAGGTATCATTATTGGTAAGGGCGGCGCATCAATTGAAGAATTAAGAGTTTTTATCCAAAAGCACACTACACATAAAGTTATTGTTAACATTATGGAAATCAAAAGACCTGAAAAATGTTCTCAACTTGTTGCTGAAAATATTGCAGCACAACTTGAAAACCGTGTATCATTCCGTAGAGCTATGAAACAAAGTATGCAACGCGCGATGAAATCAGGATCTAAAGGTATTAAAGTTACTTGTTCCGGACGTTTAGGTGGTGCTGAAATGGCTCGTACTGAGACTTACAGCGAAGGCACTATTCCACTTCAAACACTTAGAGCAGATATCGAATACGGATTTGCAGAAGCTAATACAACATTTGGTAAGGTTGGCGTTAAAGTATGGATATATCATGGCGAAATTCTTCCTACTAAAGGTAATAAAGGAGGAGAAATATAATGTTAATGCCTAACAGAGTTAAGAGACGTAAACAATTC
>CAZJIO010000044.1:2437-4748 GCA_964546035.1 uncultured Eubacteriales bacterium | reverse complement strand
CGAATCTGCTCGTATTGCTATGACTCGTCATATCAAACGTGGTGGTAAAGTTTGGATCAAAATATTCCCTGACAAACCTGTTACAGCTAAACCAGCTGAAACAAGAATGGGTTCTGGTAAAGGATCACCAGAATATTGGGTTGCAGTAGTTAAACCAGGTAGGGTTTTATTTGAACTTTCTGGTGTAGAAGAATCGGTAGCAAGAGAAGCATTACGTTTAGCTACTTACAAATTGCCAGTTAAGTGCAAAATTGTTTCTCGTAAGGATTTAGAAGGCGGTGATAATTGTGAAAATAACTAAATTTAACGATGACTTAAGAAATAAATCCGCTGTGGAATTACAAAGCGATTTAGTGGCGGCTAAAAAAGAATTATTCAACTTAAGATTTCAAAATGCTACTAACCAATTAGAAAATACAGGTAGAATTACTGAAGTTCGTAAAAATATTGCTAGAATTCAAACAATTATAACTGAACAAAGTAAAGCTGCGAAATAGTTATTTAAGTGTAAATCCGGAAGGAGGAAATAATTGTGGACGAAAGAAATATGAGAAAGACTCGTATGGGTAAAGTTGTAAGTGATAAGATGGACAAAACAATAGTTGTTGCAATTGAAACAAGTGTTAAACATCCACGTTACAGCAAGATCGTTAAGAGAACTTACAAATTGAAAGCTCATGATGAAAATAATGAGTGCCAAATTGGTGATAAAGTAAAAGTTATGGAAACAAGACCATTATCTAAAGATAAAAGATGGAGACTTGTAGAAGTATTAGAAAAAGCAAAATAATTTCAATGTTGAATACAATTTTCAATGTTGAGACATAAATTTCTCAATGGTTGGTCATTTTAACAAATGATCAGAGCTGAAAGGAGGATTAAGCATGATTCAATCAGAATCTAGACTTAAAGTAGCTGATAATACAGGAGCAAAGGAAATACTTTGTATCCGTGTTTTAGGCGGTTCAACAAGAAGATATGCCAATGTAGGCGATATCATTGTTGCTACCGTTAAAGATGCAACACCAGGTGGCGTTGTTAAAAAAGGTGATGTAGTTAAAGCGGTTGTGGTTAGAACAGTTTCAGGAATGCGTCGTAAAGATGGTTCTTATATCAAATTTGATCAAAACGCAGCAGTTATTATAAAAGAAGATAAAACACCTAAAGGCACTCGTATCTTTGGCCCAGTTGCAAGAGAATTAAGAGAGCAAAAGTTCATGAAAATATTATCTTTAGCACCAGAAGTATTATAAGGAGGTGTACCAATGGCAAATATGAAAATTAAAACAGGTGACTCTGTACTTGTACTTACTGGGAAAGACAAAGGTAAGCAAGGTAAAGTCATGTCTGTAGATACTAAGAATAAAAAAGTTCTTGTTGAAGGCGTTGCAATGGCAACAAAACATTCCAAGCCAAGTGCTGCTAACAAGCAAGGCGGAATTATTCATCAAGAAGCAATGATTGACGTTTCTAATGTTATGTATCTTCACAAAGGCAAACCTACTCGCGTAGGTGTCCAAGTAACAACAGAAGAACGAGACGGAAAAACGAAAACAGTTCGTAAAAGAGTAGCAAAATCAACAGGTGATGTGATTAATTAATTCAAGGAAGGAGGTCATTTATTATGAGTAGATTAATAGAGACTTACAACAACGAAATTGTAGAAGCTATGATGAAAAAATTTAACTATACAAATGTTATGCAAGTACCTAAAATCAATAAAATCGTTATTAATATGGGCGTTGGCGAAGCAAAAGATAACTCAAAAGTTATGGATGCAGCAATCAGCGATTTGACAATTATTTCAGGTCAAAAACCATTAGCGCTTAAAGCTAAAAAATCAGTTGCTGCTTTTAAATTAAGAGAAGGCATGACAATCGGTACTAAAGTAACACTTCGCGGAAAAAGAATGTATGAGTTTGCAGATCGTCTGATCAACTTAGCCCTTCCACGTGTTCGTGACTTTAGAGGCGTTAATCCTAATTCATTTGATGGTAGAGGCAACTATGCTATGGGTATAAAAGAACAAGTTATATTCCCAGAAATAGCATATGATAAAATCGATAAAATCAGAGGAATGGATGTTATAATCGTAACAACAGCTAAAACAGACGAAGAAGCTCGTGAACTGTTAACATTATTCGGAATGCCTTTCAAAAAGTAAGGAGGAAGCAATTAGATGGCAAAAACATCAATGATCGTTAAACAACAACGTACACCTAAGTACCCAGTACAAGCGTATACACGTTGTAAAATTTGTGGTAGACCACATGCTGTTTTAAGAAAATACGGAATTTGTAGAATTTGTTTC
>CAZJIO010000044.1:0-2410 GCA_964546035.1 uncultured Eubacteriales bacterium | reverse complement strand
ACTTGCATATAAAGGACAAATCCCTGGCGTTAGAAAAGCTAGCTGGTAATCAAAGAGTTAAGGAAGGAGGCAACAAAAATGACAATGAGTGATCCAATTGCAGATATGTTAACAAGAATAAGAAATGCGAATATTGCTAAACACGATTTCGTTGATGTGCCATCGTCAATCATGAAGGTTGCGATTGCTGATATATTAACTAAAGAAGGTTTCATCAAAGGATTTAAGTCCATTGAAGACGGGCATATTAAAACAATTCGTATTGAGTTAAAATATGGCAAAGATAAAAGTGAAAAAGTTATTTCTGGTATTAAGAAAATTTCTAAGCCTGGTCTTAGAGTTTACGCTGGAAAAGATGAGTTACCTAAAGTTTTAGGTGGACTTGGAACAGCTATCATTTCTACAAACGTAGGTATCATTACTGACAAAGAAGCAAGAAAAAACAATGTTGGTGGAGAAGTAATCGCGTTTATCTGGTAGTTTGAATACGAATGCATTGATAAACTAATCGATGCAAGGTGAAACGATAGCTGAGTTAACCTGAGCTGTCTCAATACAACCATAAGGAGGAAGAAGTAAATGTCAAGAATTGGTAGATTACCGATTGCGATCCCAGCAGGAGTTGATGTTAAAATCACTGATGAAAATTTCATCACTGTTAAAGGTCCAAAAGGCACATTAGAAAGACAACTTGTAAAAGAAATAACTGTAGCACAAGAAGAAGGCCAAATTGTTGTTACAAGACCCAATGATTTAAAGAAATTGAGATCATTACATGGTTTAACAAGAACACTTGTTAGCAACATGGTAGAGGGCGTAACAAAAGGCTTCGAAAGAAAATTGGAAATTAATGGTGTTGGTTATAGAGTTCAAAAACAAGGTAAAAAACTTGTTTTATCTTTAGGCTATAGCCATCCAGTTGAAATGGTTGATCCAGATGGTATTGAGTCTGTAGTAGAAGGACAAAACGTTATCATCGTAAAAGGAATCAGCAAAGAAAAGGTTGGTCAATTTGCCGCCGAAATCAGATTCAAGAGACCACCCGAGCCTTACAAAGGTAAAGGTATCAAATATTCTGACGAAGTTATTATTCGTAAAGAAGGTAAAACTGGTAAGAAGTAAATTAATGTTTAAGATGATTTTAGCCTGGTCTTTAATGACTTAAACACATTGATTACAAAGCAAAGAGGTGAAATTCAAATGGTAAGTAAAGATATTAAATCAAAAGTACGTGTTGAAAAGCACAGAAAACTTAGAAATAAAATTAGTGGTACTGCTCTAAGACCACGTTTATGCGTGTTCAGAAGCAATAGCCATGTCTATGCTCAAATCATTGATGATGTTAAAGGTGCAACTTTAGTTGCTGCTTCAACACGTGATAAAGATTTAGCACTAGAAAAAACAAATGATGTAGAAGCTGCTATAGCAATCGGTGCTGCCATTGCTAAAAAGGCTCTTGCTAAAGGTATTGATACAGTTGTATTTGATCGTGGCGGATATATCTACCATGGTAAAGTAAAAGCTTTAGCAGATGCTGCAAGAGAAAACGGCTTAATATTCTAATGATGATTAGAGTTTCGAAATCGAACAGATATAATTATAGCAAGGAGGTAAAACGATGAAACGTACAGTTATAGATCCAAGCTCAATGGAACTTAAAGAAAAAGTAGTTACCATTAAACGTGTAACTAAAGTTGTTAAAGGTGGACGTAATTTCAGATTTGCAGCTTTAGTTGTTGTTGGCGATGAAAATGGCCATGTTGGAGCAGGAATGGGAAAAGCAACTGAAATTCCAGAGGCTATTCGCAAAGGAATTGAAGATGCAAAGAAAAAATTAATTGTAGTACCTATTGATGAAAATGGCAGTATTCCACACGACTACCTTGGAAACTTTGGAAGTGCTTCAGTACTTCTTAAAAGAGCTCCAGAAGGTACGGGCGTAATCGCTGGTGGACCAGTTCGTGCTGTGCTCGAACTTGCTGGTATCAAAAATATCAGAACTAAATCATTAGGCTCTAATAATAAAAGTAACGTCGTAGCTGCAACTATTAATGGTTTACAAGAACTTAAAACACCAGAATCCGTTGCTAAACTTCGTGGAAAATCTGTAGAAGAAATCATAGGTTAGGAGGGAACTAAAATGGCAAATAAATTAAAAATAACACTTGTTAAGTCAACCATTGGCTCCATTCCTAAACATAAGAAAACTGCAGAAGCTCTAGGCTTAGGTAAGCTTAATAAAACAGTTGAACAACAAGATAACCCTGCAATGAGAGGGATGGTTAGAAGCATAGCTCACTTGATCAAAGTAGAAGAAATATAAATTAACGCTAAAATTGTTAGGAGGTGTAATCTCATGAATTTATCCGATTTAAAATGCATCAGATTATGCTCGATAAAGACGGGTATT
>CAZJIO010000043.1:30063-30296 GCA_964546035.1 uncultured Eubacteriales bacterium | reverse complement strand
ATAGATAGAATAAATATTGTTCCAAGGATTAGCAGACTATCATTTTTATTCATTACAAATTTTTCTTTTTTCTTATTTACTTTTTCAAATATTTTCACACATCCTTTAGAGGTGATTGTTATTACGATGATAAAGATCGAAAAACTCATAATGTTCACATTATTTTCAACAAACGATCCTATGGACCATATAATTATTAGTATAAGCGGCATATTGTTTAATAAAAATGAAAG
>CAZJIO010000043.1:26548-30040 GCA_964546035.1 uncultured Eubacteriales bacterium | reverse complement strand
TGAAAGTTTAGGTCTTTTTATTTTATCACTATATTCAAAAATTTTAACTAGTAGCAGTATTATAAACACCATAAGAAAACCAATAAATGAGCCTAAACCAATAGATACAGCAAGATTAAACTGTTGAACGATCAGTATATAAAAGGAGAAGGTAAAAAAAATACCTTTGATAAGATTAATCCAGCTTTTAGAGGTTACAATTAGTTTGAAATACTCAATAACAATGAAAATAGCAATATGTATTGTCAGTATGTTCTGCAAAATGATCCAATAATTATCAAAACCAAGTCCCTGACTAAGTGCGATAATTATGAAATAAGAGCATATAAAAACAACTAAAATAAGCTGTCCCCACTTTTTCCTTAAATACAAACCCACTATAAAAGCCTCAACTATTGAAATCAAGATAATTAAAACTCCAACTAAAACTTCAACCCGATAATCAAACTCAAGAATATTAGATACAATTATGTCAAAGACGCTATATTTAGACAATATTGGGCCTAAATACATACCATTCAAAAAAGCTTTTCCAACAATCATAACTAAGAACAGCAAAACCCCACCAATAATTGGCACCAGTAACTTATTAAAAATTCCATTTCCCTTTACTTTCTCATACTCACCTTTAACAAACGCAATAATATCCAAACAGTTCACCCCGTCTTTTATTTTCTATTTATAATTTCCTCAACATAATTGGTTTGTTACCCTTATACTCAATATCTCTTTCATTGACCATAATTGATGCAATTGCAGATGCATGTCTAGGTGTAAAAGCACTGACATTTGCAAGATATTCACCAAAGCCACCTTTTATAGGTTCTGTCGCAGATGCACCTAAGGTGTACCAATTGTTCTCGTCCTTAAAAAAGTTATTAATTATCAATTTATACAATTCGGTTTTCAAATTGAATTGTAAGCTTGCCCACTCAACATAATACCCCGTTGATGTTTTTTCATAACTTATCTCATGTCCCCTACCAGATAAAGGATATATTCTATTTTTACCCATATTACTCCTCCCTATTTTTATAACAATCTACAGGCCCTCCGCCTCAAATTCATTACTAGTAGTTTTTGTACTTTTAGATCTGCATTAACAACACATCTTAGTTCCATGTTTTGTCTTTCAGTAGTTTAGCAATCTCTTCAGTAGTCATGTTTTTGTCAAATCCTGTTACATTTGCAATGTCAAAATAACGTTTCCCCATCATTCCATTTTTTGAGGTCTTTATAAAATTTGTTTCAATGAATTTATCTACGAAGAAAAACCTATGTTTGCTAGAGATATTGTACCCAAATTTTTTATGCGCTTCATTTATTACATTGATAATTGTTTCTTCTTGTTGTTGTGTTAATGATCCAATTTGTGTGGAAATTACAGTCAAAACATCTTTTACTTCGTCATAATCTATGTCAACGCTACAAATGATTTCACCAATCCCTCTAATTGCTTTATTTGTATATAACCCAATATATTTATGATTCTGATATCCATTTGAGCTTGGATCGTAGTAAATATTATATGTTATGTTTTGTGTAAAAGTTGTTCCAGTTCCTACAAATCTGACTTTACTATCAAAGTTATCAATCAATTTAGAATCAGAACAAAACAATTCGAAGTCTTGAATCATGTCCTTCATTTCAAAGTCATACTCATTCAAAACATCATTAAAAAATTCACAAATTTCTTTAAATGTGGTTGAAGCAAACACAATATTGAATTTACGATCTGCATTTATCTCGTTCAGCTCATCCACAATTTTTATCCGATAATCCATTTTAATACTTTCAGTGTTTATCCACAGAAATATTTGGTTAGGCTCATCCTCAAATTCGGTATAGTGACTGTTGATCTGAGTTACATTTTGCTGACCATAAAGCTTTGTTTCTATAACTATTTTGAATGTTTCTTGATGTATATAAGCATCTGGCACGCTTGCATTGCCCCTCTCCTGTTGCCCAAACTTAACTGTCATATCAAGTTCAATCCCTGAGCGTTCAAGAAGTGTGTTCAAAAATCTATTAAACTTCTCCGTACTATTATTATATAACCTTTTGAAGAGTAACATAGTATTATTAGTAACCATATTCTCTTTTTGGGAATATCTAGGAAAGTAATGTATTGTGGACATTTTATAACCTCCTATCTATATTCATCTCAAATCTAGATACTTTATTATCAATAATTAACACCATATCTACACCACCTTACAAAATGCTCACAATTATTTGTAACAATATTGTACTCAGATTCACCTAATCTTGTATATGCTCTGCTTATAGCTTCGTTCTGACTAAATTTTATTGGACTTTCATCTTTTCCCTTCGCCATTATTTGAAAGCCATTTGCAAAAGTCTCTAAGCTATCCGTTCTAATTGCACCACCACCTGACTCAAACCCTCCCGTATAATGAATGACCTGTCCACTTCCAATATATAATCCATGGTGAGTAAACTGTGGTCGCTGGACATATAAGTGATCAGCAAGACTTATATCAATCTCTCCAGCTCCTGGCCAAAATGCTCTAAAAACTTGCTTTATTGGATTAATACTGTCAGTAGCATTGTCAACAGTGTCGATTATATTATTAATTTTACCAACTGTTTTTCCAAAGATCGGGTTAATCTCATGAGCTCTTTTTTCAATATCATGTCTTGCTTGTCTATCAACTTCTGGATAATCTGCCCCGTCTCTCATCATTGGATCAGATAACTTTTTGCTCCATGAGTTTCCACTATTAATACTGTTTAATTTTGAGTTATCAACCTCAAATTTTATTGAATAAGCTATATCACCGAACAAATCACTAAGTTTCCCCATAAATTTCTCCTCTACTTGTTATTGACCACTTTTATATACCATTTTATAGCATTTAAGTATACAAAACAACATATTCTCTCAGTAATTTCTAACATATGCAAAGCATATCACCTAAAGTTTATATGATATGATAATTTAACATATTATAAGTCCTTGTATAAAAGTTAATTGTGGAGAAATAATGCTGACCTGTATTTTTCAGACTTAAAAACCCATCTACACGGGAAAATATATCCATTTAACTTTTTATAAGGATAATTTTCGCTTTATTCCACAACCCTCTTGCAATGATCCTCCAACACACCCAAGGCATCTCATATGCTGATTAAATAGTTACGGCAATATGATTATATATTTACCAATTATTTCTACTGTTTTCATTCAAAGTTGTCGTATTATTAACCCGTTAAGCATATGGTGCTACATAGACCTCTAAAGGGAGGTACAATTATGAAATGTATTAAACTCACAATTTCTATAAGAATCTTGATTCTCGTAGAAATGCCAATAATTATTCTAGTAGTTATAAAAATTTTCTTAACCTAGAGTTTTGGCAAGAACGACACCCTCGGGTGTTGTAAGTGATAGAACTAATAATACATATTATCATAATTGTACTTTGAATAAAAATACCGTAAGCTTTAACAGCTTACGGTATTTTTGAT
>CAZJIO010000043.1:14571-26511 GCA_964546035.1 uncultured Eubacteriales bacterium | reverse complement strand
CTGTTTTTACTATATTATAATTCATCCGATGCATATGGCATTCTTCACATTAGATATCAACATATTAAACATAAAATAGCAGAGTCGTCTTCACGAAAACGATGCTTTTGTGAAGTCTTTAACTTCATTCATTTACACATATCTTTCCATCCCTCATAAATCATTACCATAGCCATTGTATCTAGTTCACAGTATTGCAGTAAACCTTTTTCGATTTCTGAACGTTCATATTCAGACATTTCTTCAAATTGCATTCTTGCATAAGCTGTTAGTGCTGCTCCACCATCTTTTAACTCATCACTATCACTTAAAATTTCAAAATTCTTTTCAGAGACATCTTGAAACATCTTTGGTAATAATTTATACGGGTCAATAACCATACCCTCATTAAACTTAACCCATATCCAATTTTTAAAATTTAAACTTTTGACACCTTGAGCAGCACCATAAATTGCTTGTGAATACTTTTCCTTCAAAAACATTGAACTGTTTAGAATTGCTGGCAATACTTTTTTAATCGAATTAGATCCCTTCATAGCAGGATCATAATAATGCCTCTTTACAAGTTCACACATATCAATCATATTTCGATTTCCAGCCCATTCTTCCTTACTTCCATTTACTGATTGAGTTATCGACTTAATAAAATTGCATAGTTCTTCTCTATCAGGAATTTCATTTTGGTCCTCTATAAGCTGTCTGTAAATTAAATTCAAGAACGTATTCTCATGTGCTGCATATCTGAATATACTACCTATGTCTTGCTCTAAGTTAAGTTTAAGATTTCTAATAAAGTCGTAATTTGGAAAAGCACCCACAGTGGCGTTTAAATATTGACCATAATGTTCAACATCTCCATTTTCGTACACAACATGATGTGAAAACTGAAATGCAATGCCTTCATAAGGATGTCGACCTTTATTGAATGGAATAGCTACCATCGCGGTTTCAAAGTCAATAAAGTGTAAAGGAAATCGCCATGAATTCAACTCGTTTTTTAGCTTATCGTAATCAACCCAACTACTTGAATCATTTTTTTGTACCTTTTCAACTTGAAGCCACTGTCTTTCACCCGTTGAAATACATAACTTATTACTAGTCTTAAGGTTAAAATCATCTTTAGTGACGTCTATTAACTTTATCCTTCCTTCATTAATAAGTTGATTCTTCTTTCTATAATTCCATATCTCTAGAACAGTTTGCTCTTCAAAATCTTTTTTTGTCCACTGTAGTTGTTCTTTCCAACATTCCTCAAAACCACTTTTCAGTCCAATGAATGAGTCCTCTTTAGTGGTTCTAAATTCGCATGTTGCACATGCAGTCGAAATAGGGGAACAAATTTTCTTATCATCGAAATACTGACGTGATAAAAAATCAGCGTAATCCGTAAAGCTTCTAAGTTGATTATTCAATTCAATTTCTTCACCATAAATTTCATTGCAATATATGTCTACATTTATTTTTGCAAGTATTGGATTTGATAAGTCCTCCTCAGTAAGATTTTCAGATACAGCTATTCTTTTTCTTCTTTTACTATCTTTTACAAATTTGAATTTCTGATTTAGTCCATCTGTAGGGCATACTGCTATTTTATTTGCCATCATAAGGAAAGCTGTTACAAAATATTGAGGGAACGAATGATTGAGCACATATTTCTGGAATGCAATATCATACAAATATGGCTTCCAGTTTGCTAAAATACTCCCTTCTGAATTTGCAAAAACATCAGCTGAAGGATCAAAGGATTTCGCTTTAACCTCTATCAACTTAATGCTGTTCTTTTCTTTGACCAAAATATCAGCTCGAATAAAAAAATTTCCGTATCGTATCGCAGCTTCGTAAATAATAACGTTTTCTAGCTCTAGCAATTCATTTGTTTGTAAAAGAGCATCTTGATAATCTAGAGTATTAATGTCATGTCCACCAGGATAATAACACTTAGCGAGTTCACCTACTTGAAACCCTCCATCTGCTAATGCCAACATAAAAGGGTCATCAATACTTTGATTGGCATACTCTTTTTTTCCAGTATAATAAAGTTTGGCAGGACAACCTAATGCCAATTTAAAGCGGGATTTCGTTAAAAATCTTGGGTTCATAGAGTAAACTCCTCTTCAATTGTTATGATTTAAAATAGTAATTGATTGAATCAATTCCTCCTTTTGGCAATCCTGGCTCCACAGAACACCAAATATCTATCGAGATTTTTTCCTTCGTAGCTATCAAACAAAATCTATTATTTGCATACTATTTCTTGACCTTTATTTACTTGAGAATGTAAGGAGCGTCAGTGTACTATCATACTTTGGATTGTATATTGAGCTCTCAAAGACAGTTTCACTTGTATCCGCATCCAAAAACCAATATGAAGCTGGAACACTTGCATTTCTTATCTCTTCTTGTTTAGGCGTAGAATCTTTATAAAAAGAATATGCGACACTCTTTACATTTATTTTTTGGACTATTGCTCTTTTGCCTTGATATGTTTTAATTATTTCATGAGCTTTAGATTGAATCACTGCATACTTTTCTCCATGAAAATCTACCATTTGATTGAGAAATGCTGTGACAGAAATATCGTACCTTTTTTCAGCCACTTCTTTAATTTCTTCTATACCCATTCTTTCTCTATTAAAATCTTTCATAAAATGAATCTGTGGCATTATCAAGTATGCTGCAAATTTCTGAGCCTCAATTTCGTGAGAATCACTTGTATGCAACATAGACGTTCCTTTTTTTCGAATATAGTAATTTGATTTTAAGTGCCAAGGCATAACTGCATGTCCAATGAGTGTTGCAATAGTAAACTTTATTCTACGTTCATAGTCAATGCTCTCATCAAGAACTACAAAACACTTCCCATTATTCTTGATTAAAAGACCCTCATAATCACCTTGTAAGTTATCTTTATAAACTGAAATACCCATCTTTGCTGCAATTTCAATCACATTAACTGGTAATTCACAATTACTAAAATTTTTATAAACATAATCAGCGTATTCAGTATACCCATTAAGAGTTGGCACACCAAAATCCACCAAATAATTGTTAGTTAAGAAAGCGGCATATTGCAATAGTTTCTCTCTATTCTCAATCGACATATCCTGTATAACATTGAAAAGAATTTTTGCAGTTTTTTCATTAATAAGGTCTGACTTAATTGCTCCACCCGAGATCAAGTAGTCGGAAGTGACACCTAAAGCGTTTGATAACTTTATCAAAGCCTCATATGATGGACTTCTTGAACCAGATTCATATTGACTGATTGCTGGTGGCTTAAGTCCTGCTCTTTTCGCTAATTCAGTCTGGGTTAATGCAAGTTCTTCTCTTCTTTTTAAAATTCTTTCCGAAACTGACATATTACAACACTCCTTTATAACGGTTTTGAATGATCAATTATAACATATGATATAGAAAAAATCAACTTTTATAACGATTGTTATTTATTATTATATCTTTTGTTATTGACACATCTATTAACATCTGTTATAGTTATAATTAACAATTAATCATCTTAAGTTTATGGAGGGTTTTATTATGGATCATGAGCAAGAACACAAAAAAGATCACGACAAAGAACACGGCAATAAAGTCAGCATCGTTGTTGATGGTAAAACAATATCAATAACTAGAGGACACAAGACAATTTCTGAAATTAAATTAGCAAGTAATATTCCTCTGGCATATGACCTAGAACAAGTAGAAAACGGAACCCTTGTACTATTAACGGATGACGGAAGTCTTACTATAAAGGGCGATGAAATATTCGTTAGTCACCCTAAAGACTCCAGTTCTTCCTAAGGGGGGTGCTTACTATGACATTCGATTCTGAACAAATTGATGAATTAAAGTTCATGTTTCCAGAAGTCAGTATGTGTGAGGAAGGAGGGGTTACCTTCTTCTACATACCAAATTTCAAGCTCCCCGACAGTTGCGCCCCACAAAGATCAGATGTATTACTTTGCCCTACAAAACGAGATGGTTACAACTCTAGATTATACTTTTCTGAGGCAATCCAAACATCAAAGAATTTAAATTGGAACTCAACTGGACTTAGATTGCTTGAAAGAAATTGGCATGCATTCTCGTGGCAAGTACAGGATAATCTTCGACTTGCTCAGATGATTGCTATACACATTAGGGGGCTATCATGATGTTTCAACTTAAAATTCCAAAAACAGTTTTTGACAATATTGCCACTGATTTAAAACGTCCACACAAGTACGCTTTAGAAAGGGTTGGATTTCTTTATATAAGGAAAGACATTTCAGAAAATAAAATTGAACAGGCTTTGGCAACTGCATATTCTCCTGTACAGGATGATAATTATATACAGGATAGGAATGTTGGTGCTAAAATCAATTCTACTGCAATTAGAAATGTCATGCAAAGATTATTAGAAAATGGAGAGGGTGTTTTGCATGTACACATGCATAACCATCTTGGACATCCAGCATTTAGCAAAACTGATTTATGCAATCTTCCAGCGCTAATAAATTCTTTTCAATCTATTAGTCCAAATGCTCCGAATGGTGCGCTTTTATTAAGTAAAAATAGTATGTTAGCATTGGTTTGGTTGCCAAAATCAGAAAATCCGATGTACGTTGATAAAATTACAATCGTAGGATATCCTATGGAAACTTACAGGAGGTGTTAGCATTGGAAGATGATAGATATAGTCGTCAGTCCTTTCTTGGGCCTAATGCTGAATTTATATTTGAAAACTGTATTGTTGGGATAGTTGGACTTGGCGGAGGTGGTTCACATATTGTTCAACAACTTGCACATATAGGATTCAAAAATTATGTTCTTTATGATGGGGATAGCGTGTCTAACTCAAACCTAAATAGATTAATTGGATCAACTTGTAAAGATGCAGAATTATCAACTCCTAAAGTAGATGTATCAGAACGTCTCATATATGGTCTTCATCCTGATGCAAAAATACAGTCTTACAAGATGCGCTGGCAAAATCATCCACACCCGCTACGTAAATGTGATATCATTTTTGGTTGCCTTGATGGTTTTGGTGAAAGGCGTGAATTAGAAACATGTGCACGGAGATATCTCATACCATTACTTGACATAGGAGTTGATGTTCATCCTGCAATTGGTCAGCCACCTGTTATGAGTGGACAAGTTATTTTGTCAATGCCAGGGGGTCCATGCCTTACATGCTTAAATTTCCTTAACGAAAGGAATCTTTCAAAAGAACATGCTCAATACGGAGTTGCTGGCCCTCGACCACAAGTGGTATGGGCGAATGGAGTTCTTGCATCTACTGCGGTTGGCATAGCGATTGATCTTTTAACAGGATGGACAAAAGCACTTGATAAGATTGTTTACCTATCTTACGATAGTAACCAAGGAATAATCAAAAACCACCCTAGGGTCGAATATACTCACGTTATTAATTGTAGTCATTTTTCGCCAGAAAACGTAGGTGATCCCCTCTATAGAAAGCTACTATAAATCAATAGCTATCGAACAAATACTACAATTTTTATCACTACGCAAACTTCTTGGCTAATCCTTTATGACAAAACTCCCCTCAGATTCAATGTGCTATTTCTATGCGGTTCTTCTAAAAATACCTAATAACACTCTCTGGATGACGTGACTCATAATAAATGAACTTTGCCATTTGAAACTACACACATTAGTTTTCTCTTGATATGTAATAAGGGTATATCAATCGTTTTATCTTGATATACCCCTTTCACATTCTTCGTCTTTGAACACCACAAAAGACCTCTTACCGAGTTGTTCCCTTAATATACGATCATATGTATGAAATATTAGAGGATAAAGAAACAGCTTTAGCCATATATACTCTTCACTCTCTTTCAACAACCAACAACGCACAAAAGGCGTCTTTCGTGATTGGTTCTCTTATTTATAGATTGCTCTACTTCGCAAATTAAAAAGGTGTAGCAAGCAACTTGAGCTTGATACACCTTCTACTATTTCATAAGAAACAATACACTAAACGCGCCTTTAGCGGAGTCTTCATGAAAGGCGTCATTAGTTTTGTTTATTGACAACACATAGAAAATAGCATTTAGTACAATCAGGCATACTCGTATTATTCTATTGCGTTTTCATAATTAAGCTACATTATTAATAAATCTATACCTCTATTACAAATACAAATTAACAGATCATTCAAGATCGAAAGTTCTACTATCGCGCATCTCATACTTGTAATTGTTACTACAATACGCATCTTTTGTTACTTATTGTATTCTTTTTTTTATATTCTGTATAATTAGGTGTTGACAAAAATATAATCACGTTGTATTATGTACTTAGTAATACGTATTGTCTACAAAAAATTAATATTTGATGAACACACAAGGAGGATTAATTATGGATGAAGCAATGAAAGTTTTTGCACAAAATGTTCAAAAGTATCGAACCGAAAAAGGTCTGAGTCAGGATGAATTAGCAACAATGAGCGGATTACACAGAACATATATCAGTTCTGTCGAACGCGGTGATAGGAATATTTCTATTGGTAACGTAAGTAGGATAGCTGAGGCGTTAGGTATTGAGCCATATCATCTTTTTTTGAAAAATACTTCTAGTTCAATTTCAGTAATACACCAACCATTAAATGGTCAGTTTGGCACTATTCTAAATAACGTTTTAACTAGCAGCGACTACAAAAAATTTGATTTTGTCACTGCATACGCGAAAATGAGTGGTGTAATGAGGATGAAAGAAGCAATGCTACACTTCAAAAAAAATGGTGGGTATATTCGTGCATTTGTAGGTATAGACCAACACAATACAACCTATGAAGCATTATGCGAACTATTTGAAGTCGCTGATGAGTTATTTATAATTCATAACGAAGACTATAGTCGCACTTTTCACCACAAAATCTATATGTTAAGTGATAATACTAACTTAACCAATAGGGTATGGTTGACTATTGGTTCAAATAATTTAACCGCAGGTGGAATGTTTCTAAATTACGAATCTTGTACTATTTCCGAACTTGATATGCAAGATAAGTCACACTCAGAAATATATAGAACAACATTAGGAATGCTACAGGAATACTCAAGTGATGAATATCCTTTGTCTTTGAAGATTATGTCAATTTCTCAGCTCGATTCAATGCATGATAAAGGATATATTTTGAAAGAAAAGGAAAGCAATGCTGCCACACATCTTTCCTTATCAAATCAAAATCGTACTACCAGTGGATCACTGTTTGGGAGAGAAAGAATTAAATTACCTCGTACCAAAGAACATATCAAAACTGAAACAGGTCATACATCACACGATGAAATTGTTGCTGAATATGTTCCAAATCCAACTATTGATAGCCTCTTTTGGTTTGAGATGCGGAAGAGTACTGGTGGTTCAAGGAATATCCTTGATTTATCATCAAGCGGAAAACTTCGCGGGGGAAATGCTTCAAAGACTTTTTATAACATTGTTGGTACCGATAAAACAAAGGGTAGCGTTACCTTCTTCGACGTAGATCCCGAACAACATGATTATGAAAAAAATATCACCATTTCTTATCAAGGAAACAGCTATTATCCTAGTACGATAAAATACGCTCCTAACAATGGTTCTTGGCGAATCCAGCTCAAAGGAGAAAGTTCTACTGACAGTGCGGCATTGTCAGAATATGGCACAAATGATTTTGTGGATAACATTCTAATATTCAAGAAAATTCATACAGCATACTATATTCTTGAAGTTGTTTCTCCAGATGAACTTGGTTATTTAAAAAACTCCAGCCTTTTTTATGCAACGAATGGAATAAACGTTAACTCAAAATCTTATGGGATGCTAAAATGAAAATAAATGAGCCTGACTTAGTCTGGCTCATTTATTTTCTCTAAATATGTAATACTATCGAGATCATAAAATTTCGGAAAATAGCTAACAATATCAAGCAACTCTTCCTTATCGACATCATAAACAACCGCTATTAGTTTATCTAGCTCAATAATATTTTTTATCCTCGAATTATCAAGCTCATGATACCACCCATGCTCCATGGTTATTCCAGCCCATAAATCTTTTAGACGTATATCATTATTATATAATTTTTTTATGCGAGCAAAAACATGTTCCTTGATGGTTGCGTTTTTTCCTTTAAATTGAATTACACGATCAAATTTGCTTCTAGTTGGAACTGGAATCTGCTTTATAACTGTTTGTGTCAAATCAATTCCGCTAAGTTTATTTTTTACAAGATAATCAAAAATCACGGAATTAAACAAAGATAAAATAAGCAGTAGGCCTTCATGATCTTCGCCGTTTTGTAAAAGTTGAATTGATTGACTAGTAGGTATATGTGGTAAGATTGTAGCTAAGGTTGTTCTTCTGTTAGTACTTGATGTTAAACTCCTCCAATACAAACTATATTCCGCTTGATAATTTTTGCTGATTTCCCCCCATTTACTCTTTTCAATAAAAAATCTTGACTCAGAAATCATCATTACATCTTTTTTTTCCTCTTCACACGTCATCCTTGCTGAAGCTTTCGCTTTGTATTTATCAGCATTACTCATATCACTGAACGTAGAAAACTTATTATCATAAACTTCAATAAACTTTCCCTCATAGATTGGTATAAATCCCTCTTCATGCTCTCGAATTATGTAGTCAGCATGATTAGTAAAGTGTACAAGTCTCCCGTACTTCACATTACTATACTCTTCACCAAAACATGCAAAAGTGTTGTGAAATTTAATAAGCGATTCTAGAATTTTCTTGGATGTGATATTTGGCATCATTTTTGTAACTGGATTTATCTTTTCTAACAAATCCTTATCAATCATCATTTTGCCTTCACTGTGAAACATACTGTCTAAATCCGACATGTTCATCTTAAGTTCAAATTTACCCTTACTTATCTTACTGCAATAAAGAACAGCGAATCTCTCTCTTGAATCAATTGGAAATATTTTTTTTGAATTATTGAATTCAAAAATCGAATCTATATGTCTTCCATCAACTAAGAAGTTGAATAGGCTCTGATTAGCAACAGAGGTTATAATGGAGCTTTTGAGAATTAGGCATAATTCTCCATCCTCCTTTAAAAACCTAAACCCAAGCTCTGTAAATAATGCATAGGTATTAAGTTCGCCTTTTGATGAATGGCTATAAATTGGATTGCTTTTTATTTCCTCTTTTATAATATTCATGTTTGTGTTGAATTCACGGTAATAAGAATCTAATCCTCTATTCAGTTCATTAAGTTGTGATATCTCCTTAGCTCTTTCATTCTTTTTACTCAATAATGAAATGTGTGGTGCATATGATGAAAAGAAGTTTTCATCTTCGAAGCGAACTTTTTCCCAAGGTGGGTTACCTATTACAATATCAAAATATCCTAGCATTTTAGCTTGATTGCTTCCAAATGATCTGGCATAGATAATGTTATCTAAGTAGTATTTTAGTTTTGTACTTTTATCGGCAGCTTCATCAATTAAAGAATTTCCAAAAAAGAAATTGTCATTAACTACTCCAAATACTTCTATTTTCTTTGCCTTTATAACTAATTCTGAAATAATTATTTTTAATGCTATTAAGTCAATGTCCATCCCATATAGTCTTTTAATAACATCTATCTCAGAAATCTTACTTATATTTATTAAGTAATTATATGCAGCCATAATAAAATGACCCGTACCGCAAGACATATCGATAATTTTTATATTACTAATTATCACGTCTAATTCACTAGCATTACTCTTGCATAATTTCTCTATTGATTCCTCCGTTCCTAGTTTATTATGTATGTACTTATCAACCGCGGCTTTAGTTAGCATATTTGCAAGCTTATGTGATGTATAATACGCTCCTGATCTATCTCTCGATTTATTATCCACAACGGTTTGGAATAATCCATCTACCACCTTTAAGTCGATCTCAAGGATTTCTTCATATATTTCGTATAAATCTATATTTTCATGAATAGCCATTTCAGATGTAATTGATTCTAAAGCTTTTTTATGTTCATTATAGTGGTCGACTAATACTTCATGCTCATACTCATCAATTTGTTTGTATTTATAAAGCACTTTTAGGACATCATCAAGTCCTAGCTTACTATTAATATTCCTTAAGGTATTCGTTTCAAGTAATCTTCGAAATATTAAGTATTCAAACATAAGGAAGTTTGTCAAAACAAACTCCCTTCTTGCTTTTTGTGGTTCCTGTTCACTGACACATCCCACAATACACATATGAACATCAAGTAACACGTGCATTATTCCTTTCAATTTTCATCACCTCATACTTTTCTAAAGGTCTCATTTTAAACGCTTGATTGTGCCACTTATAATTCTCTGATTCATCCCACTTATGTAAATTAAATCCTTCTCTCTCCATCTCTGTAAAAATCATCATTTTTTTATCATTTGATATTTTCAAGTTATTAGACCCATATCCAATTTCCATCAATGAGAGTTTGTGTAAAGTGTTCTTAACATACAATTCTATAGTCATACGATATTTCTTTATGTTATTAACAATAAAGTTGTACATTTTAGCTGGTGAATAACCAGCCTGAACAGCGAAGAACTCCAGAACACCTTCTACTCCCAGTGTTCCTTTTCTTACTTGTGTTATTTTCAATGTTGCATTATTATCAAGTTTATTCTTTAGAATCATGTCGACCTCTTCATGCAATATTTCTATTTCGTTATCGTCAATTGTGTAAGTCAATCTGCCGACTGTCACATCGATAGATGCATGGTCAATCCCTAGATCATACTCAACTTCTATAATTTTATTGATTTTAAATTCATATTCTAATCTTTCAAGCTCAATTGTTAAATCATCAATAAAATCTTCTTCTGCAAATCTAAAGATTGAATCATATATAAAATAATCTACATGTCTAAATTCATAATTGATTACACGTTTTGAATTAAACCTATCCTTTAAATCTGAACACATTTTAGCATATTCAGATAATTCTTTATTCCAAAATACTGTTTTTGGAACTGGAATTTGTCCAATATATCCAGCAGCGATTGTCAATTTTGGAGATAAAGTTTTCATATAGTAAGATGCTATCCTAGAATTCAGAAATGCTAAATGACAATATTTATCACCTTGAATTACCCTGATTCCAGGACCAGACGCTATAAAAATATTGCCTTCTTTTAGTAACCTTACAGATAAACCTGAAGTTCCAGTATCAGAATAGACTAACTCTGTTTCAGAAAAGTAGTCTGCATTCCTAATAACGGATTTAGGATTACTCTTAATGATTTCTCCTTGACTTCCCCAGTGCACTTTGTAGATATTTAGCCCATTCCATTTTGAATAACCTCCTCCTTTACTAACCAAAACCCAATCTTTATCTTCTATTTCCCATTGAAATCGCACATACTTCTTACTGTCACCAGTAGAAGTTCCTTGCATTGCTTTTCCAAAATCACTATATGGTTGGTATTTTGTAAGAGCTGTTTTCAACTCACCACTTAAAATATAATTAAATTTATGAAGTTTGGTATCTATTAAAGCTTTATGATCAAGTTGGTAGAGGTAATCACAACTACATTCCGACTCAAGAGCAGAAACCTTATTGTTATAGTGAAGTTTTCTCAAATCAAAGATATTAATATTTTTACTTCCATTTACACGCATCTTTCTAAAGATGACCATAGCAACATTAGTTTTCTCACCATTTAAGTCTAAAAATGAATTAGCTCCTAAATCAACAATACCTTTGAAATCAACTGTTTCTAGCATTTCCTTTCTCAAGTCAGAATATGAATTTAAATACATCCAACCATTTTGCGTAACATATGCTGCAACACCATCTTCTTTTAGCAAACTATTTGCTCTTAATAAAAAAGCATAACAAAGGTCGCCTTTACTTTTGGAATAGTACAACTTAAGATAATTTCGTATTTCATCATCCAAATCTCTTTTACCTTTAAATGGAGGATTCGT
>CAZJIO010000043.1:0-14531 GCA_964546035.1 uncultured Eubacteriales bacterium | reverse complement strand
TCATTTTTCCATTACAAACCTTAGTAATTTGATTGCTTGAACCGTCTACTAATAATGATCCCAATTTATTATTTGATTCATAATAGATATTAAAGTCCAATTCATCAATACCATCTATTTTCAATAGCTTCAATTCGAACAGTTTTATCAATACATTTAGGTAACAAATATAACTAAGTACCTTATCAATATCATATGCATACAAATTGTTACAAACAAAAGAAATGAATTCCTTATTATTAAAGCACTTTTGATAGTAAATATTATCAATTATTGAAACTATGAAATTTCCTCCCCCGCATGCAGGGTCTATTATCTTCATCTCGAATGTACTTCTTTCTTTTAGGTTTGAAAAAGATTCTTTAACTAAATAATCCACCATATAAGCGTCAGTAAAAAACTGAGTATCTTTAATTCTATTGTCGGTTCTGTTTATGTTAAAATACTGATATAACCATGCCAATGAGTTTTCCAGATACTCACCATATCCTTCAATAAACTCATTTATGAAATGAATTGTCTCATAACAAAAAACTTCATTCAAATTAATAAGACTTCCACTTTTATTGAATATTCTTTGATAACTCCTGTTAAGAACCTTCCAGCTGCATAGTTTTTGTAGTTCCTGAAATGATTCTATACGCCTTCTCTTCTCGATGTAGTTAATGCTAATAGTCGCATAAGATACAATCACAAAAAGTTTGTACTCTAATAATTCATGATTATTGTCTCTCTGAATACTGTCTATAGTCTTCTTAGCCCAAGACTTTAGAATTGTTTTTGCTTCTTTTTTGCTCATACTTCACCACCTAAGACTTTATTATATCATATTTCGACATTCAAAAAAACTGATAGTTAATTATTATTCAGTTAAATTAAGAAACGCTCCAACGTCAGTGTATGATATTTACAATTATAGAACTTAACTTGTGTTAATAAGTAATAACATTTATAGTTAAGGCAATGTCGCCCTTTTGACGTCGTAATGACGACAACCAATCGAAACTAACTACAACTAAAAGAGCACAAAAAGAAAACCGCCTATCTACCTTTTCTAGTAAATAAGCGGTTTTTCTAATACGCCACCCCGGGTTCGAACCGGGGACACCCTGATTAAGAGTCAGGTGCTCTAACCAGCTGAGCTAGTAGCGCATTGCATTTCGGCAAAAGTAATTATAATACGACGGACCCAAAAATGCAAGCTCTAATTAATCAAATTTAGTGTATTTTTCAGGCGCTTCAACAACCTTCTTGAGATATTCATAGAAAACATCTTTCAAATCGTCTCTTCTTAAAGCAAATTCCACCGTTGCTTCTAAGTAGCCTTGTTTATTTCCCACATCATATCTCTTTCCAATGAAGTCATAGGCATAAATAGCCTCTTCCTCTGCCAATCGCCTAAGGGCATCTGTAAGCTGAATCTCTCCACCTGCACCGGCTTCTTGATTTTCCAAATAGTAAAATATTCTAGGTGTAATAATATATCTACCTAATATGGCTATATTTGAAGGCGCATCCTCGATCTTTGGCTTTTCTACCATGTCCTGAATTTTATACACTCTGCCTTCAATATGCTTACACTTTACAATCCCATATTTATTAACCGCTTCCATGGGCACATGTTGCACACCTAATATGCTGGTTTTGTACTCATTGAAAACATCAATCATTTGACCAAGACAAGGTTGCTTCGACACCACAATATCATCCCCAAGCAAAATAGCAAAAGGCTCATCACCAATAAAGTTTTTAGCACAGGAAATGGCATGTCCCAGTCCTCTTGGTTCCTTTTGTCTGATGTAATGGATGTTGGCAATATTCGATACTTCTCTAGCGAGAGCCAGCAATTCTTCCTGGCCTTTAAGTTCAAGTTCCATTTCTAGCTCAATAGATCGATCAAAATGATCTTCAATGGATCGTTTATTTCGACCCGTTACGATAATAATATCCTCTATCCCAGCATTAACCGCTTCCTCAACGATGTATTGAATGGTGGGTTTGTCAACAATCGGTAGCATTTCCTTTGGTTGCGCCTTAGTTGCTGGTAAGAACCTGGTTCCGAGTCCTGCTGCTGGTATAATTGCTTTTCTTATTTTCATTTGTTTACCTCTACTCATATTTTAAAAATTGTTTTAGGTTAGTGGCATGCTTGTATTCTTCTTGTATAAGCTCTTCAAAGACAATAACTAAATCTTTATGCTCCTCAGAGTCTTTTAACAACAGTTCTAATACTTGCTTTAAAATAAATGCATTTTTATTTTCATACTCAATAGCCATAACAAGAAGCTCATTGATGGATTTCAACGTGTTATGCTTCATACTTTGTTTAAAGGTCATCAAATGATTTCTTGCCTTTTCGATCAGTTCAGCTTCAATTAGAATCACCTTGTCTGGCGTATTCATTTTGCCAATTAAATCCTTATAAAATGAGGCATGCTGGGTTTCTACTCTGGATAGAACACTGGCAACATTTTTTAAAGTCGCATCCGATCGACCATCAATAACTGAAATGTTTTTGTAGAGCACAGCGAAATTTTCTTCTAGCGACATCAAATTAATAAAAAGTTCAACAATAGAACGCTTCACTGGGATCCCTCCTGCACAATACTGCTTATCCGTATATTATATACCAGAACGACCCATATTCAAACATAAAAAAACAACCCTCTCAAAATAATTGAGGAGGATTGCTTTGGTTGAATTAAAGTACGGATTGAATTTTTGCTTCGAGTTGTTGCTTTGGAACTGCACCAACGACTGTTTCAACTACTTGCCCGTTTTTAATTAATAAAATGGTTGGGATGCTCATAACTTTGTACTTTTGAGCTGTTGCACCATTTGAGTCAACATCTAATTTTCCAATCTTAGCTTTACCTTCAAAATCCAGTGCCAATTGTTCAATGACTGGCCCCATCATTTTACAAGGACCGCACCAGTCAGCATAAAAGTCAACTAATACAGGTACCTCAGAGTTTATTACTTCATTTTCAAAATTACCATCTGTGAATGCTATTGCCATATTTTTATTCCTCCTTATTTGTTGCGTCTAATACAATATATGTTTCATCATTATATTACGTTATAACAATATAGTCAAGTGCTTAAATAGTTTTTACTCTTTTAGTATAACAATAATTACCTGCGTTATGCAAGTTAAATTACACTTTAGCCCAACGCTCTTATCGATATTCTATATCCGTGACATAAATCATACCGCTTTCTTCATCTGCAGAATAAAAATAACTTACATTGCCCGTTACAACACTATCGAGTATCACACGCAACTGATCGTTATTGATCGAAGCATTCATGACCTTAAACATCATATCTGTTTTTCTCTGATTAAAATCCTCTGAAAGGGCAATCTTCAAGCCTTGCTCACCCTCTACCACTAACTCGTTGTAGATAAAATAGTTATATGTGTTAGCAATACTAACCGGATAATTTTCTTTCACCCAAATATGATCTTCTGACATCTCTTCACTTGTCACATTAAAGTAACTGTATACTTTAATAGCTTCCCCCGATGCGCTTACAGGATCATCCCAGGTTGTATCAACAAAATAATGTTCGCCGTCTAACTCTATGACGTTCCATGCATGCAATTCTGACCCCTTATCAGATACGCCGTCACCGTATACCAGCTGAGTTTCTATACCTGCATAGGTGGTGAAATAGTAGAAAGCATCAGCATAGCCCTGGCATACAGCTTTTTGATTAATCAATAAACCATACATGGTATAAATTTCATTTGGGTCATCATCCCCGATATAATATTGGGTATTGTCTACGATATAATCATGAATCAATAATTCTTTATCGTAGTCCGTATAGCTCTTTCCTATGAAATTTTTGGCTACCTCATTGGCTTTTAGGATGGTTTTGTCAAATTGTTCTTTTGTAATCATATAATGGAAGGTTAATGCCATCTGATTATTTAATGTTCTAGAGCTCCAGCCTTTGATAACTGACGCATAGGCTGGCAAAGTTCTGAGTAGATCAAGGGCGTCGTTAACCATAGTCTCTATATCTGTTACCTTAATCTTTGATAAATCAAGGTCAATGGTGGCCTTATAACCAACAATTCCCTGGATCACTGCCGATTGAAATTCTTTAATCGTTTCTGGTTGTGAATAATCTGCGCTTGCTAAATAAGGTGCATATTTATAGGCTAACATCGCCCTTTGAGGAACTACTTGCTCATCTATTAACTGGCGAAGCAACGACTTACCGTTCCCATTTTTCATATTACCCCACAAAGCTTTGAAAGTGAAAAATACCAGATCATCTCTTAGAAATGTTTCCGTTGCTCCATATACCTGATAATCCTGTTCCGTCAAAATCCCCAGTTCATAAGCCCTATCTAAGCTCTGGCTCCAGATAAAATCACCTTGTGCATCATCATAGTCTAATACCCTCAGCAAAAAAGTCATATATTGTTCTTCGTTAAGGAGATCATCAGCTCCGAAGAGCGTTGGACTAATGCCTCTTGAAAGATCCATTTTCCATAAATACCCCACATAAGGATTTGCCCATTGGGGTACATCTGTGAAAGGGTGTCCAAAGTTTTGTTGTTTGGCTAGTTCTTCTTTACCTAATAACCTAACAATCATAACAGCTGCTTGAACTCTTGTTGTCTTGCCCTCTAAATCATAGCCGGTGTCTGTCCCTTGAAAAAGTCCCATCTCTTTTAAATAATCGGCAAGGGCAGTATGTTCCTCTTCACCGGCATATGCATTTAATCCAGTGCCTAAAATAAATAAAGTAAAAACAATCAGCAACACAAGCTTTTTAATATTTTTCATTGGCAAACTCCTTCTGTCAATTTAACCTTTTTCTTTTAGGTGTGATATGTTAAGATGTATTTACTATTTTAAGATTTTCGGAGGATTCATGACATGAATGCTGTTAAACGTGGAAACAGATTCTTATTAGCTACGCTCATTACTTTCCTTGTGGGCAGTACGGTTATTTCAGCTTACATAGGGAGCACCAACAAAGAGCTCTCTACTGTTTCGTTAATTTTACTCTCTCAATGGGGAATCGTTTTTTTACCCATCCTTGGCTATTTTTTAATCACAAAAGCACCGCTGAAAGCTACACTTCTTTTCAAGAAAATCAAATGGCTTAATGTCCTATTTTGTGTGCTTCTTGCTTGGTCCATACTACCCTTACTTGCTTTTTTAAATGTGACTTCTCAACTCTTTGTTAAAAATGAAATCGGAGAGGTCATTAACCAAGTTTTAGATCGTCCCCTATGGTTGATTCTACTCCTAATGGCTGTTACACCTGCAATTCTTGAGGAAATTGCTATGAGAAGTATCATCATCAGTAATTATCGCAACAAATCCGTGTTAACAACCTGTTTGATCAGTGGATTTTTCTTTGGTATGTTTCATATGAATATCAATCAATTTATCTACGCCTTTGCAATGGGCGCTCTTATGTGCTTCGTGGTACATCTAACAGGTTCCATATTAGCCTCAATGATCATACATTTTACAATTAATGCAACGAACTTGATTGGTGCTAAAATTTCTTTATGGGCAACAGATTTTATGACAAAGATTGATCCAAATTATGCTGAGCAATTGGTTCAACCAGCACTTGACACTCGAACTTTGTTAATGATTTCAGCGGTCATGCTCGTTATAACCCTTATCTTTTTACCCATCAATTGGTTGCTCCTTAAGGCGCTTATGTCTTACAATGGCAAACAAATGATTCTTAAAGATCGCTTGACCACCGCCCAGGCTCTAGGGCTTAAAGAGGACGTCAATACCGATGACGCTTTGCAACCTATTGTTACGCCTGCTTTCATAGCCTGTATTGGTATTTTCGTCATATTTGCAGGTGTTGTTGAATTTCTCTTACCTGCTTTGGGCTTCTCTTAGAAGGCTTCAACTTGCTTTGTGATTCGCATTGAACAGATAAAACTCGAATCATAAAGGGTAAATTCAAAATAATCCCGGTCAAAAAATGTGGTCATATAGCCCATTTGTAAATCCTTACAAATTTCTTCGAAAGACTTTTTAGGTCCAATACCAATGAGCACATCGCTGTTTAATAGGTATTGATCGAAAAAGTCTTTTGTTATGTCCTGAGCTTGCATACTAATAAGTATGTTAAAGGCTCTTTCTTCACTTGTCTTCATTGGGATGCCCAGTACCTTTTTTTCTTTGGTGTTGGGAATTGGAATCACTTCATAACGGAGGTTGCTTTCCTTTAACCTGATTTCATAGCCTTGTGCTATGTCCTTATGCTTTTCACTCGACTGGACCAAATTCGTATCGATACTAAGAATAAGAGGCTCCAGTGTCAAAAGCTTTTTAAGTGTATCCAACCTAAAGGCATTTTTGTCATTGACCTTATAATAATCAATTCGTGTTTCTCCGTTTTTTTTATCTCGAACAAATTTATACTTCATATTAAATGCCTCTCTTTATCACAGCTTCCACACGATTGATCTTCATCCCTTGGGCAACAAACTTCTGTTCATACTCGGTCATAATATTTCCTTCAACAAAGGGACTGCTATGTAAATCGTCTGTCATTGAAACAATTTCTATACCCATTTCCTTTATTTCTTCTACACTAAAATCAAACAATTTTTTATTATCTGTTTTAAAAACGATACGGCTGCCTTCTTTTAGAACCTTTATATACTTCTCTAGAAAATTCTTAGAGGTCAATCTTCTTTTTGCATGTCTCTCCTTGGGCCATGGATCTGAGAAATTCAAGTACATGCCGTCTATTTCATTTTCTTCAAAGAGATCTAATAAATTCTCAGCGTCTTCCCTGACAACAACAAGATTGTCTAAGGCTTCTGAGTCTATTTTTTCAAGGGCTATTGCTAGGATGGATGTAAATTTTTCAAAACCTATGTAATTGATCTGCGGATTTAATTTGGCATGTTCGGTTACAAATTGTCCTTTTCCCATACCTATTTCTACCATAATCGGGTGATCATTATTAAAATACTTGCGCCATTCCCCTTTTAAACTTTGGGGCTGTTGTACAACTTTATTGTGGAGCTCTAGTCTCTCGGATGCGCCTTTTACATTTCGGTGTCTCATTGCTGTTACTCCTTACTACTTTTGTCATTTTAGGATATCTTATCATAGACAAGTTGACTTTGCACCTTTTTTTGGACAAAAAAATCCCTACCCTTCTGTTTCCGTTCGTATGTAAGGGTAGGACTAAGCATTAGATTATATAAATAAAAGGGGGGATAGTTATTACTCATTTATAATATCAAATTAATATGTCTAAATTATGTCTTTTCTGTTTCAATTGTATGTATTTGTCATTAAATTTTTGTATTTTTACCTAATTTTGTGTCTATTGGAGTTAATTGCGTCATTTTACTACACAATAACAAAAAAATCTCAATGACATTAAGATTTTTTTGTTATAATATAATGAGTATTACATGAGTCTTTTGGGTAATCACATCATAACTCAGTGGTGTGATTTTTTTGTGATTAAAATGTGGCATTTAGATGTCACCCAGCCTTTGACTCACAATGTTTCCCACAATTTTCTCGACGGTTTTATGTCTACATGGAATAACAATGTCTGCATACTTCTCATAGAGCACTTTTCGCTCCCAATAGACATCTTGAAGTGTTTTATTAGCACCCATAGCAATCCCTCTGGTTTTAATGTTTTTAATTCTTCTTTCAATGACTTTATAATGTTGTTTAAGGTAAAGGACATGGCCAATTTCCTTTAGATAGGTCATAGCTTTCTCACGATAGACCACGCTCCCACCAGTTGCGATGACTAGCCCGTCCCCTTGAATACTTAATATGGCTTCCTCTTCTTTATCAAGAAAGGCAGCCATACCTTCATTGTTGATTAAATCTTGTAGCAAACGGTCCTCTCTTTGTTGGATCAAGAGGTCCGTATCTAGAAAATCCAGCCCCATAGTCTTGGCAAGCACAACGCCAACCGTGCTTTTCCCAACTCCCGGCATGCCAATTAATACGATATTCATTTCATCACTTCCTATTCTTTCGGCCCATTTTGATAATCCACCACATCTTTGTAGTTCAGCGAACCACCGAATATGTCAAGTGCACTCCCAATGGTGTAATGTATATGTCCCTTACCCACACGTTCAATGGTTTTTAAATCCTCAAAAGATTTTATACCCCCCGCATAAGTGACGGGTATTTGAGTCATAGCGGCAATCTTTTCCACCAGCTCAAGATCAATCCCTTGTTGTTTTCCTTCTACATCAACGCCGTGAATTAAGAATTCATCACAATAGTTTTCAAGTCTCTTTAAATTTACTTCATTGATCTCAAAGTCGGTAAATTTTTGCCAGCGATCGGTCACTACGTAATATTTACCCTCTTTTTTTCTACAGCTAAGGTCTAGAACGAGCCTATCCTTTGTGGTTACCTGCACCATTTCATCAAGGTGATCATAATCAATTTTACCATTGTTAAAAACGTAGGAAGTCACGATTACATGACTTGCTCCTTGATCCAAGTAATAAGAGGCATTTTCAGGGGTAATGCCTCCTCCGATTTGGAGACCTAAGGGATATGCTTTTAACGCACTGGCTGCTGCAACTTCATTCCCTTGGCCTAACATAATCACATGCCCACCCATAAGACCATCTGCTTTGAATAGATGGGCATAATATTCTGAAGGCTTCTCAGATACAAAATTCTCAATAATGCCTTGTCCAGAATCCGTTAAGGAACCCCCTACAATCTGTTTTACTTTTCCATTATGTAAATCAATACATGGTCTAAACATAGTTTCCTCTGTCTTTCTTTCTATTGGATTCCTTTAGCATCCAGGGTAATTAAACCTTCTTCCCATGAAATCCTATAGTCATTTGTTTTTTGAGATAAATTATCGATGCTTCTGGCTAGTTGAACAATTTCACCATATGTCTCTTCAATGACCTGCTCATCTTTTGACGCTATGATTGCGCTATACAGTCCAATAAGTTCATTGGTTTTAGTAATCAGTATTTCATTGTTCTGGGTGTACCTTAGTAAATTGGTGTGTAGGTCAAGGACAGTAGAATCCTTGACTTTAATTTCTGAGTACGCTTTTATAAGTGTTGTGTTTTTAGCAGCTATTTCAGTGAGTAGTTGTTGCTTGTTCATAATAAAGTCTTCTTCAGGGACTTCCTGCCCAAGTTGGTCTTTCAACGTATCTATAGCAGTTACTTGAGCTTTAATGTCTTTTTTATCAAGGGTTGCCTTGTATTTTTGAATAGGGGTTTTCCCACTACAGCCTATTAAGAACATCATAAGGAACAGGATCCCGAAATAAATGCTTCTTTTCATTGTCTTTTTTTTCAATTTCTGTCTCCTTATAATTTCTTATACAGCTTGTAGAGCAGTACTGCCGCCTCTTTTCTTGTCACTATGACTTCTCCATCATAGGCAGAATCCCCAGTGGACAGAAAACCTTCTTCTCTCATTAAGAGGTTTAAATACTGTGTGACCCAACTCTTAATCTGAGTGTCGTTCGTAAAAGTGATATACGTTTCGTCGCTGTTGGGATAGATATAGCCATCATAGGCCAATATAGCTGCATTAATTTTAACAATTTCATTGTTACTGATTGCATTTGTTGGTTTAAAGGTGTTGTCTGGATAACCATTAACAATCCCTTTTTCCCTAGAAGAGGCAATATAGTGGTAGAAAGGATCTGTGCGACTCACATCTGTAAAATCACAAAAAGCCTCTTCGTCATATAGATACGTCATTTTCACAATGGCTGTTGCCAGTTCTTCTCTGCTGATTGCTTCATGGGGTGCAAATTCTCTTTCACTTCTTGCTTCCAAAAATCCTTTAGCACTGAGTACACCAACTGCCATTTTCTCTTCCTCTGATAAGGTGGTCATATCTCTATAATACTGATTATTTCTTGATAGATAATACTGACCAGCATCTGAAGTTGTTATGGTCATCCTTTTGTTGTAAGCATCAAACTGACCACCCACTATTCGAACTTCTTCCCCTTCATTTCTTAGGAAAATACAATCGAAATTCGGATCTATACTTGGGTTTAAGCCTATTGAAATACTGGTTTCTAATTGATCCGTGATATTCCCATCCTTTTCAAAAGCGACGGTTAAAATTTCGATATTTCTATTTTCTATGCCCAGTAACCCGTTGTAGAGGATCTCTTCAGCAATTTGTTCCGGTAATAGTCCTTTTATAGCGCTTTCACTCTTGGCTCTTATTTGTTGGGCAAACTGACCCATGTTTGTAGTAGCGGATAAGTCATCTAGGGTCTCTACTTCTTGGGTTTCATTGGTTACTTGAACCATCAGTTGAATACTAGCAGTGGTGCTAAAGTCCTCCATTAGTTTTTGAGGTGACAAGGACAACACATAAGTATTCGTTCTTATTTCTATTTCATCTGTTCCATTAAGGGTTAAAATTGTTGGGTCTAGGGTAATGAGTAGGGGTTGACCTGGGTCAATCGCCGATACATGCACATCCACAACTGATTTAATGGTATGGTTTAAATTAATTTCTTTACTAAGGAGTGTCTTTTCAGCTTGTTTGGCCACTTTCATCGCCGCATCTGCAGATGGTTTTAGTAAATCTCCTGTTAAGGTAATTTCATTGAAGGTTGCAGGCAGCTCCAATAGTCCAGCAATCTTCACCAAACGCTCCACTTCAGCTGCAATTTCTTGTTTAGTTTTCCCTTCAGAACTTGCTATGATGGCATCAATGCCACTGTTGCCTTCATCCGCTTCCACAGAAACGATACGAATGCCTGCTTGTTCAACACTGTTTATTTCTGAATCCTTTTCAGTGATGTTATTACCGACGATATTGATTTCTTCTAAAGAAGAATTGGCACGATCTTGGTTATAAAACAAGTTTAATAGAGAAGTGATCTCGTTGTATTGTGCGAATAATCGTTTTAATTTTCTGAGGCTGCGTAAAGGTGTGATATCCGTTATTTTGTTATAACTGATGTCTAAGGCTTCAAGACCCGCCAATCTTTGGATGCCCTCTAGGCTCTCAATTTGGCGACCGCTGGCATCTAGTTCCTTGATCTTAAGCACATCGCTGAGCATAATATCCCCTGAGGGCTGATCAATATTTTGGCGGATGGCCGCCTCTAAGTTAGAGTCAGCTAAGGTAATAGGCTCATTAATGCCTTCTACATAATAAGGATTATCTATCTTTCCTGCACCCGAACGTAATTGTGCCAAGTCAAGATCTAAATACAACGCAGGACAGATACCAAAGCTGCCATCATTGGCTAAAGTGAAATAAACAAAACTGCCATTGTACACATAACGAACAAATTCTTCATTAACCGCAGAGGGTGTTCGCAGCCAATAACTCCCCAAAGAATCCTTGGCTAAGCCACTTTCATCCTTTATGAGGGCTTGGGGTGTAGCCCCTTTATTGTAAGACCAACCTCTTGACGCCACATATTCCGCCAGTTCCTCTATAGAAAGGAGAAACACTGCGTCCTGTACCTTCTCAAAATAAGCATTATCATAATTGGCAACGGCATCTTTGGCGGAGGTGTTTTTATAGGTATGAAGCTCTGAACCTCCATCAAAAAAGCTTTCATCGGCTTGAGGCAGAAGTGCCTTATGCAGCACTGGTTTTATGGCTTCTCGATCTTTGCTCGTGAAAAGAGATAAAAAACCTGGCTCCTGTTCATAGGCATTATGCCCATCTAGTAAATGCTCCCCCGTGGGTGCTGTTGACGTATACGTCACAAAAGGACTTTCACTATTGAGCCATTCTCGAATGTTTGAGTTAAACCATCTATTACTACCCGAAACCCGTCTATCTTTTTCCTTGGTAAATTGTTCATTCTCCGCTGCATCAAAGGCCTTATAAGAAATAATTCTTTCAGAAAAAAACAATGGATCACCCTCTTGGTCCAACTGAATGACACGCCATAATATAGGTTGTCCATTGTATTGCCCAAAATAGACATAATCCCCTATTGACAAGATTGTTTGAGCCTGAAGGTTCAAACTAGGCATTAATTGAATGATCAATGAGATCATTAAAAACCAGCACAAGATTTTTTTCATTTAAACTAACCTCCATAAAGTTATCACGGGGACGGAGAAATTGACAACCTCACATGTTGTTTGTTAAATATTGTTCTATAGCAGTTACGACCATTCTATGATCTTCTTCCTGGGGCATACCAGACACAGTAATTGTCCCTACATAACCTACATCCCTAATAATGATTGGAAAACAACCCCCATGAGCAGCATAATCTGCTTCATTTATGGCATATTTACCATTTAAGGTCGCATTAACTCTCTTAAGATTAATCCCCATGCGATAGGAACTTGTATGGAAACGATTCACAACGTTACACTTTCTTCTAATCCATTGCTCATTATCAGGCGTTGTTCCTTTAAAGGCATAATAAAAAAGTCGATGTCCACTTAAGGTAATGTCAATAGCAACAACCTTATTGCCCTCTCTGGCCATATCAACGAGCATTAATCCCAGTTTCAGTGCATCCTCACTGTCGAACCTTGTAAATTGCAACTTGAGTTCTTGTTCCATCAGTTCTTCTAATAATTGATTGTAATCGATCGTCATTGGTTTTCCTCCACCAAATACTTTGGGTCACATCCCATATTAAAATAATAGTATCATTTATAGACAGAAAATACAAATCAAAAATCTTGTATTAAAAATGGGTTTAATTTGTTATACTGTAAACTATAAACACTCGTTAACACAATTATGACACTATTTCATTGAGAATGGAGCTTATTATGTCAATTAAAATCATAACAGACAGCACCTCTTGTCTACCCGAAAATTCCTTAAAGGAATGGGATATTTCCATCATTTCACTCAATGTGATCATTGATGGGCAAAGCCAACTTGAAACCCAAATGGATCTGCCCGCATTTTATGCGCAGCTTTCTAAATTAGACAAACTTCCTACCTCATCACAACCCTCTATCGAGGATTTTTTAACCCTTTTTAGAGATAAAATTACCCAAGGTGATGAAATTGTTGGCATCTTTTTATCCTCTGATATGAGTGGTACTTTTTCAACCGCTCAACTGGCTAAAACGATGATTCTTGAAGAATATCCAGAGGCTGTCATAGAGCTAGTTGATTCTAGAACAAATTGTATGGAAATGGGGTTTGTGGCAGAAGCTGCTGCCAAAGCTGCTAAATCCGGCAAATCCATGATAGAGGTGCTCGGAGCTGCTAAGGAAACCATGAATTGTTCACGCTTTATATTTGCACCCTATACCTTAGAATTTCTAAAAAAAGGTGGCAGAATCGGCAATGCAAGTTCTCTCGTAGCAGATATCTTGAAAATAAAACCGGTTCTTACTGTTGTTGGTGGCGTTACCACGACCCTCGCTAAAATAAGAACGCATAAAAAGGCTTTGGAATTTATTGCACAGACCTTTGCAGAAGATATCAAAGCACATGGCTTTTCTCAAGCCATTATTCATCACATACACTGCCCTATTGAGGCACTCGATTTTTCAAAATATGTAGCCAGTTTAACTGGCATTACTTTACCGATTGTCTCTATTGGAGCTGTAGTTGGTACCCATGTTGGACCAGGTACCATCGGCCTTGCCTATTGCACTAAGGAACCTTTAAGAGGATAAAAAATAGCAAAGAAAAAGTGGCTCAAGCCACTTTTTTCTTTGCTATTTTTTAACAGTAATTTCTCCTGAGGAAGCATGGAGCGTTACTTCGTATGAGCCATCACCTTTTGTTCCCAAAACGCGATTGTCTTTTTCTTTTTCTACGCTATCAAGTTCAAAATTCAAAGAAACCTCACCTGAGCTACACTGTAAATCAAAATCTGCATCAATGGGTTCTTCATTAAAATCTACTGTGATATCCCCACTTTGGGTTGAGTAATTAAGATCACTTGTGAATTCTTTAAATGTAATCAATACATTTCCAGAGGACGTATCCCCTTCCAGCTGTCCCGTAAAGTCTTCAAGCTTCAAATCACCTGAGCTGGAATGAATATTAAACTCAGTACCCTGAATATTTTCCATATCAATGTCACCAGAGGAACTATCAATGGATCCCTTATTAAAGGAAAGCTCTTTACCTCTCACATCTCCAGATGAAAGGTGAATTTCAAGACTATCTAAGGCCATTTCATTAATGTCCAGATCGCCAGAGGAGTTATCCACCTCTATACTTTGATCATAGCCCTTTGGCACATAGATGGTTAGTTTTGGAGAACGGGACATCGATATCCCTCCAACCCATCTTTCCTGCTTAGCTTCAATTTGAATTGTCTTGCCATCAGAAACCTTTAACCTAGGTCCTCTTTGAAATGTGTGTAATACCACAGATATGTCCTCACGATCTTCTGCGATGATCTCTATATCCGCTGAGGAGGACTCTACCTTAATTAAGGTTGTGTCCTTCAATTTTATCGTTTCTTTTTGCGTTTCACTTTTACCTGCACTAACGCAACCTGTCGTGAGTATGACGAGTGCGAGCATTGTCATTAATATTTTTGTTTTTATCATTTTATTTCTCTCCTATTCA
>CAZJIO010000042.1:29195-30429 GCA_964546035.1 uncultured Eubacteriales bacterium | reverse complement strand
AAGATATCCCGCAACTTAAAGGTCTCAGAGTGCTTAAAAGCGGATGGGCTTTGGGGGAACTCAAAAAAAATAGATTTGACCCTTCCCAAGCTTTTGCCAGTGGGTTAAAAAAGGAAGATCTCAATTCTTTTGTGTCCTTTGGTGTGAACAGTCCGGAAGTCATTAAGTATTTGAAGGGTGAAACCCTTGAAAAAGAGGTCCTTCAAGGTTATCACATGATTGGCGTAGAGAATTTTTCTCTGGGATGGGCAAAGAAAACTGGCCATATTCTGAAAAATAAATACAGCCCTGGGTGGCGTTGGCAATAATCGGAGGTGAAAGCATGCTGGAAAATATACAAGCTGTATTGTTTGACTTAGATGGCACATTGATTGACTCGATGTGGCTGTGGAAGGCTATTGATATGGATTATTTAAGGAAATATGGCATAGAATTTCCCGAAGGTTTACAAACAGAGATAGAGGGCAAAAGCTTTACGGAAACAGCACTCTATTTTAAAGATAAATTCCAACTGGTAGATGATGTAGAAACCATCAAAAAGGAATGGAATAGAATGGCTGGAGAATATTATGCCCACAAAGTTCTTTTAAAAGAAAGGGTATTACCTTTCTTAGAATACCTGAAACAGAACAATATTTTAATGGGCATTGGCACAAGTAATTCCAAAGAACTCGTGGGGTTGATTGTAGATAAATTTCATTTAAACCATTATTTTACAAGCATTAGAACCAGCTGTGAAGTACCAAAAGGAAAACCCCATCCGGATATTTATCTGATGGTGGCTGATGATTTGGGCATTAAGCCGGAGAATTGCTTGGTTTTTGAAGATGTACCAATGGGTATTATGGCGGGAAAGAATGCAGGCATGAGGGTCTGTGCCATTTATGATGAATTTTCTCATCATGTGACCCATGAAATTAAAGCACTTTCGGATTACTATATTAACAATTTCAACGAGATGATAGAAATGATTGAGGATAAAACAATTGAAAATGAATACAGTGAAGCAGTTTTTGCCAATTAATAGAGAAGAAATGTTAGAAAGAGGGTGGACCCAGCCTGATTTTATTTTTGTATCAGGAGATGCTTATGTAGATCATCCGTCCTTTGGAGTGGCAATTATCAGTAGAGTTTTAGAGTCCTTTGGCTATAAGGTGGTCATTTTAGCCCAGCCCAATTGGAAGAATACAGAGGAGATTAGCCAGTTTGGTGAGCCTAGATTAGGATTTTTAGT
>CAZJIO010000042.1:28414-29171 GCA_964546035.1 uncultured Eubacteriales bacterium | reverse complement strand
AATATTGATTCTATGGTCAACCATTACACGGTTGCCAAAAAGAAACGGACAGACGATGCTTATACACCAGAAGGAAAAGCAGGGAAAAGACCTGACCGTGCAACCACTGTTTACAGTAACCTCATTCGTCAGGTTTATAAAAATACGCCGATTATTGTTGGCGGTATAGAAGCGAGTCTTCGCAGAATGGCCCATTATGATTATTGGAGTGACAGCGTTAAGAAATCTGTGCTCATAGATGCGGGTGCTGATTTACTCCTTTATGGCATGGGCGAAAAAAGCATCGTAGAAGTGGCGGATGCATTAGCTTCAGGTATTTTAGTTAAAGACATCACTTTTATCGATGGTACCGCTTATAAAACAAATACATTAGAGCATCTGTATGATTATATCAAATTACCTTCTTTTGAAGAGATTAAAAGTGATAAAAGAAAGTTTGCACAAAGCTTTAAAGTCCAATATGAAAACACGGATTTTGCTAATGGTAAAATTCTTGTAGAAGCCTATGGCGAAAAAGAGTTTATTGTTCAAAATGTGCCCCAAAAACCACTGCTACAGTCTGAACTGGATAATGTATATGCACTCACCTATATGAGGACCTATCACCCCATCTATGAAGCTGCAGGGGGCATTCCAGCTATTGAAGAAGTTAAATTTAGTTTGATCAGTAACCGAGGTTGTTTTGGTGGTTGTAATTTTTGTGCACTGACTTTTCATCAAGGCCGTATTTTGCAAAGTAGAAGTCAAAAATCCATTG
>CAZJIO010000042.1:24469-28404 GCA_964546035.1 uncultured Eubacteriales bacterium | reverse complement strand
AGAAGCTCAACAATTTATATGGGATAAAGATTTTAAAGGGTATATCCACGATGTGGGCGGCCCTACTGCTAATTTTAGACACACCTCTTGTAGCAAACAAATGGCTCATGGTGTTTGCAAAGATAAGCAGTGTTTATTTCCGGAACCTTGTAGCCAACTCAAAGTGGACCACATCGATTATTTAGACATACTAAAGGAATTGAGAACCTTACCCAATGTAAAAAAAGTATTTGTGCGTTCTGGGATTCGTTTTGATTATTTAATCAATGACCCAAATGATGCCTTTTTTAAAGAACTGGTTAAAAATCACATCAGTGGTCAATTAAAAGTGGCGCCTGAACATGTTTCGGATCAAGTGTTAAAGCATATGGGCAAACCAAACCACAGAGTTTATGAAAAGTTTGTAAAAAAATATACAAAGCTTAACGATGAGTTGGGTATGAAACAGTTTCTTGTGCCTTATTTAATGTCGAGTCATCCAGGTTCAGATTTGAGTAGTGCCATTGAGTTAGCAGAATATTTAAGAGACATAGGACATCAGCCCCAACAGGTACAAGATTTTTATCCAACACCTTCGACCATTTCAACCTGTATGTATTATACGGAGTTGGATCCTATAACGATGCAAAAGATTTATGTGCCTAAAACCTTACATGAAAAAGCCATGCAAAGGGCATTAATCCAATATAGAAATCCAAAAAACTTTAAGTTGGTTATTGAAGCGCTCACTCAGGCTAAACGTGAAGATCTGATCGGGTTTGACAAAAATTGTCTAATTAGACCCCTTAATGGTCAATCCAATGGTAGACAAGGCCAAGCTGCAGGGCACAAACCAACTCAAGGGGCAGGACATAAACCCTCTCAACCAGTTGAAAAAGAACGTTATAAAAAGAAAACCATTAGAAATGTCCATAAAAAGAAAGCAAAATAAAAATAATATGCGTTTTGTATGCTACCAGCATACCACTTGAGTTCATAAAGGCAGTATAATAAAATTGAAGGTGATATAAAAGCCTTCCAAGACAAGAAAAGTGTTGACACAGAACAGAGGTTCGTATATAATAAATACAAACAGACGTTCGCAAACGTTAATCTGAAATGAAAGGGGGCACCTAGATTATTCTAGGGAAGTGACATGAGAGAAGACAAGAGTCAGGCTTTAAATGCAGCCATTGCACAAATTGAAAGAGCGTACGGAAAAGGTTCCATAATGAAGTTGGGGGATTCGGGTAGCCATTTTAATTTAGAAACAGTTCCAACAGGTTCTTTAGGTTTAGACATCGCCCTAGGGGTTGGCGGCTTACCAAGAGGAAGAATTGTTGAAATTTATGGACCAGAATCTAGTGGTAAAACTACTGTAGCACTACATATGGTAGCTGAGATTCAAAAACTTGGAGGTATAGCTGGTTTCGTAGATGCTGAACATGCACTAGATCCAGTATATGCTAAAAAAATTGGTGTTGATATCGATAATTTGTATATTTCTCAACCGGATAATGGCGAGCAAGCCCTTGAGATTACTGAAACGATGGTTCGATCGAATGCCATTGATATCGTTATTATTGACTCTGTAGCTGCCTTAGTACCAAGAGCCGAAATTGAAGGCGACATGGGAGATTCACATGTAGGACTTCAGGCTAGATTAATGTCTCAAGCCTTAAGAAAATTGACAGGTATCATTAATAAATCCAATTGTATCGTTATTTTCATTAATCAATTACGTGAAAAAGTTGGGGTTATGTTTGGTAGCCCTGAGACCACTTCTGGGGGACGTGCATTGAAATTTTATGCATCTATTCGTTTAGATGTAAGAAGAATAGAAACCATCAAGGTGAACTCAGAAATGGTGGGTAACCGTGTCAGAGTTAAGGTTTCTAAGAATAAAGTCGCACCGCCTTTTAAAGAAGCTGAATTTGACATTATGTTTGGTGAAGGCATTTCTCGAGAAGGGGATGTACTGGATCTTGCTGTGAAGTATGAAATTATACAAAAAAGTGGCGCTTGGTTCTCTTATAAGGAAGCACGTTTAGGTCAAGGAAGAGAAAACTCAAAAGACTTTTTGAAAAACAACCCACTCGTACTCAAAGAAGTAGAGCAATTGGTGCGAGATCACTTTGGTCTAGATGCTAAACCAGGTAATATTGCTAAAGCAATTCCGGCTGAAGAAGTTGGTAAGTCTAAAGAAAGAGTTAAAAAAGCAGACGCTTAGTCAATATAAATAATGAAAACAAAAATTAGGCTAAGGGATTTTTACCCTTGGTCTCTTTTTGTCCATTTTGGAGTGAATAGATGGTCATAACAAAAATTGAGAAAGACAATAAAAAATATAGAGTTTATGGAGATGAACAATATCTCTTTTGCCTCTATTATACGGAGATTAAAAGATATGATCTAAGAGTTGAGGATGAGATCAGTGATGAACTATTAGACCGAATTGGCAATGAAGTGATCTTGAAAAGGGGTCTTGCCTATGTCTATCATCTTTTATCAAAAAAGGATTACACACAGGGAGAAATCTTGAAGAAACTATTGCAGGCTGGTTATTTAGAGAGTTTTGCTGGAGGGGTTATAGATCGGGTTAAAGCTCAAGGGTTTATTAATGACCTGGATTATGCGAAAAGATACATCGATCAAACCCATACGAGAAAAAGCAAGCGTCAGATTATTTATACCTTGCAAGGAAAAGGGATTACTCAAGAAATTCTAACCAGCCTATATGAAGGATCAGAAATAAGTGAATATGAGGCAGCTTTTAAACTGGCGAAAAAAAAAATCAAGAACTCTGACCAATTAACTTATGAGGAGCGGGCAAAGGTATATACTTATATGGCAAATAAGGGCTTTAGCTCAAGTACAATCCATAGAGTGATTGAAGATGTCATGGCACTTCTTAGTGATTTATAACACAATTTAACGTCGAACAATGGGTAATTGTGTCAAGATTTTAAAAAACACTCTAATATAGCTTGACATAATATTTAAAAAAGTATAAAATTTACTATGTTGTGTTCAATAATTTGTACAATGAAAATAAAATAAGAGGAGGTGTTATCAAATGCCAGCGTCAACAGTTATAATTATAATTCTAGTAGTAGCTGCTATTGGATTTTCGATCGCTGCTTTTTACTTAGGAATAGCCTACAGAAAGAAAGTATCAGAAGCGCAATATGGTTCTGCTGAACAAAAAGCAAGAAAGATTGTGGATGATGCAATCAAAGAAGGCGAAAACATTAAGAAAGAAGCACGCTTTGAAATAAAAGAAGAAATCTTTAAAACTCGCACAGAAGTGGAAAAAGAGCTTAAAGAGCGCAGAAATGAAATGCAGAGACTAGAGAGAAGAATTGTTCAAAAAGAAGAAACGATTGACAAGAAAACTGAGACCATAGAAAAGAAAGAAAGTCAATTGGTTCAAAAAGAACAGTCTCTTAATCAAGATAAGGAAAAAGTTGAGCAATTGAAACAGCAACACCTATCAGAACTTGAGAAAATTTCTGGTCTTACCTCTGAACAAGCAAAGGAATACCTTTTAAAACTAGTTGAAGAAGACGTTAAACACGAAACAGCAGTTATGATTAAAGAGTATGAGCAAAAAGCCAAAGAAGAAGCACATAAGCGCGCACGTGAAGTGCTCACATTAGCCATTCAAAAATGTGCAGCTGACCATGTTGCTGAAACAACAGTTTCTGTTGTTCAACTTCCTAACGATGAAATGAAGGGAAGGATAATTGGTAGAGAAGGACGTAATATACGTACGTTAGAAACATTAACGGGTATAGATTTGATTATTGATGATACACCAGAAGCTGTTATTTTATCTGGGTTTGATCCAGTTAGAAGAGAAGTTGCTAGAATTGCTTTAGAGAAACTTATTGTGGATGGTAGAATCCATCCTGCTCGAATTGAAGAAATGGTAGAAAAAGCTAAACGCGAAGTAG
>CAZJIO010000042.1:20282-24436 GCA_964546035.1 uncultured Eubacteriales bacterium | reverse complement strand
ACGCTACATTTGATACAGGCGTACATGGTATTCATCCTGAACTCGTTAGACTTTTAGGTAAAATGAAGTTCAGAACTAGCTATGGACAAAATGTATTAAAGCATTCAATCGAAGTATCGTTACTAAGTGGACTTATTGCCGGTGAAATCGGTCTTGATGTTCGCATGGCAAAACGTGCAGGACTTTTACATGATATTGGTAAAGCTGTTGACCATGAAATCGAAGGATCTCATATCACCATCGGAGCTGAACTATGTAGAAAGTATAAAGAATCTCCAATCGTCATCAATGCTGTTGAATCACATCATGGAGATGTTGAACCTAACTCGTTGATCTCAGTCATTGTTCAAGCAGCGGATTCCATATCTGCAGCAAGACCAGGTGCACGAAGAGAAACGTTAGAAACGTATATCCAAAGACTTCATAAACTCGAAGAAATTGCTGATCAATTTAAAGGTGTAGAAAAATCTTTTGCTATTCAAGCAGGCAGAGAAATCAGAATCATGGTAATACCTGATCAAACGACAGACGAAGAAGCGGTATTACTAGCGAGGGATGTTGCTAAACAAATTGAAAATGAACTGGAATATCCAGGACAAATCAAAGTAAATGTTATTAGAGAAACAAGAGCAATAGAATATGCTAAATAAAACTATGCGTGATATGCAAATATCACGCATTTTTTTGTCCAGTAGGAAAGTTCTACTTTCCTACGAAGTAATAAAAAGAGCGGTGAACAAATTATAAGCTTGCTTAACGCGCTATCAAGCGCTCTTTTTATTTAGGGAGACGTTAGCGTTATGATACTTTAATATGTTAAACTTGCATAATCAATAGGCTGATTGCCTTAAAATTAAGAATAATTCACCAAAAATTGAATAATTGAAAAATTGAACTTGCAAAATTGGGGTTTTTCAATTAGAATTAAGGTATACTATTAAGGATGGTGGAACTATGAATCTTTCTGAAAAGGCAATTAAAATTAAACCTTCATCAACTTTAGCAATTACCGCTAAGGCAAATCAAATGAAAGCAGATGGTATAGATGTTGTTGGCTTTGGTGCAGGAGAACCTGATTTTGACACACCTGACCACATTAAAGCGGCAGCTATCGCAGCAATCAATGCTGGATTTACTAAATACACCCCTGTTGCAGGTACGGTTGAACTTAAACAAGCGATCTGTAAAAAATTCGAAAGCGATAATGGACTTCATTATAAACCCAATCAAATTGTCGTCAGCAATGGTGCCAAGCATTCCTTAACGAATGCCTTTATGGCCATTTTAAATCCTGGAGATGAGGTTATCATTCCTGCGCCTTATTGGCTCAGTTACCCTGAGATGGTTTTATTAGCAGATGGTGTTCCAGTAATCATCAAGACAAAGGTTGAGGATGATTATAAAGTGACCTTAGAGCAATTAGAGGCTGCCTATACATCTAAAACGAAAGCTATTATCATTAATAGTCCAAGTAATCCAACAGGTATGATCTATGACGAAGCAGCATTACGCGTTATAGCAGATTTTGCTGTTGAGAAGGATTTATTTGTTATATCCGATGAGATTTATGAAAAACTCATATACGGTTCTGATGCACATGTGAGTATTGCATCCCTTTCCGATGAGATCTTCAAACGCACGATTGTAGTAAACGGTGTGTCTAAGAGTTATTCTATGACAGGTTGGAGAATTGGATACACAGCATCAAGCGTTGAAGTCGCAAACCTTATGTCAAATGTACAAAGCCATGCAGCTTCAAATCCTAACTCTATTGCTCAAAAAGCAACGGTAGCTGCCATTGTAGGACCTCAGGAATGTGTTGAAGTCATGAAATTAGAATTTGATAAAAGAAGACTGTATATGATTGATCGCTTGAAAAATATACCTTTAGTATCTGCAATTAATCCTAAAGGCGCTTTTTATCTTTTCATCGATGTATCTGGCACTTACGGTAAATTCAGCAAGGGTACAGAGATTACCTCAGCAGCTGATTTTTCCGACTTGATATTAGTCGAAGAAAATGTAGCGGTAATCCCATGTGAAGATTTCGGATTTGATACCCATATTAGGCTTTCTTATGCCATTTCTTTAGAAAGCATCGAAAAAGGATTAGATCGTCTAGAAAAATTTGTAAAAGCATTGGTTTAAACAAAAAAATAAAAGGGGTGGCGAAAACGTCATCCCTTTATTAATGACAGTTCTTTTGACGCATTAATCCTTACATGATATAATATACTGACTATGCATTTTTTACCTGAAAGGATGAATAATAATGAATTATACAACTTATGAGACGCCCCTCGGCGAAAGATATGCCAGCAAAGAAATGCTTTATTTATTTTCGCCGGATAAGAAATTTAAAACTTGGAGAAAACTGTGGATTGCCCTTGCAGAAGCAGAACAAGAACTGGGTATAGATATTAAAGATGAGCAAATTGAAGATATGAAGAAGTTTGCAGAGGATATCAATTATGAAGTAGCGAAAGCAAAGGAAAAAGAAGTGCGCCATGATGTCATGGCTCATGTATATGCTTTTGGCCAACAAGCTCCCTCCGCAAATCCAATCATACATTTAGGTGCAACCAGTTGCTATGTTGGTGACAACACAGATATCATTATCATGACAGAAGGGCTAGAACTTCTTAAAGCAAAGTTGCTTAATGTTATGGATAAGCTAACAAAGTTTGCTCTTCAGTACAAAGATTTACCTACTTTAGGGTTTACGCATTTCCAACCAGCGCAATTAACCACAGTTGGAAAAAGAGCTACTTTATGGCTTGAGGATCTTTATATGGATTATATAGATCTAGAGCATCAACTGAGTAAAAAAAGTCTTAGGGGCGTCAAAGGAACAACAGGTACCCAAGCTACCTTTTTAAATCTTTTTGAAGGGGATCATGACAAAGTAAGAGAACTTGAAAATCGTGTTTGCCTAAAAATGGGTTATAAGACAGCTTTTCCAGTGACAGGTCAAACCTATCCTAGAAAATTAGATTCACAAATGCTAAATGTATTGAGTGGTATTGCTCAATCTGCCTATAAATTTAGTAATGACATCCGATTGCTTCAAAACCTGAAAGAAATTGAAGAACCTTTTGAAAAGAGTCAAATCGGATCTTCTGCCATGGCTTATAAACGCAATCCCATGAGAACTGAAAGAATTTCATCCTTAGCACGACATGTCATTTGTAACGCTTTAAATCCAGCAATAACAGCGTCTACACAGTGGTTCGAGCGAACCCTTGATGACAGTGCAAATAAGAGGTTATCTGTTCCTGAGGCTTTTTTAGCTACAGATGCCATTTTGGAAATTTATATGAATGTGGTGGATGGTTTAGTGGTATATCCAAAGGTTATTCACCAGCGTATTATGAGTGAGCTACCCTTCATGGCTACTGAAGTCATTTTAATGGAAGGGGTCAAAAGAGGTGGCGATCGCCAAGAACTTCATGAACAAATCCGCATTCACTCTATGGAAGCAGGTAAGCAGGTAAAAGAAGAAGGTAAGCCTAATGATCTCATAGAAAGAATTTTAGCTGATGATCACTTTGTCATGTCTCAAGAGGAGCTATTGATCCTTCTTAAACCTGAAAATTTTATTGGTAGAGCACCTGAGCAGGTTGTCGATTTTATTAAAGAAACGATACAAGAGCTGTTAGATGTCAACTCAGCCTTGCTAGGAAAAACAGCTGAATTAAGTGTATAATCTTCGAAGGGGGTTTTAAAATGAAAAAAATAGGTTTTATTGGTGTAGGTAATATGGGGCTCCCCATGATGAAGGGTGCGATAGCATCCTTTGGTAAAAATGCTATCGTCTACACAGATGTCAATGAAGATCGCCTAAAGCATGTGGAAGCAATCCTCCATATACCCTATCTGTCATCTAATGACCAATGTATAGAAGCAGCAGAAATAATTGTGCTTGCTATTAAACCTCAATTTCTAACGGATGCATTGACCCGGGTAAAAAGCAGTGATTTAATGAATAAAATCTTTATTTCTATAGCACCAGGCATTAAAATTGCGTCTATTAAGGCGGTCCTTGGAGATTCAACCAGGGTGGTTCGTGCAATGCCTAATACACCTGCAATGGTCCTTGAGGGGATGAGTGCTATTTGCTTTTCTGAAGATGCCTATACAGATGAAGAACGTGA
>CAZJIO010000042.1:13726-20183 GCA_964546035.1 uncultured Eubacteriales bacterium | reverse complement strand
TGTGTATATGATGATTGAAGCAATGGCAGATGCGGCGGTTTTATTTGGTTTACCGAGAGATATCGCTTATCGATTATCTGCACAGTCCGTTTATGGTTCAGCTAAAATGGTTCTAGAAACGGGTGAACATCCTGGAGCCCTTAAGGATGCCGTATGTTCCCCTGGGGGAACAACCATTGAGGCGGTTAGAAAGCTTGAAGAGTTAGGCTTTAGAAGCGCAATTATTGAAGCCATGAAAGTTTGCTACGATAAAACGTTAACATTTAAATAAGGGAGAATCAGTATGGATCAAAAGATTGTGAAATTAGGAAGAACGGATATCTATAAAGGCGTGCGTGTTCATTTAGTGAAAGAGCAGATTCTTCTTCCTAATGGAAGAGAAGTGGAGTGGGAGCTTGTTGTGCATCCTGGTGCAGCAGCAATTATTCCAGTAGATGATGAAGGAAGAATCATCATGGTAAAACAATATAGAAATGCTGCAAACGAATATACTTTAGAAATTCCCGCAGGTGTTTTAGATGCCCCAGATGAAGACCCTATGGACTGTGCAAAAAGAGAATTAGAAGAAGAAACGGGCTATTATTCTAACGATATTGAATTTCTTTATAAATTCTACTCAGCAATTGGTATTTGTGATGAAATGATTCACATTTATGTGGCTAAGAATCTCATCCCAAGTAGTCAAGATTTAGATGAAGATGAATTTATTGAACTTGAACGATTTACCCTTGAAGAACTTGTTCAGATGATTTTACAAGGCGAAATTAAAGATAATAAAACCATTTCAAGTATATTGGTTTATAAAGCAAAGTATGGATTGTAGGCATCGCCTATGGTCCTTTTTTTGAACTAGCCCCTCGTCGTACACGTTCTAAATAAAACCTTCCAAGCATATTAATGAGTATCATCTAGGAATGGAGGTCCCCCTTGATATGCTAAAGAGGATATTTAAGTTTGAATTAGACCAGACACAACTGCAACTGATTTTTTTTATCTTATTTATTGGCATTGGCGCGCTATATGCCAATCTGAGCATCAATAAACATATGGAGGATTATCGTTTAATCTTTGATTTTTTTGGTAACAGAATTGAAGCTCAAACAATCGTGAAAACAGATCTCTTTCAGTATCTTTTGTTCAGTCGTCTTAAAATTCTCATTGGACTTTGGATCATAGGCTTTATTTTATTTGCTTTTTATATTGATTTATCACTCACAAGTTTCTTAGGTTTTAATTTTGGATTGATTTTATCTTCAGCACTCATTTACAACGGATTCAGAGGTTATGGACTTATTATCCTTTTGTTTTTTCCCCATGGTTTATTCTATGTACCCATATATGTGTATCTGGTCGCAAAGAATATGAATTTTTCAATGGCCCTTTATAGAAATCGAAAAACGAGTAAATCATTTAAAATGAATGGGCAACTTTTGCTAGAATATTTTTTAGTTCTTGCCATTTGCGGGGTGTTTATGTTGATTGGTATTACCTTTGAAGCTTATGTAAATCCTGATTTAATAAAATGGTACATTTCAACAATAAAATTGTAAAAATGTTCGACTTTCTCATCATTATATATTATAATGAGTGTTACCATACGTGAAAAGGAAAATTATACCATGGAAAATGCTTTACGGGAGTTTTTAGTCTACCTCGAACAAGTCAAAGGTTCCTCTAAAAACACAATTCAATCCTATAATAGAGATTTGAATCATTTAATGGCAGACTTATCTATCCAAGGCGTCAAAGAGCTAAAAAAGATAACAGCAACACATTTAAATGCGTATATCCTGAAATTAGAAAAAGAAGGTCGAGCCGCAGCTACTATTTCAAGAAATGTTGCCTCAATACATTCTTTTTTTCAGTTTCTATTTAAATCCTCACAGATTGAAAAGGATCCTAGTGAAGTCATTTCAGCACCCAAAATTGATAAACAAATGCCTAAAACACTTACGTTGGAAGAAGTGGATTTATTACTCAAACAACCCACTGATTCAGATAACAAAGGCATACGGGATAAGGCAATGTTAGAACTTTTATATGCGACAGGCATTAGAGTTTCAGAGCTGATTCATTTAAAAGAAACGGATATCAACATACCCATGGGATATGTGAGATGTTCAGATGATAAAAAAGAGCGGATTATTCCTATGGGCAATGTGGCACAATTCGCACTGAATCACTATATGAAGGTCTCCCGGTTTGCAATGGTAAAAAATCCCGAAGAACAAATGCTGTTTGTAAATTGTTCTGGTGAATCCATGAGCCGTCAAGGGTTTTGGAAAATCATTAAATTCTATGCCTCAAAGGCTAATATAAATAAAAAGATTACACCTCATATTTTAAGACATTCCTTTGCCAGCCATTTGATTGAAAATGGTGCGGATTTAAGGTCTGTTCAAGAAATGTTAGGTCATTCAGATATCTCAACCACCCAAGTGTACGCCAAGATGAACAACCATAAATTAAGAGAGGTATATGCGAAAGCACATCCTCGGGCTTAGTAGATAAAATAAAAACGAAAACTCTAGTGTAATTTCACTAGGGTTTTTGTTTTTTTAGTCTATTTGCAAAAAAATACAATATAAAAACGCGAAAATATATAGCCATTATTTGTGAAATATGCTAGAATGAGACTAATAATGTCGATTTATGTAAACAAATGTCGAAATAGAAATGAATAGAGGAATGAGGACATGCTGATTGATCTAAAAAGCAAAAAAGGTTTTACTTATATAGATGTAATCATATCATTTGTCATCTTTGGTTTGCTATTTGTAGTGATTTCAAGATTAGCCAGTTCAACTTACGAGTTAATGCGCTATAGTCAGCAAAGCAGTCAAATGCTACATATTGCAGAACTCGAAATGGAAAATTATAAATCAGGTATTTCAGCGATTGATTCTTTTCTGAACCATACGGGGTTTGTGCAAACCTCTGAAACGATGGATGAAGAAGGTGTGATTATTAATAGGCAACTCATGCATACAAATATCGATGAGAAATACACGGTGCATATCAATGAAAGTTATGTGAGTGATCATTTAAGAGATATTTACATAGATGTTGCATTAAATCAAGGTGATGTTGATCCGATTAGAATTTATAACCGTATCATATTGGAAGCTATTGAGGGAGAGGATTAATTTTGAAAAACGAAAAGGGATTTACGCTTTTAGAATTAGTTGTTGCATTTTCGATTTTTTCAATTTTAATCTTGGTCATTTATGGTACTTTTTTTACAGAATTAAAAAGAAACCTTGAACGAAGTACCTGGATTGCCATGAATATTGAAGCTCAGATCAGTATGAATGCCATAATAAAGTGTGTAGATCAAGGTGGTAATATTACCCTCAATGGAGAAACTGTTCTGTCTAACGGCATAAAGATAATTGATGCCAGTGATGATGGTGTGTTGTCGGGCAGTCAATATAATCTCGATTTTTCGCAAAATACACTCATAGATGGGGCCGGTGAAAAGGTTTCTGAAAATATTAAACGCATTGAATTTGTAGCAGGACCTGCTCAATATGAAAACATTGGTATTACATCGGGTGTTATGATGATCATTATCGATATGGAGTCCTCAGATGTGAGATATACCCTTAAAGGAGCCATCAATGTTGAAAAATAATCATTCAAATATAAAGGGTAGTACACTTTTGATCGTGGTTATTCTCATGTCAATTGTTTTTTTTATGAGTAGCATGATGTTTGGGTATGCCTTAAGAACTTATCACCACATGCAAGATGTAGAAAAATATATCCAGTCTTCTTTAGTAGCAGAAGCTGGTTTGAACGATAGCGTGATATCGGTGTGCAGTAAAATTGATCTAGATGAAGAAATAGGTCTGTATCAATTAATTAACACGGCAGCTTTTATGGGAGACGCTCGCTATCAGTACCAAGTTGATATTGCAGAAGAAGGTTTTTATGATGCATCCGATTACTCCGTTTTAGGTAATGTAAAAAGTTATCGCATTAAAAGAGGCATTGTTGTATCTGAGGAAGACGAATTGATCAGTCTTATTATTGCAATCAAATCTACTGGACGCTATGAAGATGAACAAAGTATTGAGAAAGCCTTATTGTCAATTAATAGCAATGAAGACGGTTATTTCGAGGTCAGTATTTACACATGTCAGTGATGGGAGTATCAAATGAGAAAATACATATTTAGCTTTAAAGAAGATGAATTACATATGGCTTTGATTTCTAAAACATTGAGTAAAATCAAAATAGTCAAAGATTTGAAAATAAGTGAAGAACAGATCAGTAGAATCCTAGAGAATAATTTTAAAGGCCAAGACAACATATTTTCACAACAAATTAAGGCATTTTTAAGTCATTCAGATACAAAATCTAAAAAAGTAGAGATCATTATCGCTTTTAACAATGTTATTACGAGATCCATTGAAGTATCCTATTTAAACAAAAAAAATCTAAAAGCGTATATCGAGAATAATATTAACCAATTTTTCACGGTTAACATGGATGAATACTTTTATGACTATAAAATTATTGGTATTTCAAAGCCATCAAAGCTTGAAAAAAGAAAAATGACCGTTATGCTGGTGGTTATACCCCGTTCTATGGTACTGAGTATTAAAGAATTGGTAGAAGCCAATGGGCTTCAAATTGCTAAAATTAGTGTTTATCCAGATATCATGATGAATATTGCATATCAATACCAGAGTATGGCAGTGATCGATATTGGCAGTCATAAAAGTATTGTTACAATTTATGATCAAGGGCAAACCTTTCTCTACACGACATTAAATACCCAACTGCTCAATCACGATGTGGATGAAATCGATGATATGATAGAAGAGATTGAACATCTCACAGATTTCTATGCATCACGACATCAAGGTGAAAAACTAGATGCACTGTGTTTAATCGGTAGTTATGCTAAGGATGAGTATATCAACAATCAAGTACAAACAAAATTGAATATGCCGATTCAATCCATTGTCTATAAAAAGTGGAAATATCTAGCGGATCAGCTCACAATAGAAAACCATCCCAATATTGTCATGAGTCAAGTTAAGTCCAAAGCGATATATAATAAAAAAATAGATTTTAGTCAAGAAGTGCAACTCAACAAAGGGGATGCCAAAGAGTTCAAGGCTATTTACATTTTTTTCATATTGCTCCTATTAACAGGTCTATATAATGGACAAAAATGGTACTTTATGGAGGGAGAAAAACTAAAGAATACTGAAGCCTTGTCACAGTCCAATGAATACATCTTGATTCAAGAAGAAATTGACCTAATTATTAATGAAAAATCCTTATTAACGGAAAAAAACAATGCCATCATCGAGATAGAATCAGAAGAATATGATTATAATGAAATCTTTGATCAAATTCAGAAAGCCTTGCCCCAACATGTGACGGTATCTCATATTTTTATTGATCATCAGCAGGTTGATCTCAGTTTAAATATTATGGAAAGCACATTAGATGCCATTGAGGTCATTATTTCCATAAATGCTCTTGATTATTTTGAAAGAATCGATATAGAAGAATTAGCATTAGATGATACCACTAAAGCTCTAACCCTAAACTTAAGATTGAAAAATTAAAATAGGCTGGGTATCACACAAAAAGAGGGAGTTAAATGAATTGAAAAACAAGCAATCAGATGAAAAAATTAAAATAATGATACTGATTTGTTTAATGTTTGTAGGGTTAAATTATGCCATACATCGTTATATTTTTGTTCCCCAGACCTTGCAAATGGATGCAATGAAAAGTGAGACTTTACAGGCCGATGAGCAAAATACATTTCTCCTTAATAAAGATGCAGAAAAAGAAGTTCTATTAGGCGAGGTACAAGAGTTGCAGGGGCTTATTAAAGCCTATGATCAGATTGTTTTGAGTCAGTTGGATACGATTAATATGAGCTATGAGTTTTATCAATTCACTAAGGAATTAGGTGTTGTTGGTAAAAAGGTGATCTATGAAGTTTATAAGCCAGATGAGAGCGGTTTACCAGTGGATGAAACCTTGGTAGTTGACGAAACCTTGGAAGAGGTAAATTTTGAAGTGGATGAAGGTTTCGGAGTCAATGAAGTAATATTTGAAGATCCGATGTCCGATACATTATATATAAAAACAGATATTTATCTGGAGATTGAAATGGAAAAACAATATCTAGATAGATTCCTTAAAAGTATAGCGAATGCTTCAAAGCAAAAAATAATCGTTAATACCATTGATGTAACCGCCGTGCAAAATCTGGATACGACGGGTGTTGTTAGTGGCTCTGAGTATTTACATGTCACAGTTATGTTTAACGCTTATATTGATCGAGCAGCAAGCCCAATAAATAATCAAGTATATGATTTTTATTCGGAGGATGCACGACATTTAAGAATAGAAGATTTATTTAAACCACAAGAAACAAGTGTTGAATAACAATGAGATTAACCATTCAAAAGAAAAGAGGAGA
>CAZJIO010000042.1:13446-13693 GCA_964546035.1 uncultured Eubacteriales bacterium | reverse complement strand
AGAAAATTTAAGAGAAATGAAGGTTTTACACTGGTTGAGTTAATGATTGTTTTGTCTATTATTGCGATTTTGGCGGTGGTTTTAGTGCCTAAAGTAGGCGACATGAAAGATGAAGTGAAAAATCAAGGGGTTATTACTAACATGAACAGTGTGCGTGCCACATTAGAACTTAGAAGTAGCAAGAAAGAAACTGTTGTAACAGACGAAGCAACCGAGGTATTGGACTTGTTTGATGACAAATTTATTG
>CAZJIO010000042.1:12222-13325 GCA_964546035.1 uncultured Eubacteriales bacterium | reverse complement strand
ACACAGTTTTTACTACTTTAGCAGCTATTACACCAGATGTTCGTAGAAGGGGTAAAGTGGTGGTAGTCGTTTATCAAAATGCATATGTTATTTATGGTTATAATAACCTAGGTGCACGAACTGAGCATCAAGTAATCAAATAAATTTATCTCAGTAATGAATCAAAGAGTCATTAGGAGTACATATGGCAAAAATTAAAAAAAGACTGGGCGAAATTCTAGTTGATTCAAAACTCATTACTCAGAGTGCATTAGACAAAGTACTTGTCATTCAACAAGGCTCTGGTAAAAAACTGGGCGAAGTTTTAATCAGTGAAAATTACTTAACCGAGCAACAGATCTTAGGGGCTGTTCAACAGCAACTTGGGATTGAATGTATTGATTTAGATAAAGTAAACATTAGGCAAGATATCGTCAATATCTTGCCTGAAATTCTTGTTAGAAAATACGAGGTTATGCCAGTTGACATTATCAATGGACAGTTACTCGTCGCTATGAGTGATCCGTTGAACTATTATGCCTTAGAAGATATCCGAGCTGTTTCGGGATATATTACTAGAACAGCGATTGCCCTCAGAGAAAGCATTATAGGAAACATAGAAAGGTACTATGGTAAAAGTAAGGCCGTTGAAGCGGTGAAGGACTACAATAGAACTTACAAAAAGAGAACCGATGAAGAAGATACGATGTCGGACATGGATGAAGAAACAGCCCCAATCATTAAATTCTTAAATACAATCATCGAAAATGCCTTGTTAAATGGTGCATCGGATATTCATGTAGAGCCTCAAGAAAACGATATGAGAATTCGCTATCGTGTGGATGGCATTTTAAGAGAAATTATGACCACGAGTATTGAAATGGTTGAGGCAGTTGTGAGTAGAATTAAAATAATGGCCAACTTAAACATAGCTGAAAAAAGAATTCCCCAGGATGGAAAAATAAGCTATCGTGTTAAAGGGAAAAACCTAGATCTGCGGATCTCAACAGTCAATACCATGTGGGGCGAAAAAGTCGTTATGAGACTTCTAGATAAAAGTAATTTTGCTCCCAATATTGAAGGACTTGGCTTAGATGAAGTGGATGAAAAAAAACTGAGAAGGA
>CAZJIO010000042.1:0-12199 GCA_964546035.1 uncultured Eubacteriales bacterium | reverse complement strand
TTTGTGGGCCAACGGGAAGTGGGAAAACCACCACCCTTTACTCAATTCTCAGTGAATTAGATGATATTTCAAAGAATATTATTACCATCGAAGACCCAGTCGAGTATAACTTTAAGAGCGTCAATCAAATGCAAGTTAACACAAAAATTGGATTTGATTTTGCAACTGGGCTTAGAGCCATTTTGCGTCAGGATCCAGACATCATTATGGTAGGAGAAATAAGGGATTCAGAAACAGCAGAAATCTCTGTTAGATCTGCATTAACAGGCCATCTTGTGCTTTCTACCATACACACCAATAATGCGATTGGAACGATTACTAGGATGGAGGATATGGAAATTAAGCCATTCTTACTTTCTTCAACAATTGTAGGCGTTATTGCCCAAAGATTGGTGCGTAAAATTTGTCCGAACTGCATAGAAACCTATACCACAGATGAACGTGAAATGAGATTATTGATTGTGGATAGACCGGTCACCATTAAACAGGGTGTAGGATGTAGCTTATGCAACTCAACGGGTTACAAAGGTAGGACGGCAATCTTTGAAGTGCTAGAAATTACGAAATCTGTGAAAAACTTAATTGATATAGGGGCTACGGAAGCGGATATTGAAAAGTGTGCTCTCAACGAAGGAATGATTTTCTTGAGAGAGGCGTGCTGTAAGAAAGTATTACAGGGTATTACAACGGTTGACGAAATGCTAAGAGTTACATTCGGCGATCTATAAGAGGTGAATATGAGCAAGTTTAAATATTATGCCTTCAATGAAGATGGCAATATCGTGAAGAATTATATCGTCGAAGATGATATTGAAGTTGCTAAAGAAAAACTACACAATAAGCATTATCAAATAATTAAAATTACCCCCATATTTCATATTCAGGGTCTTTCCTTGGTAAAACCTTTAAAAGAAGATATTTTAGCGGGTTTTTGTGGAAATGTGGCTGTCATTTTAGATTCAGGGGTAACCATCATACGTGGTCTTGATATATTGGCAGAACAAACCCATAATAAAGCTTATAAAAGCATATTGGTGGGTCTACTTAATAAAATTAAAAAGGGACAAAAGATGTCAACGGCCATGGGCAGCTTAGTCGTTTTTCCACAATTGCTTGTAGATATGATCGCTGCAGGAGAACTGACGGGTAATTTGACGGATATTCTATTTAGCATGGAAAAATTTTACGCCCGAGAAGTAGCGATTAAGTCGAGAATTAAAAGTGCTTCTATATATCCCATCATTTTGTTAGCGGCAGCTGTTATGATGATTTTATTCTTCAACCTGTTCGTTTTTACAGAGTTAAAGGGATTGTTTCAAAACATGGACGATCTGCCCAAAATGACAAGTCTTTTAATCGGTGGTTTAGAATACTTAAATAACCATCCTTTAAGGTTAACAATCATACTGATCATCGGTATATTAATGATTAAAGCGATCTTTAGAATAGAAACAATTTCATTTAACAAGGATAAGTTTATGCTGTATGCACCGGTTTTTGGACGTGTAAAAAAGGATCTGGTCATGGCGCGGGTTTCTTCAAGTATGGCTATTTTCATTCGCGCATCTATTCCACTTGTAAGGGTGTTAACTATTTTAGAAGCCCTTGTTGCTAACAAATACATTGGAAAATACATTGCTACGGCTAGACTAGAAATCACGGAAGGATCTAATATTGCAGATGCTTTTAGTCGTTGTGATGTTTTTGATTCTATGATGATTCAAATGATTCGAATTGGTGAAGAAACAGGAAAGCTTGAAGAGATGCTTTTTAGATTAGCTGATATATATGAAAAAAAGAGTGAGGCAGGTATTAGCCGAATAGTTGCTCTGATTGAGCCGGCGTTCACCCTTGTGGTAGGTGTTCTTGTAGGAGCCGTTATTATTGCTATGGCCATGCCTATATTTAATATGTCAAGCATGTTTAAATAAAAAAGAGAAATCTATATATTAAAATATAGGTTTCTCTTTATGTATAAGGATCTATGTTGTTACATTAAAAAGCTTATTTGAAATAACGATTAAGCAGGCCGTTAAAAGCAGAACCATGTCTAGCTTCATCTTGGACAATTACTAAGCAAGGCCGCAAATACGCTGTTTATTAAATATAATCCTTGACTTGCTAACCCCACGCTAACGATAATTATTATGTTAGCATGAAAGATAATGAAGAATCAAGGCGATCAAGCTTAATTTCTTTATCTGGTAGCAGGTGAGAGTAGGTATCCCAAGTGATGCTAACACGAGCATGCCCTAATCTACTGGATACGTAATTGATAGAGTACCCTTGATCCAATAGCATTGATGCATGGGTGTCTCTAAGATTATGAAACTTAAAAGCTATTCCCATTTCTTTAGCAACCCTAGCTATATACTTGTCCGAATAGGTGTTAAGCATTTCCCCATCAGACTTTCTGTTTACAAAGGCTGGTTGTTTTATTTCTTCTTTACCAAATCTCAAGTCAATTACTTTATCATCTCGATAATATCCTTGTAATTCAAATCTATTTTCATCCTGACGCTTTTTTTCTTCCGATAGATAATTTTCTAATACAACATTCATATCAATGACTCTATCGCTGGTTTCAGTTTTGGGCACAACAAAAGACCATTTCTTTTCAACTACTTGCATTTGCTTATCTATCCTTATCAACTTCTTTTCAAAATCTATAGCATCCCAAGTTAATCCGAACACTTCTCCAGCTCTCATCCCAGTATTCAAGGCAATAAAAAAAGCTAGTTGTAAATTTGTACCACTTAGGCGGTCAAAAATCCTTCTAAGGTCATTCTGTGAGTATACAACTACCTCAGAAGATGGAACCCTAATGGTTGGGACTTCTTGCATTGGTGAGGATTTGAGGTATTTCTTTTTAAGAGCATACCCAAAGATAACCACAAGAAAATTATTAATAGATTTTATATAGCTAGTGGAGTGAGTTTCTCTCATTTTGTTAAAATAATTAGTCACATCATCCCCAGATATATTAGCTATAAATTTATGACCAAGTAAGTTTTTTATGTGGTTACGATACATGCTATCGTATTTTGTCAAAGTGCCAGACTTTCGAGAAAATCCACACTCTTTAATTAAAAATTCATTGTAAAGCTCTGAAAAGCTAATTTTCTTTACCTCAAATATTACACCAGTATTCTGCATATCACTTAATATATCAGTTAAAGCCTTTTCAGCTTCTCTTTTTAGCTTATAGCCACCTTTAGTTTTTTGTTTTCTCTTGCCGTCAATTACACCTATATCTACAACATATGACCATGTTTCCCCTCTTTTATATACATGACCTTTCATACTATCACCTCTCATTATATAGGACTCTAATCCTAGGTTTTCTTAATTTGTTTTTCGTAAAAACTACGATACCATTTATAAATTCTAAGCATTTCAGGTATCAATTCACTAACATCTTTATCCTCACTAATAGCCATTATCTTGAGCTCTCTGATGATTTCCTCTTCAAGAGTAGTTGTAAATCGCTTTCTCAAAATATCACCCTCGTCTAACATATCAAATAGCGAAAAATAATTCAATATGTCACTTTAACGTATATAGCACTGATACGTTATGTGTGTTAAAATAAAATCGTGCCAGTGGTTGTCTAAAGAACATTGACACGAACATACATTCGTACTATAATAATACAACAGAATAACGATTGAAGGTGAGAGAATGGAAGAGGTAGTGGGAGAAATATTATTAGAACTGGAGACATTAGATGATCTGCAAAATTTCATAGAAAGTCTCGAATTTGTGTTAAAAGGGCTGTCATAGCCCTTTTTTCATCCGATGAATTTCAAGTGTTTTTTCTAATATTGCAACAATTTCTTCTTCTTCTCCTGCTTTCCCAGTGTAACCATTCTTTATTAATGCATTGTGAATTGCATCTTTTATTACTTTCTCATTTCTAATATCACTATGTCCAACTAGATAATCAAGACTAACATCAAAATACTTAGAAATTTCATAAGCTAAATCTGCTTTCATTGGTCTAACCTCATTCACAAACCGATTCATAGAAGCTTTATCAACTCCGAATTTTGACCCTAATTCTGTTATGCCAATACTGTTTTCTTTGCATAACTCCTTAATTCTCAACACGTTACCACCTCCGTAACATTGATTATATCACGTTCCCATGTCGAATTAAACATATTGGTGAAATATATTTCAAATTGTTATTGACATATTAACCCATTAAGCATTATAATGTTCCCATAGTGGTAACTTAATCGACACTAAATTACTTATATGGAGGTGAAAAAATGAGCGAAGGTATGAAAAAGCAAATTCAAAAATTATTAATCGACAAGAATATGGATCAAAAAGACTTAGCAAAAATTCTTAATAGATCGGTAACCAACACAAATATGAAGCTTAACGGTAATAGAAAGTGGAACATGGCAGAAATCAAAATAATGGCTACTTACTTTGATGTCGATTATAATTATTTTTTTGCAAACGAGGTTACCAAATAGGTAACAAATTAAAGGGGTATTACAATGGATGAAAATAAGCAATATGTATATACAGTAAAAGAAACTGCAAAACTGCTTAAGACAAATGTAAATTTGATTTATGAAATGATTAATCAAAAGCAATTAAAAGCAATACGAATAGGTGCATACAAAATAACAGCTAAAGAAATTGATCGTTATTTATCTGAATGCGACAATGAGGTCTTGTAATTATGAATAAAACAGACATGCTAGCAATAAAAATAGCTCTTTTAATCAAATACAGTGAAGTTTCTGTTGATGAAGCGCAGGTTGCAATTGATAGGGTTAATGAAAGATTTAGGGATACGGTTTTTAGTCAACAATCATAAAAATAATTTAGGAGGCTAATAAATATGAGTGATTTAAAAGTTATCGAAAGGCAAAACAAAAGGGTTTTATTAACAGCTCAATTAGCAGAGCAGTACCAAGTTGATGTTAATAACATCCAAAATAATTTCTTCAATCACAAAGACAGGTTTCAAGAGGGAAAGCATTATAACATTCTTCAAGGTGATGAATTAAGGGACTTGAAGAACCAAGTCAATAATATTGACTTGGTTCCAAAACACACATCTCTTCTTTATCTTTGGACAGAATCAGGGGCATTAAGACATGCAAAGATTCTTGATACTGATGGAGCATGGGAAGCGTATGAAGAACTTGAGGATACATATTTCAAAGTTAGAAACCATTTCAACCAAACTCAAATGCCTCAAATGTCAAAAGAACTTCAAGCAATATTCGCAATAGACCAAAAGCAATTAGTATTTGATCAAAGAATTGAAAAGTTAGAAAACACAATGACAATTGATTATGGCCAGCAGTTAAGACTTAACAATTTAGCAAAAAGCAAAGTTATTGAAGCTATTGGTGGAACTGAAGTACCTGCATATAAATTCAGGGGTGGAATTAGGGGAATGGCGTTTCAGGCTATTTGGAAAGATTTCAAAGATTATTTTAAAGTTGGTACCTACAAAGATACAGCTGTTAAGGATTTTGATAAGGCTATGGAGTATCTGGCTAGATGGAAGCCTAACGGAAAATTACAAAGGGATATTGAGGACTGCAATAATGGTCTGCAATTCGGGTGACCAAGATTTAATAGACAAACATTGAAAAACAATGCAAATCGTTGATTTTATCGTATTTCATAATGATATGAAAAACAATTTATGGAGGAAATGATGAAACTAGAGATAATTTTTGTAGCAAGTATCATAGCTTTCCTAATTGTTAGCATCACTTATAATTTAGCCATTAGGAAAATCAAAAAAACAATAAGGAGGACATTAAAATTTATCAGAAATTAGCATTTATACGTGAGGGAGATATTAGGGTTTTAGGGTTCGAATCCCTGCTTCCTGTTCCACTTTCTTCAAGACTTGAAGAGTTGTCCATAGTGAGAGAAATTTGGGTTATCGACTATGGCTAGTGGGACTAGCTTACAGCAAGCTCAGCTGGCTAAATTACAATACACGGAAACACGCATTATGAAAATAAACATAAGGTAGGTGAACATCATGTAACGAACAGGCTTTCCCAAGCATGAATGGGATTTATAATTCAAAAACTTAAAATTTAACCGTGTTGGGCGTGGTAGAAAGTGTGTCAGATACATTTTCTTAAAGCAGTGGTTCGACTCCCTGTGGTCCAATTAACAAAGTGGCTATTATTCTCTCCCATTTAAAATGATCAAAATATCTAAAAAAGCCCACTTTGTATTTTTTTTAACTATTTATACTATTAGGAGGCAAAGCAATTGAAAGAAAACAATATTTATTTCAATTCTAGTGACAAGTATGTAGATAAATATTTTTTTAAATGTTTATCAGATTTAGTTGATTTTGAATTATCACAAAATGATTACAGTGACATTATTATAGCTTGCATAGGTACTGATCGTGCAACAGGTGACGCTTTAGGGCCAATAGTAGGTCATTATCTTTCAAAATCATCAATAGGACACGCTAAGGTATTTGGTACATTAGAAAACCCAATGCACGCTAAAAATATTGAAGAAATAATGAATAACATTAAAAGCGAATATAAAAAACCATTCATTATCGCTATTGATGCTTGCTTAGGAAAAACTAATCATATAGGTATGATTAACCTAGGCAAAGGTTCTTTGACACCTGGATCTGGTGTGAACAAAATTTTACCACCTGTTGGAGATATTTATATCACAGGCATTGTTAACTTCTCAGGCTTCATGGACATGATGGTCCTTCAAAATACTAGACTTAATTTGGTCATGAAAATGGCTGAAATAATTTCTAAAGGATTAGCAAAATTATTGAGTTGCAATATTGATGGAAAACTTGAGATTGCAATTTGTAAGGAGGGAGTAAGTTGAAACAAAGAAGGTCCAGAAGCTCAAAGAATGCACTTAAGAATGCACATTTCAACAAATGTAATGCAGTTACAAGTTACGTGAAAGACGTTTCATCTGCTAAAGAAAATTTGAAGGGAGGTAAGGTAGATGCGAGGGTATGACAAGGTTAGAAAAGAATATCCAGGCCAGTTTTCTGGAATGACTGATGAAGAAGTTTTAGACGAAGTTATGGCTTCTTGTCCAAGCGATTTTGGATTAGAAGATGCTGTTAGTTGTGGTATTGGATGCACTGAGTGCTGTGAAGACGCGTTAGAAGAAGATTATCCAGAAGAAGAATAAAAAAATAGCCCATGCAAGGGGCTAAGAAAATTCAACAATTATATTATAACATGCAGGGTTAATTGTTAGCAAGGAGGTTATCAGATGCCTAGAGTGTGGCGTGATGCTGATAAAGTGTTTCATGAAGATAGTAAAAAGCAAATAGATCAGGAATATAAAAAAAGAACAATTCTACAACTTGAAGTAAAGCCTAAAAAGATATTAAGCCCAATTTCAGAGTTGGATTGTACCACTATAATAAAACCAAATATTAAGGAGGATAAAATGGCTAAACATGATTATTCGGGATTTGTAAAACTTTATGGAGTTGAAGGGACCAAAATTGACGATAAGATGGTTTTTGACTTTTTCGAATATCTCAATGGAATGAGAACAAAGGCGAATTTCGCTTATCTATTAAAAGGAATTAGACTTGCAGCACTTAACAGCCAATTAGAAGTTAAACATCAAAAGGGCGATTACATATTCAAGTCCTTCAAATTGGCATCAGAAGAAAAAAGAAATACGGAACGTGTTGATTCTCCATTAAAGCCAACATTTATTGAGGAATACGTACCGATGCCTCATGATGATTTGCTACATAACACTGAATCAACACCAAACAAAACTATTGAAGCTGACAATCAGCCTGACGCAAAGGATGAAGATGTTAATCTTAATCCAACTGACGATATCCGAACTAAATTATTCGAGCTATCAAAAGGCATTGATTTTCTTATTGATCGGGTGATTGAAACTAGAGAGCTAGAAGATATTAAAGTTGCATTTGATTCATTAGAAAAGCTTTTTGAGCCATCATTTGACAAGCTTTTGACCAAGATTTCCAAAAACCTTGACGATATAAAAGACTTTAATGCTTTCATGGCAAGGCATGAATTTGAAATCATTGTAACCGGTGTTCAGTTAGTAGAAAAAAATCCAGCACCATCAAATAGTTTAGATGGATTTTTAACAAAGGCAGCAAAACCAATAGAATCCATATTTATAAAAAGCATTCAACCAGACGAAAATGCTATTGCAAAATCAAAGTTTCTCAAACAGCAACATGAATATTCGAAAAAGCATGAGAACGCGCTCGTTTTAGTAAAGTGTCATAATTGCGGAAACGTAATCATTAATAAATTTGCAGAAGGTGAGGAAGTAACCTGCAGGAGATGCCAAACAACTACAACATTACCTAATGAATTAATAAAAGCAGAATATGAGTGTACCTCATGCGAAAGATTTGGGTTCATATATGTAGTAGAAAATGAAACTGATGGTTTGAAATGCAAGGAATGCGATGCACCTGTAGAGTTCGTTTGGAACGATCATAAGAAGCACTATTCAAGTGTGAATCTATTAAAGTATTAATGGGAGGTCATTATTTTGAGAAAAGCAAATAAGCCATTAATTTTTATCACAGTAGTTATTGTACTAATATTGCTTGTATGGAGTGGTTTGGTTCTAGGTAAAATCAACGAGATTAGTGAAGAATCTTTTACCGAACCCGATGGACCAGCTTACATATACCATGATGGAGTAAAGCAAATAGACCCTGGTATAGAAAGTTTCTATGATGATTCATCAGCTATTTTAAATTCTTTACAAAGTTCTTTAACGCGATGTGATGAGCTTCAAGACAGCTATGAAGAACTTGAATTGATACCTTTAGGGGATTTCACAATAACAGCATATACAGCAGGATTTGAAAGTTGTGTGAAACTTCCTGATGATCCATTGTATGGACAACCTAAAATAAGTGGTAGCACAATTGTAAATTATGAAACAGTTTATGTTAAAGAGAATTATACAATAGCTTCTGATTGGTCGGTAATTCCACCACTTTCAAAAGTAATGATAGAAGGATTACCGTACATATACACAGTTGAAGATGGTGGTCCTGCAATTGTAGGCAATAGGTTAGACTTATATATACCTGAATTGGTAGACGCTCAAGAATGGGGCGTTCAATCTCGGAAAGTCTATTTAGTTAAATAACCAGGAAGTATAACGATATACATCGGTAGTTGAGAAGGAGAATCATATGTACAAATCAATTAAAAAAGCCATTGATAAAAGCAGAGGAAACAATGATGAAATTTCATTGGAATTTTTAGAAGAGTGCCAATATTATTATCGCTCGAGTGAATATCCACAGTTAAGGTTCATGATAGGTAAGAGATCTGAAAATTTCTATTATGCTCACATTACACAGAATGGCCAAATATCCTACATGATGTCTAGATATTTAGATTGGAACAAAGCAAATAGGATTCCAGTAAGAATACCTAAATGGATCTGGTTAATTGGATACAAAGCAACACATTAGTCTAAGCTTAGTTATTAAGTAACAAAAAAGAGCGGTTATAGCCTTGGACAGCTCCGCTCTTTTAGATAACTTTGGTACTTGCTCTATTATAGCATGTACTTACAACTTAATCAATTTAATTGGAGGTATATGCTATGACGGAAATTATCATTAATGTAATGGAAGCACTAAAGAAAATTGGTATTCAGATGGATGATCACAGAGCTTATCTTGCTGTAGAGACAGTATTAGAGGGTTATAACTTCACAACCAAATCAACAGCGCTTGTTGTTGGAACTGATATACCAGATAAATTCAAAATATTTTATGCTTGTAAAAGACTTGATGGAGTTGTTGCTGGTAGCCTTAAAGGTTACGGTTACATAATCAGACGATTTTCTGACGTCATAGCTAAGCCGATAGCAGCAATTACTATTAACGACATTAGAGGTTATATCCATATTTTAACAGGCAGATTAAAAGCGAGTTCTGTTATAACCCAAATTAATTGCTTTAAATCTTTTTTCGGCTGGTTGCGTCGAGAAAAATATATATCAGAGGATCCTACTGAGGGAATAAAAACACCAAAACCGCCAAAAAGAACCCGAAAAGGATTATCAGTTATTCAACTTGAAGCAGTTAGAAACGCTTGTCAAACACCTAGAGATAGAGCGCTACTAGAAGTATTGGTTAGCACTGGTTGCAGAGTTTCAGAGATTCAAAAACTGAGGATGTCAGATATTATTAACAATTCTATCCAAGTTATTGGCAAAGGTGACAAGGAAAGACCTGTATTTCTGAACGAAAAGGCAATGATGTACCTTAAGATTTATATAAATAGTAGAAAAGATAAATCAGATATCATCTTCACGTCTGAGAGGATAAATAAGAAAACAGGTGAGTATCAACCGATAGGTACCAGGGCTATTGAGAATGTTTTTAAAAGAGTTGGAAAACTTTGTGGATTGCGATTATTCCCTCATCTTATGAGACACACTTGTGCAACTATGCTTATAAAAAACAAAGCACAAATATATACAGTTCAAAGACTTCTAGGCCATGTTGATCCAAAGACAACTCAAGTATATATAGGAGCGTCACACGAGTCCTTGCAAATGGAACATCAACAATGTGCAATAGCTTAAGAATAATTAAATAATTTTTATAAGGAGGCAAGTATATGAAAGCGAAAGAAATTATTAAATTGACCGTGGTACCTGAAAGTGAAGGTGAAGTAAATGATTGAACTGATTATAGGGATTATCCTAGGCTGTATCGGTGGTGGTTTCTCGGTGGGACTATTAGCTGGCACTGAAATATCGAGACTTCAAAAAAAATTACAACTTAGTGAGGCTATTGTAAAAGTAAAAGATTTAGAAAGTGGTGAAGCTGAATGTCAAACGGATTAGTTTTGATTTACATAAAAGATGGGATTGCTTATCCTGTGGGAATGACCCCTGATGAATTAGCTCTTTTGCAAGGATTAGGACCAATGATATTTGAAGATACAAAGATTAAGGTGGATTTTGACAACCCTATTGGACAAGCTCAGGTTAGGAAAGTTGGTAAGTTTAAGGAGGCTGCAAATGAATAGAGATAAAGCCCGAGATCTTTTTAACGAATTAGGGTTGGATTATTCTAAAATATCAGAATTAGAAATTCGGAAACTATCAAATATTTTAGAAGCGCATTTAATCGGATACTTAGCTACTGGTGATTTTCATGCAAGTCAAATGGATATGAAGGTTTCACCTTTATTAAAAAAAGACTTGATCATGAAGGACGGAAAGTTAGTAAGCGCAAGAATAACAATTGATGGCCGATATTTCAAAAGGCGTGAAGGTATTACTTTTTCGGAAACTGGTTGGATTGGATTTGCTGGTGAATTTTCAGATGTGAATACTGCACCAATATTAAGGGCTTTCTGCAATTGGTGCTACAACGTGAATGTGATAGAAAAAATGGAAAGGATGCTATAAATTGAATATAAACATTGAACTTACTGAGGTTCAGGAAAAGTTTTTAAAAGAGTTTGCAAGTAAGCATTTTTCTGGTGCTGATGATAATTTATGCACATGTAATCCGATTCATTGCGTTCAATCAGAAAGATTTATCGTGGTTCCGTATTCAAACGGTGTTGATGATTACGAAGATAAGGGTAAAGTTGTTTTTGTTATCAGTGAAGATGACCCCGAGGAATTTACATCTTCTGTTGATTTAATTATTGATTACTTTGATAGAAAAGATAAGGGTTTGAATCAAAGCCAAATGGATGGATTACAAGAAATTGATGATTATCATAATGCCGAGGAATACTTCAAAGAAAATGGAATTGATGAAGAAGTTAGGGTTTTATATAAAATACCTTATTGGGAGGATGTTGCATTTTTCTTCATTCTTGATCAAGCTAAAAGTTATCTTAAATATCAAAAGCATAATCTTGGGAAATCAAGAACATATACAAAATCAGCTGGTTACTCAAATTATGGCGATTTCAATCCATTTAGAGAGTTGTTAATTAAGATTGGAACACAGCTTAATGATGAAAGTGTGGTGAAATAGATTGATAGTGAAAGTAACTGACCCAAATAGTCCGTACTATGGTCAAGAATTCGAAGGTGGTTGTTTCTATTACGATTTGTACCATACAGGTAGTAGCCCAGACTTATTTATCATTAAAACGCCTGATGGAGAAAAGCAACATCCTCCCAATAAGGTATTTTATAT
>CAZJIO010000041.1:29130-30449 GCA_964546035.1 uncultured Eubacteriales bacterium | reverse complement strand
CAATGGCATTAACAATAATCAAATCCACTCGTCCAATTTCTTTACCCTCATAGGTGTAAATCATATCTCCAACCTTATGATTGGCAGTAATAGGTGCTTCAAAGAATTCGGGCATAACAATTTTTTTTTCAATTTTACTGGCATCAAGATCCATTAACAAGTAGTTGAAATCCTCTTTTGCAACAACCTCTGCAGTGTCGCTCAAGCCTTTTTTAATTGTTATTTGACCCACAGTCTGCTGTCCAATCAGATCTTCATACTTTTTACAAACCGCGAACCCATAATCAAACATTTTCATGACTTCTTGGAATCTCACTTTATAATCTGGTGCTGCCATGACCACGCCAATTAAATCTAGGTTGTTCCTTGTTGCGGTTCCTGCTAAACAGTATTTTGCCAGACCTGTGGACCCTGTCTTTAAACCCGTTGCACCTTCATACCATTGGAGCAGTTTGTTGGTATTGGTTAAGCCAAATTCTTCCGAACCTCTTTTGGTGTTGTGCACAATGGTATCCATCCAAATAGTTGTTAAATCAAAAATTTCCGGGTATTTGATGGTTAATTCTCTAGCCATCAGTGCAATGTCATAGGCGCTTGTATAATGATCATCTGCATCAAGTCCCGAAGCATTTTCAAAATGCGTATCCACCATATTCAACGACTTTGCGCGCTCATTCATCATATTGACAAAGCCTTCTTCGCTGCCGCCTACCTTTTCAGCCATGGCAACAGCGCCATCATTTGCAGAAGCTACAGCAATACACTTAGTTAGAGTTGCTATCGTTTGCATTTCATTGGTTTCTAAGTAGACTTGAGAACCACCCATTCCTGAAGCATGTTCGCTAACGATCACCTCGTCTTCCCAACTCATTTTCCCTGCAGCTACCGCATCATAAATCAACAACAAAGTCATAATTTTCGTGACACTTGCTGGTCTGAGCCTTTCGTGGCTATTTTTTTCATAAATAATGGTCCCTGTAGACGGTTCCATCAAAACAGCAGCTTGTGAAGTTAACTTTAAGCTGTCCTCTTTAGTTGTTTGTGAAAGCGTATTAAGCGCAGATATATTAAGTGCAAAAATGCCTGAGAACAAAAATAACACTCCAAAAACAACGATCATGATTCTTTTCATCATAGCTTACATCTCCTTTTAAGTCTTCCTTTATTGTCAGATTCTACTTATAGGGTAAGCTATTTGAGCTAAAATATTCTTGCGTTTACAATCTATTACTTCCAAAAATGGAAATCATTTACGTTTTGTTTATTGAATAATATCATAAATATAATGTTGTTGAATTGGCTTTTTAGAACTGATTTTA
>CAZJIO010000041.1:21327-29096 GCA_964546035.1 uncultured Eubacteriales bacterium | reverse complement strand
GGCTTCTTGACAGTCGGATAAATTGGTATGAAGCGTACACAAAGCATCCCCAATTTCGACAAAATCCCCTGCTTTTTTTAGCAATGTCACACCCGCAGCGTAGTCAATCGGATCACTTTTTTGTGCTCTTCCTGCACCTAATAACATGGCACAAATGCCTAAATCTTGGGCATTAATTGCAGATACATATCCTTTTTCTTGGGCTTTTACTTCAAAATGAACTTTGGCATGAGGCAGTAGACTTGTATCTTCGATCACTGCTGGATTACCGCCTTGTATTTTAACGAGTTCTTTGAATTTTTCAAAAGCCTCACCATTATGGATTTTATTTTTTAATGCGACATAAGCGGAATCATAATCTGGAAAAGCTTTGCCAAGAACAGCCATATGGGAAGATATCACAAGGGCTATTTCCGTGACATCCTCTGGACCATTACCCCTTAACACATTAACGGCTTCCTCTACTTCATTTGCATTCCCTATTTCATACCCTAAGGGTTGGCTCATATCAGAAATAATCGCCACCGTATTTCTATTTAAGGAACGACCAATCTCCACCATTGTTCGTGCTAAATCAATAGACTCCTCAAGTGATTTCATAAACGCACCAGAGCCTGTTTTAACATCTAGCAAAATACAATCTGCCCCTGAGGCAATCTTCTTACTCATAATGGAGCTGGCAATCAGTGGTATACTGTCTACCGTTGCGGTTACATCTCTTAGGGCATAAACTTTTTTATCCGCAGGTGTTAAATTAGAAGATTGTCCAACAATTGCCATTTTATAACGATTCACATTACCGATGAATTCCTCTTCAGATAGTTCTGTTTTAAAACCCTCTATGGCTTCTAATTTATCAATCGTGCCCCCTGTATGTCCAAGTCCTTTACCACTCATCTTTGCAACAGGAATGCCAACACTTGCAACTAAAGGAATGGCAATTAAGCTGATTTTATCCCCCACACCGCCGGTGGAATGTTTATCGACTTTGATCCCTTCAATCTTTGATAAATCGATTTGATCGCCAGATTGAACAAAAGAGGTTGTTAAATGGGCTATTTCTTCTTTGCTCATGCCTTTAAAATAAATTGCCATCAGAAAGGCAGACATTTGATAATCTGGTATTTCGCCCTTTGTATAACCTTGAACCGCAAAATCTATTTCCAGAGCCGTTAGCTCCTGGCCTTCTTTTTTCTTTTGAATAACGTCTACCATTCTCATAATGAACCTCCAATATGACCTATTCTGCCACTTATTTAATCATCTCATTGTAAAAGCTTTGCCCCACTGGGAGTTTTGGTAGTGAAAATATTTCACCAATGGTTTGCCCTATATCAGCAAAAGTGCTTCTAATTCCTAGATTAACATTGCCCTTTAACGCTTTTCCGTATGCGATGAAAGGAATATATTCTCGTGAATGATCCGTGCTAGGGGTTGTTGGATCGCATCCATGATCAGCATTGATCATCAAAATATCCGTATCCTTCATCTGCTTCAAAATTTCCTCTAACCTTCTATCAAAAGCCATAAGACCATTGGCATATCCTTCTACATTATTTCTGTGTCCCCAATTAGCATCAAACTCAACAAGGTTTGTGAAAATTAATCCTGAATTATCTTGTGCCATTGCTTTAAGGGTTTGATCGACACCATCCATGTTATCTAAGGTGTGAATAGCCTCAGTAATGCCTTGTCCACAAAAAATATCTTCAATTTTCCCAATTCCAATCACGTCTTTTCCACTTTCCTTTAACAAATCAAGGACGGTTTTAATGGGTGGGTATAAGGAAAAATCTCTTCGATTTGAAGTCCTTTTGTAGTTCCCTTTTTCACCAATGAAGGGTCTTGCAATAACGCGAGCTACAGCATGCTCTCCCGTCAGCAGTTCTCTTGCAATCTTGCAATAAAGGTACAAATCTTCTAAAGGCACAACGTCTTCATGGGCTGCAATTTGAAAAACACTATCACCAGAGGTATAAACGATTAATTTGCCCGTTTTGATATGCTCCTCAGCCAGTTCGTCTAAAATATCCGTACCGGATGCAGGTTTATTTCCAAGGATCTCTCGACCTGTTTTTTCTACAAAAGGATCTACAATGGACTTAGGAAATCCTTCCGGATAGGTTGGAAAAGGATCTGGTGAATAAACACCTACCATCTCCCAGTGACCAATTGTTGTATCCTTACCTTGTGAAATTTCTGCTAGCTTACCATAGACACCCGTTGGGCTATCGACACGATCTAAATGCTCAGCACCATCGATGTTACCTAATCCTAACTGATACAAATTGGGCAATCTTAAATCTACTGCCTTTGCAATGTTACCTAAGGTATTGCTGCCAACATCGCCAAATTGTTCCGCATCTGGCAGCTCACCAATCCCAACGCTATCTAAAATAATCCAAATCACACGATTTATCATTTTGTAACCTCCATTTTCCTATTATTTTATCCAATTCAATAATCTTACCCTTATTATACCAAATCTTAGAAGAAAAGTTTAGTGAAATGAATAAAATCTGTCATAACCACTTTATTTATGAAGGTTATCTACATCGTTTTCATTTTTACCAAACTTTCCCTAATTGTGATTGACAATTATATAGAATCTTGATATAATATTAACAATAATGATTATCACAAGATAACATTTATCCATATCAAAAATCAGGAGGAACTATTTAATGAAAAAGTTTATATGTTCAGTTTGTGGTTACGTTCATGAGGGAGATAGCGCTCCAGACCAATGTCCAATTTGCAAGGCACCTGCTTCTAAATTTATTGAACAAGCATCAGGCACTTTAGTTTGGGCAGATGAGCACAGAATTGGCGTTGCTAAAGATGTTGACGCTGAAATTCTTGAAGGTTTAAGAATGAATTTTACTGGTGAATGTACAGAAGTTGGTATGTACTTAGCAATGGCTAGACAAGCAGACCGCGAAGGATATCCTGAAATTGCGGAAGCTTATAAGAAAATTGCTTGGGAAGAAGCTGAACATGCTGCAAAATTTGCAGAGCTTTTAGGAGAAGTACTTGTTGCTGATACTAAAACTAATTTACAAATGAGAGTTGATGCTGAACATGGTGCATGTGCGGGCAAAAAAGATATCGCTACTAAAGCTAAGCAATTAGGTTATGATGCAATTCATGACACTGTTCATGAAATGTGTAAAGATGAAGCTAGACATGGCTCTGCTTTTAACGGCCTACTTAATCGTTATTTCAAATAGTTAAAGCGCTGATTAATCCACGCTGTACATGATACTAAACCATAAATCATCCTAATTCATATTTTTTCTTATTTTATATTTGTTTCAATTTATTGTTAGCGTATGGTTATCATATAGTAATATTAAGGGCACTTGCTAACACACTCGCTAACAATACTTTTTTAATTTTAACCAAAAAATAAAAAAGGAAACATTTTAACTATGAATAATTTTGGAAATCACTTAAAATATCTAAGAAATGATAGAAAAGCATCTCAAGAAGATGTTGCTAAATTTGCAAATATAACGAAATCTACTATTTCAAAATACGAACGTGGTGTTGTAGAACCTACCATTTCAATTGCCAAGAAAATAGGATCATATTTTGGTGTTACAATCGACCAAATGATGTCACCAATCGATTCTCATACTGACATTAAGGATCTTTGTTATGTTTATGAAAGCGCTATTACTGTAGCACATGTAAAAAAAATCTCACCTTCTGTTTTAATTGAGCTAATTGATTTTGCAGAAAAATTCAATAAAAAGTAAAGAGCCTAACCCCTATTGTGAGTTAAGCTCTTTCTGTTTTTAATCTTTCCCTGGACCTCATCCATAACTACATGAGTATAAATCATTGTGGTATTCAAATCTGAATGCCCTGCTAACTCCTGAATTTCCCTAATATTACACGTTCCTTCTCTGAGTAACTCACTAAAACATGTATGGCGTAATTTATGAGGACTTATTTTCTTTTTTTCGTTACCATCTTGTATGTAAACTCCTGCTTTATCTGATATCCTATAACATACTTTTCTCAGGTATCCAGTATCTATTATTCCGCCATCAAGAGTTGAAAAAAAATACTGGCTATCTGGCTTAAATCTTAACCACAAATTACATGCATTAATGATATCATCATCCATCGGAACATATCTATCTTTTTTCTTACCTTCTAAACCTTTTGATTGCTGCACGTAAATCATTCCAGTGTTGAAATTCATATCAGATACCATTAATTTACAAACTTCTGAAACTCTTAATCCTGCTCTATACATGATCATAATCATAGCATTGTTACGAGCACCAGTTGGACACTTTTTATTAATCTGGGCCAGCATACCCTTAACCCCTTCTTGATCTGTAATCTTTGGTAATTTTAATCCCATTTTAAATCCCTCCTAATTTTTCATAAATCATGATTTTATCACTATCTTAATTCTTTTTTAACCTCTTCTCTAAAATTGCGTTCAATGCCTTTTTTTCCTCCGCTGTCAGATCTTTTTGGTCTATTTCTATATCCTCATACCCAACAGAACTTTCCTCATAATTTTTAAAAGTTATAATTAAATTCATACGCCACCTCCACAAAAGATTGTTAAATTTTCTACATCGTTGAGTTGTTGCTCACATCAACGCGTTTTTTAGTTTCTGATAGCCATAATCCCGTTGTGCTGTAGTTTCGGATATCCGATATCCTTCTGTGGTGTAGTTAATACTGTCGATAATCCCTAGAGTATAGTAGAGTATAGTATAGTAAATAGATCTTTTAAGAAACGCGCGAAAAAGCTAAGATACGTTAAATATTTAACAAAGAATAAAGCTCACTCAAAATCATCATAACACATAATAAAATATATGAACTGAAAACCAAGGTATCTAAAATCAATATCAATAGCCTAATTTGATGAAATTTGCCACTTATTAGCTTTTCAACCCTCGATATAGGTATAAGTTTATGAACGTTGTATTTTGAATGGCCTTAAATCGCATAATTCGAAAAAAGCTGGGTCTGTATTTTTGAATCTATAAACCCCTAAGCACTTTCCCACTGGGTCCAGTATGCGGATCCTGCTTCAAAAAGCTTGAGATATTCAATATCATCAATTTCAGTTTCAAGACAAACATCCGAGCAATAATAACTTTCACCATCGCCAATGCAAAAACCCTCTGTCATAACCTTTCCGCAAACACTACAAATTCTGATATCATCATCCATTAACAAAACCTCCTAATCGTATAATTTAGAGCATTTAACCAGCTCCATTTTGATTTTACTATTAACGCTGAACTTGCCTAAATTACCAGTGGTATAACTTCTTACGATAACACAATCAACCTCAACTGCTGAAACGATATATCTTAGATCATTATCAACTATCAATTCGTCAAATGGTTCTATATCTTTAATCAATTCTTTTAAAATCATAATAAGAATCTCCTTTTTGCTTGTTCTGATAAAAATAAATCAAAGAGCGGATTAACCGCCCTAAGTTGGTTATAATGATGCTGCAATCTGATTTGCAATTCTAAGAGCTTCTTGACTTCTGAATCTTTGCCAAGCGATATTTGATGGTGCCCATTTAAAGCCACGGCTTTTTAAAGCGTTTCGAATTTCTTGACTAGGCTTACCGTCAAATATGATTTGAACTCTATTGGCTTCAACATTATCAATTATTTTAATACCATTAACGATTGTTTCTGCCGAATCTTGTGATTTTTGTTTTTCAATATGGCTAATCCTGTCTTTAATATTTTTGATGCGCTGATTGCTGTTTTGAAGAACATATGCTGCAAGGGAAGGTTTTCCTTCTTTACGTGCGTTCACATTATGAGCCTTATATCCTTCGTGCTCTTCAATGGCTTTAGCAAGTTTATCTTTAAGCTTATCAAGTGCATTTGCATCATCAGATTTAATAATTTTATCACCATTAAGGATTTTTGAAATATCGGAGTCTATATCAATATTTCTAAATTCCTCAAAAAGCTTACCTTCACGATTTAAATATTTTTCATGTTTTCTCATATCGTAATTTGATGGACCAGCGATCATAACACTAACATGCCCAGCGCCATTAGAATTATATTTATTAATCCAATTTGCATATTGGTATTTGTAACGGTTAAATGCTGCATCAAGTCGTTCCTTTGATTCTTCAGATGCATTAAGTTTTGCATGATCTATCTTTTCTTGAGCCTCAGCAATAACTTGAATAAATTCAGCGGTTGCACTTCCTGCTCTATAATCTGAAAAACTCATATTTTCTTTTGCTCTTTTTGCGAGAGATTCATTTATTACTGGCAAACCCTCGTTTCTGTATTGTGATAACTCTATGATGTTATTGGTTATAATTGGTTCTATTTCGGTTTCTATTTGAGTTTCAATAATTTCAATTTTTTCACTGATTTCGGGTTCCTCTGATAAAACCTCAACTTGATCAATGACATTAACTTTATGATATGAGTTTAATTCTGGATTATCATTCTCAAATTTCCAAAAATTGAAACCAAAATTATCATACCATTCAGGGATACATCCGTATTTTTCAATACAAGCATTTTCCAATAATGCTTTCAACTCATCAGATTGCTTTCTGCTACAACTAATATGTTTTGCACCATCACAACCCAATGATTTATCAATATCAACAGAATAACTAGAATCTGTCATGCCATCAAAACGACCATATTGGTATTGATTTGTAATTGCTTCCACCATTTTTGACAAAGGACCATCAACCCAGCTAATATGCACGCTATTGCCCATACTGTAAGTGTCAGATGTTACAGAAAACTTAATCTCTGGAAATTCTAATTTCAATCTAGATTTGATGCATTTTGCTGTTGCAGCTGATCCGGTTAAAAGACCTTTGTTTTCTTCTTTGCGTTTGGTTTTGTAATCGACATTTCTAGTTCTTCCAGCGATAAACTCTGCTAATCTTTCGGTTCTTGATTTTTCGGATTGATATAGATAATTTAAAAATAGTTTGCTTGATGTGCCTATAAAAGCAACTGCACCAGGTTTATTGTTAGAATTGGTATAAGTATAGACAACTGTATCAAGTTCTTTATATTGAGTTTCTACTGCATTAGCAGGGATATAATAAGCTCTTGCTTTCAATCTATTTTCTTTAGTGTTTGCCATTCCATACATGATAAAATCCTCCATTTACACCTATAATCTATTTTAACCGACTTGTGACGGCCTATGGTGCATTAAAGAGGTTAAAACCCTCTCCACTCTGCAATGATACAAAATCTATTTTCTATTATTGAGTTACATAAGCTTTTAATTTCTTGCTGAATGTAGGCATAGTAATGTGTTTACCCTCATGATTGTAAATAAAATTATTTTCACAACTGTCATTGTCAAACAGCCACATAGTACCATCTAAATCGAAAAATGCTATATTACGCCCTAAATCTTGAATGATATTATCATATCTCTTTTGTTGTAATGATGTTAATTTCATAATTCCCCTTTTAGCTACCTCTGGACTTGTGACCAGCTCTTTCGAGGTGCATTAAGGGCCGAAACCCCCACTCTGCTATTAATCTACTAGATATATTTTTTCTTTGCCGGTTTTATCAATGCTGATCACGGACCATGTTTTTCCATCATATGACCAGTGCCATTCTAGCCCAGTAATTAACTCCATTGTGTATTGCAATCCTGTGAAGTATTGAATCATGTTGTTTTCTATCTTTTCTTTCGAGAAATATTCACTTGAATTTTTCTGTGCATCTCTATAATGTCCTACTGTCTTTTTCATTTCCTCT
>CAZJIO010000041.1:14196-21313 GCA_964546035.1 uncultured Eubacteriales bacterium | reverse complement strand
TTTATTTGTAATTTTGTCATAATATTCTCTCCTTATCGCTTTAAGCCCCTCGGCTATCTGATAAATTAATTATAGCAAAAACGGTACTATATGTCAATGCTTTTTAAGATATTTAATTCACTTTTTAAGATATTATATGGTAGGTTTGACATTTTATATCTTTCATAGTAATATCAATACTAGAATCTACAAAGGAGCCATGAATATGATCAGCTACAAACCACTTTTTAGAACACTTTTAGAGAAGAATTTAAAACTCACAGACTTAAATGAGATATTACCAACGAGCGTAACAAGTAAATTTAAAAAGAATGTTCATGTTAATACTTCTACTCTAGATCGTATCTGTGAATACTTGAATTGCAGGATTGAAGAAGTTATAGAGCACATAAAAGAATAAAAAAAATGCTTACCGCTGGAACTGGTCCACTGGTAAGCATTTTCTATTTTAGCCTATATTTTATATAACACCCACTTGCAGGTATCAAGCTCATACTTGATCTGGCAAAGTCTTGGAGCAGCACCAAACATTATCTCGCAATCAAAATGCTTGGCCCTTATCCCTGCGAACTTTGAATCCTCTATCTTTATAACTCTAAGGATCTCATACACTTTCTTTTCTCCTGACTTCTCCAGTACTTTAAATCTAACCGGATGCATTGTTCCGTCCTCATCTGTTAGGCATATGACCTCTATGGCCTTTGCTATCGTTTTAATATAGATCAACCCTCCCTATGCTTAATAATTGGATTATAATACAACCCCAAATAGATATCAACTAAGGCATACTATTCACCCCTGGTTAAACCGGTTAAATCATACTATGAATGACTGTTAATACCTACGCTATATTGGTCAACACTAGACGTTGCTTATTTATGTGCCAATACCGCGTTGGTCCTCTGCTAGCAGTAGTTATAAGCAGACGTTGAACAAGTGGCTATAATGGCCTAGAATGCTGTATGTATGCCTATTACATGCCTATATACACCTATTCATACAGTACGAGTATGAGCGATTGACGCTGTTTATTATACTATCATACCCAACATTGATACATAGAATCACATTACCCACCATGACTGTTAATCCATATCATTATCATACATTAAAATATATTATTATAATACGCTTAAGCGCGTGCTGGACGCTAGCATATTTTTGTGGGGCGATTCGGGGTAGAGTATCGTATCGCCAAAATAAACCAGTTTTTCATATCGATATAGGCTTCATGTAGTATTCATTACTACGTCATATAGCATCAATATGCACATCAATAAAGCACCCCTCTATCTATATTCAATAAATACAATGAGTACCGTTTCTACATAGATTCGGTACTATATACGCATGTTTCAACCTGATCTAGCAGCAGAACACTATATATAGTGGTTGAGCCCTTATTTGGCCATCAAATCCAATGGAATAAATAGTTTTTCCAAGGGTGGTGGGGGGCCTCAAATATTAGGGCGCGGAGAGTTCCCCCTCTAAAAAATATCCCCCTCTATAAGGCCCATTAAGGTCTATCACCCATAGGGCAAGGCCTATGTAATCATATTTAGATTATTACAAATATTATTAAAAAATATAATACATGATTTTGGATATTGAAAATATAGGATTATAAAAATATTTTCAAATTATAAAAATGTCCCACTATTGTCCCATAAATGTCCCATTATTGTCCAACACAAGTCTATGTAGGTGTGGTATAATTTATCATGTGAGATTTATACAGAGCGCGAGGCGAAAGCTTAGGCGCTTTTTTATATGTAAAAAATAGTTACCGTAAGGAAAAGATAAAACTTCAAAGTCAAAACCCTGTAAGGCTAGTAAAATCATAGTGTTGATGGCATTTTAGACCTGTAGTACTTTGCCTACAAGGTATGTAGTACTTTGCCTACAGGTTAGGAAGTGATGAGTGTTATGAGTAGAAAACCAGTTGAAACCACTGTTATCATCAATAAAGAGCAATTAAGCAGCGGTAAAATCTATACTTCTATGACTGACAAGGCTACTGGCGAAATCATTAAAGATTATTGGATTGAGGAAAAAGACTCTCCTTCTGGAAAGCCAAGGGGAAAGAAAGCTCATTTTATTAAATTCTACAAAACCAACTGGATTGATATTGTTACAAAAAAACACTTAACCCCTTATGAGGTTGGTGTTTTTTCTATGATGATTGCATTTCTTGATTGGCAATCCCCTTACATCGTTCATCCAGATACTAATAAGAATTTGAATGAAAGTGAATTATCAGAACTTGTAAAAATTGATAGGGCTCAACTCAATGTAACTATACAAAGTCTTTGTGATAAAGGGATGATTAAAAAAATCTGTGGTGGAAAAGGCAGAGCTAACCACTTCATGATCAATACAAACATCGCTTTTAATGGCGTCACGATTAAAGATATTAATGATCATACAACATTCACTAAGGATTGTGCTTATAAGCCGGTTCTTGAAATGAGATATAATCAGAGTCAGCAAAAGTAAAGGTTAAACAGCTTTTATGCTTTTAACATAAAAATCAAATAAGGTGAATCCGTTGTGAGTACATCGGATATAAGCAGTCTTTAGCCTAGTAGTTGAAGCTCTTGGCTTGAAAGACACGCGTAAAGCTCAATATATGGGCTTTATTGTCACCAAAGAGGATTCAAGAATAGAATTGAGTCCTCTTTTAGTTTCGGGAGGCGAGTGTAATGTCAAGACCACCAAAAAGCTTCTACAGTCTACAAGTAGTAGGTAGAATGCTTAAAATACCAAAAAGCACTTATGATGGTGCTTACAAAAATGGGATTGAATCAGTGGGAGCTATAAAACCTATCGCTCACCTATTTAAAAAATTTGAAGATGGTGACACATTTTCATATGCCATTTTGAAAAGTCATTTTGATAAGTGGCAGAAAACAGGTAAAGCGCCTAAAGTTAGTACTGGTAGGCCAAAAAAGTACATCGACAAAGAACTTTTCCCATATATTAATTATCCAATTCCTATTGCGCTCTATGATTCATTCAGGGAAATTGTTGACAATGCTAACGCGATGTCTATTGTTCAAACCTGTTATCGTGATCAAATTAGCGTTGCAATCGATGAATATATTCAAAGACGACCTCAATTATTGACTAAAAACTTGATTTAAAACATTGGCGGTGATGAAATGGCTCCTAAAAAACCAATTATACCTGAAAAAATGGATAAAAGAGATATTGAAGTGATTAACGTCCCTCTGTTGCGTGAAAATCCATTAATGATGAGTCAAGTTATTACTCCATCGCAGGAAATTGAGCAAAAAGTTGAAATGATAACTGAAATCGAATCAACTACATCGCTGATGAAGCAACAATTATCTGTTAGACGTCAAAAGCTTGAAATAGAGGTTGATAACAAGAAGCTAGATATTGCAAAAAAGACCGCCACTACTCTTGAAAAGTTAATTGACATTATTTCTGATCAAGATGTTCTTGATAGAGTTAAAGACAATGTTAAAACCGCTATGGATATGAAAATGCTTGCTGAAGCTGCTGAAAAAACATCAAACACTCTTAAAAATCTGATGAACCCTTCTTCACAAGATGAATTTGGTGGCAGGAAACGTACAAAGGTTATGGCTCAATTCCAAACCGCTACTGGTGAAAAAATGTCCATTGGTGTTGAAACTTCAAATGATTAGAGGTGTTTTCTTTGACTGATACACAAATTAAAAAAGCTTTAGAAAACATCATAATTATCATAGATACTCGAGAGAATGTTAATAATCACATAACAAAGTATTTTGATAGTAAAGGAATTAAATATCTATATCAAGCTCTTAAATTTGGAGACTACTCTGCTGTTTTAAAAATAAATGGTGAAGAAATTGAGTTCTTTGACAAGGTATGCGTGGAGAGAAAAAATAGTTTGGAAGAAATCAGCTCTAACCTTTCAAGTCAAAGAGATCGATTTGAGCGAGAACTCGAACGCGGATTAAACTCTAAGTTTATAGTCATGGTAGAGAAAAAGAAGAATGAAAAAGCTTTAAAAGTTCTTAACAAAATAAAAAATATAAATAAAATTCTTAGTGACAATAATTTGAGACTAACCGATGATGAAATAGAGGTTTTAGAAAAGTCAATTTCAGGAATTGGAAGTTATGAAGATATAGTTAATCATAATTACGATACTGATCTAAACGAAAAATCATTCTTAGGGACCCTGTTCACCTACGGCCATCGTTACGGAATCGATATTAATTTCATAGAAAAGCGTTATGCAGGGTTGTTCATATACTGGCAACTCTATTATTTTGCACGTAATTATCTAAAATCTTTGGAGGTCGAGTAAATGAAATCTCTTAATGAATTAATGATGACCATTGATATTGACGATGAAAATGGTTTTGACATTATATCTTACAAATCCTTTAATACCCCTCGGGTTGGTGAGGAAGTCAATTTGAACTGTTTAGATGGAAAAACCTTGCAAGCTACAGTTTTTCAAGTAATACATATGGTAACTGACACTGACCATGGCAAAGTGTGTAAAAGCGTATCGGTTAGCGTTGAAGATATTAGATTTATGTAGGAGGCTAACGAAATGAAAGAAGTATTTAGAGGTGAAACAGCTAGTCTGTTTTGTGGTAATGAGCAAGATTTTTATAATGATCTATTATGTACCTATGCTCCTGTAAAAAGCGAAATGGAATTACTTTCATGTATGCCTGAAGGTTGGGCAGTAGTTCACGCATGTAAAGAACCTTTTCATCGCATGGCTTTACAATATGTTGGCCGCGGATGCCCTAAAGAACACCCAGATTACCTTTATTCAGAACGCATGGGAAATCGCTTGGCAATGAATATCGTTGATGCTCCAAAAGCTGAGTTCTTTGCTATTGAAATGATTGATAAAGCGGTATGTTTTATTGATGATAGTCTTAAAAAAGGATTAAATGTCCTAATTCATTGCAACGAAGGTAAATCAAGATCAGCGTCTATTTCCCTGCTCTATCTCATTAAGAAAGGCATCATAGCTGGTGATACTTTCGAGGATTGCGAAGCTGAGTTTATGAAATTGTATCCTGATTACAATCCTGGTGAAGGTATGAGAGGATTTTGCAAGTTGAATTGGCAATCGTATGTCAAATAATTATTTACAAGTTGATTTTTCCAATAAAGAACGTTGTAGATGTGGAAAACAAGCTACTAAACTTTGCGATATTGTTGTTGGAGGCATACATTGTGTTGGGCATCCACCATCGGTTGATGGAGTAATATCCAATTTTCAAATGTTACAAAAAATAACTTGTGATACACCTATTTGTGATTCATGTGCAATTCACCTAAATGAATTTATGGATATATGTCCTGAATGTATTGAAAGCATTCAAAAACGAATTAAGCACTCTTAATCGGGTGCTTTTATATTTGATATGTAGCTCATCCGGTTAGAGCGATGGACTTTTAATCCATGGTAGTGGGCTCGAATCCATCTTTGAGCTTTAGATATGACTTGGACGTAGAGCAGCGGTAAATTACCGAACTGTCGTGAGCCATTCATATATATTTGCATAGTGGCACCATAGTTTATGGAAAACGGTCAGAAGATGATTTTCTGATAGATGCATGTTCGATTCATGCTGGGGCTTTAATATGGGACAGCTAGCAAGGGCTGATAACCTCTGTTGTAGTTGGGTGACCGATGCGCGAAGGAAACTCTAACCATATAAAAATTTATCAACATCAAGAAATAGGCAGTCCATTGATATGGCGTAAGAGGCGCACCTATTGAGATGTTGGTATTAAAAGGATGGTGATTTATGTGCCTAGAAAAGGTGGTTCCATTGGACGTATCGAACGTCAAAATGAAAATTACATAAAGCACTCAACATCAGAAACCACAGGCATGTGTAAACAATGCAATCAACCATTCTCTCAGGTTTATAGGCCAAGTAAGGGTGAAGATGGCGTTGGAGAATACACGCATTTTGAAACTTGTGGTTCATGTCGTATGGCAAATGCTCGAGGGTATAAAACGGTTACAATCAATTATAAGCCCCATGAAGCGCAACAAAAGATTCATGATAGTAAGGCTAGATTCAAGATATTAGTTTGCGGAAATCGTTTCGGGAAGGACCTCGGGTCAATCGCTGAAGGTGTTATGAAGTTTATTGAAATGGACAATGAAGTTCGTTCAATAGATGTTAACCCTCCTGTATTATGGTGGATTATTGCCCCTACAATGACTCTTGCGCGTCAAAATTGGCGTGACTTAAAGAAGTTATTACCAAAGGAACTTGTTTACAACCTTTCCCTTTCTAACCTCACTATCGAATCAATCAATGGTGGAATAATCGAGGTTCATAGTGCTGATGATCCTGAGACATTGGTTGGTGTTGGTCTTGATATTGTAACAATAACAGAAGGTGCTAGGGTTAGAGAATTAGATGTTGTTTGGGCCAATTTAAGACAAAGGCTTGACTCACCTGGTAGAGGTCCTAATGGTACTGGTGGAATAGCATTAATAAATAGTACTCCGAAAGGACGTACTTTTTTTTATAAATTAAGTTTAATGGGTAAAAAAACATCTACAGCCTACTCACCCGAATATGAGACTTTCCATTTTTCAACATGGGATAACCCATTTATGGGTATTAAGCGTTATACCGTTATTGGTCAGGATGCATTAGGAAATGATGTAACCTTTGAACAATCAATAAAAATGGGTATGACGGATTCAAGGTACCGCCAAGACTACTTAGCTGAATTCATAATGGAAATCAACTCGGTATTCCCGAATTATGAGAGGGTTTTAAAGAAGCCTCCCCTATCCTGCCGAACTGATGAAGAGAAAGCTGAGTTTTGGGCTGAGTGGGAAAAAGTAGATCCATTCGAAGTATATACAATAGCTTATGACCCTGCTTCAAAGGGTGACGGTAAGCCTTTAGGCGTTAGAGACAGCAAAGGAAGGGTTGTTAAGATTGACCCAATGAAAAGACTCGGATGGGATGCTCAATGGGATAGAATAGCCTTCTACTCTACCCTATATAATGGTGCCTCTGTTAATTTCGGTCAAACTGGACTAGGAGAAACAATTGGATCTCAATTAATTAAAAGAGGTTTGAATGTAAATCCACTAAAT
>CAZJIO010000041.1:11013-14177 GCA_964546035.1 uncultured Eubacteriales bacterium | reverse complement strand
GGTGGAAACAAACCTAAGCTCGTTGAAGACTTTGCTTTGGTGGTTGAACAGCAATGGTGTGAGATACCCTACTCTATTGATGTTGAGAATCAATTAAAAGATTATGTTTCAGTAGAAAGAAATGGACAATCAACTCAATACCATAATGCAACTGATAGTGTTCATGATGACTTGGTGAGTATGCTTTACTTTCTGTTTGCTACTTTCCAAGCGCCTATATTATCTTTGCCATGGTGTGGAATTATGGCTGGCATTAGAAGAAGCTCGTAAATCAGTTATACGAAGTAATTATCTTAAAAGATATTTGCTTTTTATATATAATACGCGCCATGAAAAACAAGGACATAGAAAAAGGGTCACAGCCTCCGATCCTTCCTTAGTGTGGCGCGTATTTTAACACTTGAGGTGCTTAAATAAAACAAAACAACTTTTCATAAATAATTTTAAATTATAAGGAGTGATATCATGAGCCATGATTCAAAAGGAATGCATATTAGTAGGATTTGGGGTTCAAGACCTGTTGGAGATGAACAATTAACAATTGATGCAACAGCTGGTGGAATATCTTTAACACCTGCAAAATACGCTGGCGCCAAAGGTGCTTTGATAACAGTTGAGACCGCTGATATTCGTTTTAGAATAACTGGTGAAGCTCCCACTACTACAATCGGACATCTTGCAGAAGATGGAGATGAAATTGAAATAGGTACCTTTGAAAGTATTGAAACATTTAGAGCTATTAGAACTGGCAGCACATCTGCTGTAATTAATGTTACATACTTTGAGTAGGGGGAACTTCTTATGTGGAATAATAAAATGAATATCAGAAAAGGTAATAAGAAAGTTAACCAAAAAGTACAAACATTAGAGGAACAAACGGCCGATATTCAGTCGCTAATTGATAGTGGCGAACTAGGCGGTCTATCGATCAACCCTAATCACTTTTTCGCAGACAACACAGCAAGAGATACATACTTCGTAGCTAATCCAACCGAAAAAGAAGTTGATACTTTTATATCTGTTGGAGTTGGCTATCAACAATGGGATGGTACAATTTGGCAAGATAAAACAGCAGTTGTCAAAGGTGCTAAAGGTGATAAGGGCGATACTGGGGCAACAGGAGCTACTGGTGAACAAGGGATTCAAGGATTGCAAGGCATCCAAGGCATACAGGGAGAAACTGGAGCGCAAGGAGAGCAAGGCATACAAGGGATTCAGGGTGTTCAAGGTGAAACTGGGGCTACTGGTTCAGCAGGCACAAACGGCACCAATGGAGTTGACGGAGTATCTTATGTCGAAAATAATATAGTTGCTGTAACAGGTAACAAAACTCTTTCGCTTACAGATGCGACAACTTATCAAAATGTAACAGCAGCCTCAGTAATCACAATACCACCCAATTCAAGTGTGTCTTTTAACTTGGGTGCTGAAATGACTTTCTTTGCTGATACAACAGGAGAAATTTCTTTTGTTGCTGGCGCTGGTGTAACAATTAAAAGTGGTTCAAAGTTAAAGATAAACGGTCAAGACACTGTAGCTGGTCTTAAAAAAGTAGCAACCGATACATGGCATTTATTCGGCTCGCTGAAAGCGTAGGTGAAAATATGTTAATAACAAATATGGGAGCAATGGGTAGCCAATCATTTGAAGATTTAGCTCTGTTAGCGCAGGAAGCAGGTGCGGTATTGTACTTAGACGCACGTAAAGCTGGCGGTACAAATGTAGGAATTAACAGTCCATTGACTAATCCTTTTGTAGATTTAGTCGGAGATAATGACGTAACACTGTCTAATGTGGCAGGAACGTCATCTGATGGGTACACAGAAATATTATTACCAAACGGTAAGACAATGCCATTCTTCTCGTCTGACGGTTCTGACACCTATGGTGCTATTGTTAACAATGGAAGTTTAGATTTTACGAATGGTGATTTTGCTTTTGCTGGTGCATTTATTATTCCTAATTCATTGCAAAATGGACGTTTTATTAATAAAAATGGCAGTGCATGGACTGACACTCAGTATGCTGTAACAATATACAGTACGGGGATGCGTCTTTATTACAACGGTTCATTATATCTTACAATTGCTCCACTTGGAACATTGTCGCCTGATCAGCTTTACACTTTCAAACTGATAAGAAAAAGCGGTGTTTTAAAGGCATATGTAAATGATATAAAGACATATGATGCTACCTTCTCGGCTAGTCTTATTTCAAAAGATTTTATCAGGCTGTTCGCCTTATCATCAAATTCAAGCGGAACAACTCACTCAGACTATTTTAAAGGCTATACATCTATATTAGCAGCGTTTGGGGCTATGGTGGATGAAACAAAATTTGACGCATGGTGTACCAAAGCCTTTGCGGATTATAAGTAGAAGGGAGATAAAATGGCAGGAAGATTGAGATACGTTATAGGTAAAGTATTAGATTTTGAAGAAATAAATGCATTGTTAGAATCAATCGAATATCCCATCATCAATATTTCAACTACTAGACGCTCTTTAGATGGTACGCAAACTTTTATACATCAAGAAGATTTAGACGATGTTCAACTTGGAGTTATACTTCACGATTTTGCAAGTGGTGGCGCATGGAATTTGATGAGCTTAGACAACCCTCAATTCGAAGCAATGATTAACAGTGAGAGTTGGACATTGCTAGAGGTAGGTGAAGGACTTGTCGGAATTGGCAATTAAATTTGCATTAGGTGGATTAATCTACATGGGTATTGAGGTACTGTACGATAATACATCCCATAGAAGTATGGGGTTGGTTGGTGGTATCGCTTTTGTGATTTGTAGTTATGTAATAAAACTTGAGTTATCATATTGGATTAACTGTTTCATATTTGCCAATGTGATTGTGGCATTAGAGTACATATCAGGCAGAATATACAACAAAGATTATCAGATTTGGGATTATCGCAAGATACCATTTAATCTACACGGTCAGATATGTTTACCCTTTTATCTTATATGGATGGTGGTAATATCACCTGTGATTATGTGGTTAGACAAATTAATTTAACGTCGCAAAAGGATTATATTAGCCATTAATGGTTATGAATAATCATTAATGCGAATGAATTAAAATTGCTGTAATTTGTCGAGGATAGTAGTATAATTCCCTTATAAGGGGGTGAGAGGCCTTGGCAAAAGAAC
>CAZJIO010000041.1:9679-10998 GCA_964546035.1 uncultured Eubacteriales bacterium | reverse complement strand
CAAGAAGAAAAAAACAAGACAACACAGAATATATCTGTGGATCCTGACAGGCTTATTGAGTTTTACAAATACGCCACACCAATGGGAGTTAAATTGTCTACGTGGGTTCAAGCAAAAATGGAAGAGTTCATATCAGACGCTAAAGAACTAGAAGAGATCAAAGCAAGAAGAAAGAGCATCCGTTAATGGGTGCTTTTTTATATATCAATAAGGACGGTATAAGATCATGAGATAACTATATTATAATACCAAAAGTACTCCCGAAGTTCGCCTATCTTGGTAAGGGGAAGCACCACAGAAGAAGGCATGAGAGAGGTGATTAATTAGGTTCGCAATAGTTATTAAAGTTGGTAAAAAGAGCCTAGAAACGGCTAAAATTGGGCAATCGTACAATCTTAGCAGTTCGGATAAGTTTCCGAAGTACCTAGAGGGTGAGAAATCACTCTCTTTTCATTAATAAATAAACGTAATGAGATGGTGAAATGATGGCGTTTTTAGGAATTAATTTTGCTAAATCTAGAGATAAGCCAAATAGCAAAATAGCTGCAGGTAGAAAAACTCAAATTGGAAATGGATACACTAACACCCTATCCCCTTCAAATTCTAGGACATCTGATGCACTTGCAAAGCTTAGAAGCATTAGAGATGAAGCTGAGTCGTTAGAGTTTCTAAAAAAGACTAATCCTGATGTATCAATGGCAGTTTGGAACTTTATAAGGCTAGCCAATCAAGGAAACGACACGCAGTTCTATTCTATGGATGGAAAATCAAGAGATACAGCTTTAGAAAATGAGTGGAGAGAATTTGCATCACGAATCAATGAAGTTAGTAACTCTGGGCTTGATGGTTTGATTGATCAATTGCATTACAGTTCTTTTTTATTAGGAGCCATGGGCCTTGAGGCTGAGGTGACTGAGGATAGAAAAGATATTTATGATGTTTATCCGGTTAAGCCCCAAACAATTAAGTGGGATTTGCTTGATGTAAATGGACGTAAAACATGGGTACCTTTCCAATCTCAAATGGGCGAAAAAGTATTGTTGGATAAAGCTCATGCTAATTTCTTTTGGGTACCTGCTGATCCTGATATTGGAGATCCTAGAGGTACTTTATCTATGGCATCAGTTCTTCAAGCTGTAGATTTTCAAATGCAGATTCTTCAAGATTTACAAGCTGTGCTTCATCATCAAGGCTATCCTAGAAATGATGTTGCGATTGACTTAGAAAGACTCATGAATAGTTGCCCACCACATGTTAAGAATGATCCTAAGAAGCGCGATGACTGGCTTCTATCTCAATTCGATAACATAGTAGCCATG
>CAZJIO010000041.1:5460-9662 GCA_964546035.1 uncultured Eubacteriales bacterium | reverse complement strand
GGAGAAAAGTAAGCCTGATAGCGATTATGTTCATTTTGATGATGTAAAAATTAATATGAATCAAGGTGGTAATGCTTCAAGAAGTCTTGATGTTAGGGCTGTAACAGAGCTGGTTGATACTCAAACCTTATCAGGCGCTAAACAGATGGCCATCTTCATGAATCGTAACCAAGGAGTTACAGAATCATGGGGTACCGTTCAGTTTAGAATATTCTGCTCGGGAATTGCATCTTGTCAGCGTGGTAGTAAACGTCTTATTGAAGAGATTGCAAGGTTGTGGCTTAGAGTAAATGGCAAGCAAGCTAAAGTGGTATTTACTCATAATACAATTGACTGGAACTCAGAAGAACAACGAATGAATGTCAAATTAATGGAACAACAATTTCATGCTATTGCTGTATTAATGGGATGGGAAGATAACAATATAGCAGCTCAACAAGTTATGAGGGCTGAAAAAGCTGTAGGACAACCATCTGAAAACATTAAAGCAACCTTTAGTTCGGGAGGTGAATCCAGTGAAAATGACAAACATTCAAGGTCAAAACTTCAAGGTGGGTCAAAAGAAAGCACCAATCAAGAAGACTAATAAATGCGTTGGTTGTGTGTTAGATGGCATATGTGAAGAGCTAGAAAGAGACAACTTTAAATCGAAAGAAGGTGAAAAAGACAATGGCTAATGTATTTGGAATTCCAACAGATGAACAGCTGGCAAAAATTAATAAGCTGGCTAAGAGAAAATTATCAGCGGATGAGGTTTTTGTTTTCCCTTCAAAACTTGCTGGGGATATGATCATTCCTGACAGGAATGTTCAACTAACAAAAGAATTACTTGATGTGTTCGCGGTTGATGCAAACAAAGGTGTTGCTTTCCTTCTTGATCATTCATGGCATGCTGATGGATTATTCGGTATGGGTGGACGTCCAAGGGCTGCAATACCGTATGGAAGAAGTTTCAACTCTTCGTTTGGATTACCTACCGAAGATGGAGAAACGGTTTCATTGAATGCAGATACCTACATGAAGCGTGATGTGACTATTGATGGAGTAAATACTAATGATTTGATTCAAAGTATTGAGTCAGGCACATTATTTGATACTTCTATCGGGTTTAACTACAACAAAGCCTTATGTTCGATATGCAATAAAAACATTTATCGAAGCGATGAATGCGAGCATGAACCAGGTAAAACCTATGAAGTTGAAGGCGATGACAAAGTTGTTAGAAATTTATTTTGTTATGCCAAGGCATATCCCCCTGGTGGACTTTGGGAAAACTCAGGCGTCTTTGATGGCGCATATCCTGGTGCTGGAATGCTTTCTAGAAATGGCGATATTCTCGAAAATGAGAGTGGCATATATCAAGTTATTACGGACCTAAAGGGTATGGACCCATCAAAACCAGTAATAGCTACATACAGTGATCGTCTAGGATTATTAACCATGGTTAAGAAATCCGAAAACAAAAAGCCTTTTGCACTTGGCGCATTAGTTGACAAGGCACAAAGCATGATGACCGACCAAGAGAGTATTTTTGCTCTAGGTAATAGAATTGGCGTTTCTAAAGATCAAGTAATAAATATCGCAAACTTAGTTTTGAAAGGTGGTGAAAAAACCAACATGAATGAAGAAAAATTCAAAAAAATGTGTGAAGCTTTTGATGTTACTTTTGATAAAACGGTAACATCAACTGATGAAGTTTTAAGTCAATTAGTTGAAAAGTGGGATGCTGCAACTTTAGCTGTTCATGAAAATGCAGAACCTTTGCATCTTTTTATGACAGAAGATCAAGTTGCTGAAAAGCTAGGTAAAGAACTCTCGTCCGATGAAGTTCTTAAGCTTGCTAAAGAAGGTCAAGAATATCATCAAGAAGTTATAGAAAATGCAATTACAATGGGTGTTCGCGCTCAAGGTAATGACTTCCCTGTTGAAACGTGGAGAAATGCATTTACAACAATGTCCACTGCTTCTATTAAAGACATAACGTCTACATTTGAAGCTCAGGCAAAGGCTGTAATACCTGCAGGCAGAGGGACAAGCCCAGAAGCAGGCGTTGAAGGTTTTAATAAATCTCAACAGATTCCTGATGAAGCTTATAAAGTAAAGTAACATATCCACAACAGACCGCTAACAGCGGTTATTTTTATGCTCAAAATCGAAAGGTAGGTGCTCTCAATGAGAGGTGGTATCAGTTTTGAAGGATTACTTCAAGGTAGAGTTACGGTAGAAGCTGGAACGGCTGTAAAGGCTTATTTTGTTGCAAACGGTTCAGATGCCTTAAAAGGCAAAGCAGTAGTTATTACTGGCAATGGAATTATGGACTTTGGTCTAGAAGGTCAAGCAATTGACGGTGTTATTGATGTCTATGAAGCAGATGGCTATATGGACGTTGTTTTGGAAGGATTCGCAATTGCAACAGGTTTAACAGTACTCCCTGCTGCTGGTAATTACTTAGTTGTTAATGGTGCTGGTTTAGTTAAACCTGCAAATGCAGGCGTTAAGCAATCAATGACTAAAGTTGTTACAACCAAAGCTTCAACCGGTGGAACAATTACGGTTACCGTTACTGCTGCAGGATCAACTGCATTGGCTGCTGGTAAAGCTATTCCAGTTACAGTAGATACAACTACTGTTGCAACAAATGGCGCTAGTGTTAGAGCTGCTTTAGCTGCTGATCCTGACGTTGCTGCTTACTTCACTGTTGGTGGTGCAACGGATACTGTTATTTTAACAAGAAAGTTCGAAGCTACAAATGAAACTGAGTCAATCGCGTTCACTCTTGGAACTGCAGTTGCTTTTGCAATGGGCAGTACAACTGACGTAGCCGGCGTGGCTCCAGCTGTAACAAATGCAAGATGCTACACCGTTGATGCAACAACCAAATTGGTTGAATTAAAATTATCCTAATTAAGGAGGATTAAAAAGAATGGCGAAATTATCATTACATAGAGATATGTACAAAGAAGCTCAAGCGGAAGGTATTAGTTTATCTCAATATCTTGAGAACCTTGATCCTAGTCCAGAAGGTTCAAAACTTAGTGCTTTTGAAAGACAATTAAAAGAGCACAACATCGTAACTCAATCCATGGCTGGTAGAGGTATTTCAGCTTCTAAGGTTGAAGCTTTCTACAGAACTGATGAAAGCAAGATCCTCTTTCCTGAATACATCAATATGACAGTAAAGGAAAGCATGATTGCTACTTCTATTCTTCCTTACTTGATTGCAATGACAACCGAAATTGATTCCAACGCATACAAAAGTGTTCGTTGTGTAGATCAACCTAAAGGCCAACGCAAAAGAAGAGTCACAGAAGCATCAGAGCTTCCAAAATCAAAGCTTGTTACTTCCACTAGCGCAATCCAAATTTACAAGTTTGGTACTGCTATTGAAGCTTCATACGAAGCTATTAGAAGAATGAAAATTGATATGTTAGCTATTCACATTAGAAGAATTGCTCAGCAAGCTGCTAATGATGAAGTTGGCGAAGTTCTTAATGTAATTACTGTTGGAGATGGAAATGCAAATCCTGCTTCTGTACATCTGAACAGAACACTTGATTCAAATGCAACAGCTGGTATACTTTCTCAAGATGCTTTCATTAACTTCTTGTTAGAGTTTTATCCTTACTCTTGCAACACTCTTGTTTGTAACAAGGCTGCATTGGTTCAAGTATTAAAATTGCTATATCCTGGTCAAACCTCTTCTCAATTGGTTACCATGCTTATGGGTGGAATGGCATTACCAACTAAAGTTAAGATGCCTCAAGGCTTCTTTGCAGACGTTACAATCCTTTACAGTCCTGATATTGCGGATGTAAATGGTCATCCTTCTATTACTGGTATTGATAGTAGATATTCTATCGAAAAAGTAGTTGAGCTAGGAAGTACTATCAATGAAGCTGATAGATTCATTTTGAATCAAACAGAAGTATTGACTGTTAGTGAAAACTCTGGATTCTCCAAGATGTTCACTGAATGTACTAAGATTCTTGAAATAAACTAAGAGGGAGGTTTTCCCTTATGGCTAACAAGATATTAACAGCGGAAAATTGGGAACAAAGAGTTCTGGATAAACTAGGAGTTGATGTTGCCTATCTTCCGCTATCTGCCATTCAACAGCCTGATTGCATAACTATTGCAGAGTTGAATGTCATTTCACAAATACCTAGCTATGCAGGGCTACAAGGCGATGCATTAACCTTTCT
>CAZJIO010000041.1:2252-5436 GCA_964546035.1 uncultured Eubacteriales bacterium | reverse complement strand
TAATTTGTGAATGTGCTGTTCTACTCTGCCCTAGTATGTCAACAAGACTTCCTAAAAAGGAATCAGGACCACATGAGAATCATGAGCTTGATGTTGATTGGGATGTAACGCAAAAGTCATTTGAGCTCGAAAGGGATGGGTATATAGGAAAAGTTATAGATATAGCTTTCCCCGAACTCATACCCTCTTTCGTGCCTGTTTTTGGTGTAACCTATCCTTACAGGGGGTGGTAATCATGTCATATGCTGGCAAGTATTTAAAAGCTAAAGGGCAAGATTGCATAATCAATAAAACACCAGCTATCACCACTAAGGTATCAATAAAGCAGTTAACAAAGTCAGCCAATAATCTTGGTAACCGTGAGGCACTAAGAGAAGGTTTGGTTTTAAAAACTGCTGGCGCCTTAAGTGGTGATATATTAACGATCAATACTGAGAAATATATAGTTCAGTCTATTAATGAAGATTTTGCATCATCTGAAGATGCTTTTTTTGCAGCTAAATGTAACGCCATCTTGGTTCATAAGCGCCTTGGCGAATCAGCTGATACAAAAGGTAATGTAGTTCAACAATGGAATATAGTCAATTCAAACGTAAATGGTTATGGGGAAATCATTACATATACTTTGCGACAATATGACCCAGGGTTACTGCCCCAAACAAGATATATTTTTCAAGTGCCTAAAAACCTTGGGATTGTAGAACTTGACCGTATTATCTACGGAGATGGCAATAACAATACCTACAAAGTTGAATCCATTGATGATATTGCACTAAAGGGTGTTGTCAGGATGCAGCTATCAAAAGACACAAGACCATAATGTACCCTATATTATTAGGAGGCGATCTTTAATGTATGAAGAATTTCTAGGAGAAGGATATCACCAAAAGATTAGGACCATGCTTACTGCTGATGAATCACTATTGCCCGACCGTATCATTGATGCACCATTAAATATTGGTACAATGAAAAGATTGATTTCACCAGCGATAGAAAGAATGGGCTTTTTTGGTAAGAAAGTAGATGATGAAGAAAAATACAATCAACTTAAAAAAATAGCAAACTATTATCTTTGTGGCATATTATGCCTTGCAATGAAAAGCCGAACATCTGCCCCACCCTATAATGTGCCAAGGTACAAAAAGAATTGGGATAAGAAGCGTGATGGCTATATGCAAAAGGGTAATTTGCTTATGAATGGATTGATTAAATCATGATTACTTTTGATAGTGTAGCGTGTGTTAACGCATTAAGAACAGAGCTTATTATCTGTATGAAGCAAATACAACAGGAACTTCTAAGTGATGCTAAAAGCGGAATGCTAACCCCACAAGGGAAAGAAAGTTTAAGCGCTGACGATATCACAGAGGTTGCTAATGTTATCATTGCTGGTATAACAGGTGGTGCATGGGCTGCTATGGATGAACACGGTACAGGTTCCTTAATGGATACCGATAATCCAGCTCTTGATGATTATAAGAATAGTCCACTATGGAATCCTTTTAGAAACGATACAAGCATTAGAAGTCGCAAAAGAGGTTCATATACTAATATATTTGGAGAACAAGTTAATTCACGTTCAAATGTTGGTGGTATTAACCTTGAACCTAAGGGTGGTGCCTTTGCTCCCAAGCCTGCTTCACATGCAATAGAAACTGCTATGAAGTGGATGGCAACAGGATCCATGCAAGAGGCAGTTAAAAGCACTTTAAGTAATTTCAAGTTTAGTAAGTTCTTTATAATAACAAAAAAGTAAAACCCCTAATGGGGTTATTTTTATACCCTAAGGTGGTGATCACTTGTTTACTCCATCAGAAGATTTAACAGCTATACAATCGATGCTAAACTCTGATTCAACAATACTTTCGCTTCTTGATTTAATAGGCAAAGAACAGGTTGAAATTAATAAAAAGATTATTAAGCGTAGTAAATGGGATGATCTTGCTACAAATGAAAAAAGACTTTGCCTTTACTTTATTCCATCAAGACCAACCAGATGCCAAGATCTGCATGAGCAAATAATTGAAATTGTATGCCATGCACCATCAAGTTTGGATTATGTTGCTACAGATGTAATTGGAAGGGCTGCTACACTATTAAACAAAAAACAAATACAAGGCCGATTACTTAAAGTTACTGGACAATTAGGCGAACTGCCTACTATGACAGGGTTTTATAGTTGCGGTATTCGTATTTGTTATTATGACCCTATTTAAAAATGAAAGGACGATGAAAAATGGGAAAAAATTCTATAGCTATTAATGCTGGTAAAGTCAAAATGACTAAGTTCAATTCTGTTACCGGTGGGCTTTCAACAAATCCAGCAGACATCAGAGTTTGCACAGAAACCATTAACAAAATTTCGAGAAAAAAATCAATTGAGCAATATGAGCTTCCTGATGGAAACAGTAACTATCCTTCAGGTATCTATGAAAAAGGCATGAAAGTTGACCTTGGTATTGAGTTCTCGAATATGACAACTGAAACGCTTGCTTTCATCAGCAATGCAACACTTCAAACGGTTACAGAGAATATGAAGGAAATCACAGACACTTCGATTCCTACATCCTCACCTTATGAAGTTACTGCACTCGGAAACATTGTTGGTACTCCAATTATCTTGGACACTAACAATCAACCATTTACAAAAGTAACTGAATCACCAACGATTAATCAATACAGTATCACAGCTGGAACCACAGGCACAAAACAGTCAATGACAAAAACAGTTACTACTAAAGCTTCAACTGGTGGAACTGCAACATTGACAATTACTGCTGCTGGCTCACCTGCCCTAGTTGCTGGAAAAGCCATTCCTGTTACTTTAACTACTGTTGATGTAAACACCAATGCAAGTGAAGTTAGATCAGTACTTCAATCTGACCCAGATGTTTCATATTACTTCGATGTAACTGGAACAGGCGCGGACGTTATATTGACTAGAAAATTAGCTGCAGCTACTGAATCTGAAAGCTTTGCATTTACTCTTGGAACTGCTGTTGCCTTTGTGTTGGGTGCTACAACACCTGTTGCTGGTGTTGCTGATGTTCCTGCTAAGTTAGTGTTTAATGCTTCAAATGCTGGTGCACCAATCACTCTAGAATATGACTTTGCTGCAACAAATGTTGAAAAGTATGTTCTTGCTGCCAACCCTGTTATGCCTGTTATTCAAATGGAAATCGTT
>CAZJIO010000041.1:1565-2207 GCA_964546035.1 uncultured Eubacteriales bacterium | reverse complement strand
CCAAATATAAGAACAACAGCAAAATCAGCAGAATGCAACTTACTGGTGATGTGGTAGAGGATTTGGAAAGAGAACACAAACCATCAACCCTCAACTTTACAGCTATTAAACCAGCTGGTGCTAATGTTGTTGAGAATAAGAAAGTGCAAATAGCACTTTAATAAGGAGATGATCCTATGAACAAAATGGAGGCTAACTCCCCTACTTCACTTGCGGATATGCTTGGAGTTGGGATGCCGTTTGAGGTGAATGGTAATACATACACTGTTTGCCCTATTATGGCAGCACATATTGATTTGTTTATGAATGAAAAAATAAGTCTTAAGACTCAAATGTTCAATCTTTCTGATGATGAGTCAAAAGCGAATGTAAATAAATGGCTTGGTGAAGAAATCATTGCAATTATTGCTGGTAAAGAAATTAAAGCAAGATATTGCTTTGACAAAGATGGTACACCAATGTCACTTGAAAAAGCCATGATTGATGGATGGAATGTGGTCCATTTCAAAAACTTCTTTAGAAAGTTATGTGATATATCGGGATAGCATTGGCTCCTTCTGAAAGCTCGGGAGGGGCCGATAAATACAACAATATGCCCCTCGAAAAGCTTGAAGAAGAATGTGAAATGAGGGGCATTGAATT
>CAZJIO010000041.1:0-1523 GCA_964546035.1 uncultured Eubacteriales bacterium | reverse complement strand
TTATTAAGCATGATAACAAGGGACCTGATTGGGCGGACATATTTTCAGAGCTTATGTGTCATTTTAATGTTGATTATTTTAAAATCCCATACATGACAATACCTGTGATAAATACAATACGTGGTAAATTAGGTAAAAACATTGCCTTAACTATGCCTAGCTTTTTTGGTGGAACATCACCAACTAATAAAAATACAGATACTTCCACACAAGAAGATGTTGATGCATTCTTCGGTGATTTTTAAAAGCACTCATGAGGGGTGCTTTTTTATTTAGGTGGTGATGATTTATGGATGATACCAATGCAATACGCAATTTAGATATAAAGAGACCATGGAATTACATAGGTAAGGTAGCTTTTAATTGTGATATTTGCGGAAATGAATTTTATAGATTAGCTAGCAAAACAGGTGAAAAAAAATTCTGTACCCGAGAATGCTATCTAGTGTCAAAAAGAATGCAAAAAGGCGAACTTCACCCACTATATCAAAGAACTGAAGTTTCATGCCTTACTTGCGGAAATTCAACCAACAAATCCACATACAAGCTAAATCGTTCAAATAAGCATTTTTGTTCTATTGAATGCAAGCGTAATTGGAATGAAAAAATTGACTTTGCTTGCACCTGGTGTGGTGAAAATATAGTAATGGCAAAAAGCATTTCGGAACGATATAAAACTCATTTTTGCTCTAAAAAATGCATGATTGCAGCAAGTAGAGCTAGAACACTTAAACTATTGAGTAATTATCCAAAGGAAACACTTCCTGAAAAATTGGTAAAAGAATACCTAAGTAAAAATGGTATTGATTTTATTCAGTACGCGGTTTTATATAATAAATTCAATGTAGACTTTTTAATACCAATCGATGGCTTATTCAAAGGTGTAATAGTTGAAGTTTTAGGAGATTTTTTTCATTGTAACCCAATTAAATACCCGAACCCTATTTACCATATTCAAAAAAAATCAATATCTAACGATAAACGTCGTGTTAAATATCTATCTGACTCGGGATATTTGGTACTTGGTATATGGGAATGCGATATAAAAAATGATATTGAATCTGCATTAGAACCGGTTATTGGCTATTTGAAAAATGGAATAGTTCCAACGACATCTAGATTTGAACATCTCAAGGAGGTGATATCAAATGAATGATAATGCAGTAATTTCAATTATGGAAACGCTCGGGCTTAATTACAATCCTGCTATTGCTGCTACAATTAAGTTTGAAAAACATATTGGAAACCTGAACAAAGAGTTGTTAGAGATGAAAGCTATTGCAATGCAAAGCTCTAAAGATATTAGCAATTCCTTTTCTTCTCAATTAGGGAAGATGGCAGGATCCAAAACCATAGTTGATCAATTTGGAAACTCCTTATTAGAAATTAAACAAGATGCTGAACAAGCTGCAGTTGGACAGGCCAAGTACAACAAAGAACTGGCAAATCTAATTCAATTAAGAAAGACCGAGCAGATGGATGCTCAATCTTTTGTTATCTCTAAAAGATGAAGCTTTATTAAC
>CAZJIO010000040.1:12980-30691 GCA_964546035.1 uncultured Eubacteriales bacterium | reverse complement strand
CGAATGGTAAATTATACGTTATTATAAAGCTATAACTATTTCCTACTAATTTACTAGGAATTGAAGGAGGCTATTTTATGAAAAATTTATTAATGTCCATCAGGAATCTTAGAGCCAAGGCTGAAGATAAAGAAATATTAAAAGGTGTCAATTTAGATATTCACTCAGGTGAAATTCATGTGATTATGGGACCCAATGGTGCAGGAAAATCAACCCTTGCAAATGCTTTGATGGGTCATCCATCCTATGAAGTGACTGAGGGAGAAGTCCTTTTCAATGGAAAAGATTTACTCCAGATGAAGGTCAATGAAAGAGCAAAAGAGGGACTCTTTTTGTCATTTCAATATCCCCAAGAGGTTCCAGGCGTCACTGTAGAAAACTTTTTAAGAACAGCAAAAAAGGAAATTGACGGAGAAATGCCAAAGGTTCTGGGTTTTAGAAAAACTTTAAAAGAAAAAATGAGTATGTTAAATATGGATGATCAATATCTTGAAAGATACTTGAATCAGGGCTTTTCAGGCGGGGAAAAGAAGAAAAATGAAATGCTTCAAATGGCAATTTTAAATCCTAAGGTAGCGATTCTGGATGAGACAGACTCTGGCCTTGATATAGATGCGATCAAAGTGGTATACGAAACGGTGCAGAAGTTGGCTTCCGAGGATAACGCCATTGTAGTCATCACCCATTATAATAAAATATTAGACTATATAAAACCGGACTTTGTTCACGTGTTAGTAGATGGCAGAATTGTCAAAAGTGGTGATCTTTCATTAGCAAGTGAAATCCAAGAAAAGGGTTATGAAGTGTTTAAGCAACAAGTGGTTGAGGAGGTGAGCTAATGGCTATTAAAACACAAATTGATGAGGTCGATCGAGGTGTCTATGATATCATCAATCAAGAAGACCATCGTTATAAAGCGGATAAAGGTTTAACAGAAGAGATTATAAGAGAAATTTCGAGGGAAAAAAATGAACCGGAATGGATGCTAGAACATCGTTTAAAATCTCTTGTTATTTATAACAATAAACCTGTACCTACTTGGGGTGCGGATTTAAGTGATTTAGATGTGAATAATATCGTTCATTATGTGAGACCTAATACCGGTTTACAAGATAATTGGGACGATGTACCTGATGACATTAAAGCCACCTTCGACAGGTTAGGGATTCCTGAAGCAGAGAAAACCTCTTTAGCGGGTGTTGGTGCTCAGTATGACTCAGAAGTTGTGTACCATTCCATTAAAGAAGAGCTGACTAAGCAAGGGGTCATTTATACGGACATGGAAAATGCGGTTAAAGAATATGAAGAACTGGTCAAGAAATATTTTATGAAATTGATTACCAGTAGAGATCATAAATTTGCGGCACTTCATGGAGCGGTATGGTCAGGCGGCTCTTTTGTCTATGTACCAGAGGGTGTTCATGTCGATTTACCCCTTCAATCCTATTTTAGGTTAAATGCAAAAGGTGCGGGACAATTTGAACATACCATGATCATTGTAGAAAAAAATGCCAGTTTACATTTTATAGAAGGGTGTTCAGCACCCAAGTATTCGGTGCAAAACCTTCATGCGGGGGCAGTGGAACTTTACGTGAAGGAAGGTGCAAAGCTGAGGTATTCAACCATAGAAAATTGGTCTAGAAATATGTATAATCTGAACACCAAACGCTGCGTTGTGGATAAAGGTGGAAGAATTGAATGGGTATCTGGCTCTTTTGGTTCAAAGGTATCCATGCTCTATCCGATGAGCATTTTAAAAGGGGATTATGCAACGAGTGAATTCACTGGAATCACCTTTGCAGCCAAGGGGCAATACCTAGACACGGGAACAAAAGTGGTGCATGTGGGTGCACATACCAGCTCCATTGTTAATTCAAAATCCATTTCTAAGGATGGTGGGCATGCATTTTATAGAGGGTTGCTTGTGGTTGGCTCAAAGGCGCATCATGCTAAGTCAACGGTGAACTGTGAATCTTTAATGTTGGATAATCGGTCTAAATCAGATACACTACCCATTATTGAAATAAGGAATGACAATGTGGATATCGGTCATGAGGCGAAGATTGGTCGAATCAGTGATGAAACCATTTTTTATTTGATGAGTCGAGGGATTGATGAAGCAGAAGCTAAGGCCATGATTGTACGCGGTTTTGTAGAGCCCATTACCAAGGAATTGCCCTTAGAATATGCGGTGGAATTGAATAAACTCATTAATTTAGAATTGGAAGGTACCATTGGGTAGGAGGTAATCATTATGAAATTATGGAAGAATAATAAAGCGCTATTTGATAAAACTCCTTATCCAAAGTGGAAAAGAATGGAGCTACCAGAAGATCTGTTTTTGGGCTTTGAAAAAGGTGTTAAGGCCATAGTAGACTCAAAGAGTTCTGGTGTTGAACTGAAGACAATTGATGCTTTTTTGAGAGATGATTGGAAAGAAAATCATCCCTATGAGGCTTTTTTTGAAATAGAATATCAATCCAAACACACGCTAGGAGATAAGTTCTCAAGTTATATGAATCATCTTCATAACAGCGGATATGTACTTGTAGTGAACAATGAAGGGTTTGAACCTGCTAGTGTTCATATCGAGTATGACTTTGGGGTAGAGGAACGCACCCAAATTGAAAATAACATTATTGTGGTAGAAGAGGGATCTAAGTTAGACCTCGTCATTGACTACCATGGAAAAAATGCGAGACATTATGGAACAACAAGAGTCATTGCAAAAGCCGGGAGCCGAGTGAATGTCATTAAATTACAACGTTTAGACCATAAAAGTGATTTTTATGATCAGAATTTTGGTATAGCCGAAGAAGGTGCTAACATTATCTGGTATGACTTGCAATTAGGCTCGGGAATTAAAGCGATTTCCTATGAGACTGAACTGACAGGTAGACATGCGGCAGGTTTTATGAATTCTATTTATTATGGCGAAGGACAAGGACAAATAGATATTTCCTATACAATGAAGCATCTGGGTGCGAAGACAGAATCCCTGATTTTATCGAAGGGCGCCTTAGACAATGAAGCTAAAAAAGTATTTAGGGGCAACTTAGAATTTAAGACGGGCTCAACTGGGGCAGTTGGTAGAGAAAGAGAATATGTTGTGTTACTTAATGAAAACGTCCAGTCAGATTCGATTCCAGCCCTTATGTGTGGGGAAGATGATGTCATAGGAGAACATGCTGCAAGTATTGGTCAAGTAGATCTGGATAAAATGTTCTATATGATGAGCAGAGGTTTTTCAGAGAAAGAGGCTAAAAAATTAATCATCAAGGGGTCCTTTGAGGAAATCATCAATACAATTCCCAATGAAGCTGTAAAAAATCAAGTGGCCTTTGAAATGGATCGGAGGATTTAAAATGAACTTAAAAGAGCAATTTAAAGTTTTTGAGGCGTATCCTCATTTAATATATCTTGATAATGCAGCGACCACCCAAAAGCCAAATTGTGTCGTGGAGGGTTTGGTACATTATCTGACCCAAGAAAATGGTAGCCCAAATCGTGGTGCTCATTTCTTGAGCATCAAGTCCACGGAAGTTTATGAAGCCGCAAGAGAAAAGGTTAAGCATTTTATTGGCGCTACCCGTGCAGAGGAAATTGTTTTTACTAGAAACAGCACTGAAAGCCTAAATCTTATTGCTAATGCCTATGGTCTTAATTTTATCAAAGAGGGTCAAACAATTGTATTGACCATCACTTCACACCATAGCAATATATTGCCTTGGCAAATGGTAGCTAAGGAAAAGAGGGCTAAGTTGATCTATCTTTATAGTGATCAGGAAGGGCACATTACGGATTTAGAGCTTGAAAAAATAGATGAAAAGACCGCTTTGGTTGCCTTTCCTTATGTCTCAAACGGGTTAGGTGTTGTACATGATGCGGAAAAAATCATTCAAAGAGCCAAGCAGTTTGGAGCGGTTACCGTATTAGATGGTGCACAGGCAGCAGGACATATTCCTGTAAATGTGGCTCAACTCGATGTAGACTTTTTTGTGTTTTCAGGTCATAAGGTCTTTGGACCTCAGGGAATTGGTGTGCTTTATGGGAAAAAAGGGTTGTTGGATATCATGCCACCTTTTATGAGAGGTGGCGATATGATCGAATTTGTTGAGGAACAAACTTCAACCTTTGCCGAACTGCCTAAGAAGTTTGAAGCTGGCACCCAAAACGTATCAGGAGCTGTAGGTTTAGGATTGGCACTTGATTTTATCGGTGAAATTGGATTGGCATACATTCAACAACATGAGAGGCAACTCACAAATTATTGTTATAAAGCACTTCATGCGCTACCTTATGTATCACTTTATGGACCCAAGGATAGTGAAGAAAGAGGGGCTCTTATTACCTTTAACTTGAAGGATATACACCCTCACGATGTGGCCTCGATACTGGATAGTGAAGGAATTGCTATACGTGCAGGTCACCATTGTTGTCAGCCACTCATGAAATATTTAGGGATTAATGCTTCGTGTCGTGTGAGTTTTTCAATCTATAACAACATTGAAGACGTTGATGCCTTTATAAAGGGTATAAAAAAGGTTAGGGAGGTGTTTGGTTATGTCGATTGATCAAATATATACAGAAATCATTATGGAACATAATAAAAGTGGACATAACAAAAAAGAAATCGAAGCACCTAACAGCGTGGAAAGAGGTCATAATCCCAACTGTGGGGATGATTTAACGCTCCTACTTAAGCACGATGGTCAAATCATTTCAGATGCTTCTTTTATTGGATCTGGGTGTGCCATTAGTCAAGCATCTATGTCTATTATGATTGATTTGATAAAAGGGAAGAAGATTGAGGAAGTAGAAGCTTTGACAGAGATTTTTTTAGGTATGATTCGTAAAGAAGCCCTTAAAATCGAAGAGTTAGAAAAATTAGAAGATGCCGCCATATTTGAAAACTTATCCAATATGCCAGCACGTGTTAAATGCGGCACTTTAGGCTGGCATTGTCTTAAAGTTTCATTGGAGAAGATATAAGAAGTAAAAAAATCAATTTATGTTCAATAGTTGTCTCCTAGAACAAAAAGATGTTATAATCGTGAATAAATAAAGTATTTATTTGGAGGGTCCAATATGGCATTTAAAGAAAATTTTGTGTGGGGAGCGGCGACAGCATCCTATCAAATAGAAGGTGCAGCTTATGAAGATGGAAAAGGGCTATCCGTATGGGATACTTTTTCCCATGAACCTGGGAAGGTATTTGAAGGCAATACAGGTGATGTGGCTTGTGATCATTATCACAGATACAAAGAAGATGTAGATTTAATGAAATCTATGGGTCTTCAGGCATACAGAATGTCAATTTCTTGGCCAAGAGTATTACCAAAGGGTATAGGTAAAATCAATGAAAAGGGTTTGGATTTTTATGATCGATTGATCGATTCCTTATTAGAGAAGGGGATTGATCCCTATGTAACACTTTTTCATTGGGATTTTCCATATGAATTGTATAAAAAAGGCGGTTGGTTGAACTCAGACAGTGCAGACTGGTTTGCCGAATATACGCAGGTGATTGTAGATAAATTATCTGATCGCGTCACCCATTGGATGACTATTAATGAACCCCAGTGCTATATAGGTTTAGGGCACCAAACAGGTAGTCATGCACCAGGACTTCAAATGGGTGCAAGAGATTATATGCAAGCCTCCCATAATACACTATTAGCCCACGGGAAATCTGTTCAGGTAATAAGAGCATTCAGCAAGAAAACGCCTAGGATTGGACTTGCACCAGCGACGGTGGTCGTCTTACCGGATGCCTTGGATGAGAAATCGATCGAGGCAGCAAGATATGCAACCTTCGATTTAAGCCATGTAGACAGTGTATCTGACCTAGGGTGGACAAATAGCTTTTTCATGGATCCAATTTTCTTAGGGAAATACCCTGAGAAAGTAATCGAAATTTTTGGTAAGTATTTGCCCGAGCATTATCAGGAAGATTTAAAAATCATTAGTGGCGAGCTGGATTTTTTTGCTTGCAATATCTATACGGGTAGACATATTGTTTATGGAAAAGATGGCAAGCCTCAAATTGCTAAAAGAGCCCAAGGACATGCTGTGACGGGCTTTAATTGGGCAATGACGCCAGACGTCCTTTATTGGGGTGCTAAGTTTTTTTATGAGCGCTACAAAAAACCCATTATCATTGCTGAAAATGGGTTGTCTTCAAAGGATTGGGTCAGTTTAGATGGTAAAGTACATGATCAAGGTAGAATTGATTATGTGATAAGGTATTTATCACAGCTCAAAAAAGCAGCCTCAGAAGGGGTGGATATAGAAGCCTATTTCCACTGGACTTTGATGGACAATTTCGAATGGGCAGCTGGGTATCGAGAACGTTTTGGCTTGATTCATGTTGATTTTGAAACGGGAAAGAGAACCTTAAAAGAGTCTGCATTTTGGTATAAAAATGTGATCGAAACAAACGGTAATCATCTATAAACCTGTTTACCGAATAGATAAATTTTTGATTTTAGGTTTTTTCCAAACACCACTTAAGGCAAAAATGATGGCTAATATAGCCGATATGACATTACTTGAACTGATGCCATACCAAATGGCTTTTTCGCCAAGTGTGGCAAAAGAACCTAGGAAAATAATGAGGGGTATTCTAATTAACCATAGACGGCCAGCATCCAGAATCATGGAATGGATGGTGTGGCCAGAACCGTTTAACAAACCTAAAGTACAGTTAAAAAACGAAATGGTCCAAGTGGTTATTGCCAGTGATTTTAGATAAAAGGAACCCATTTCAAGTACTTCATCGGACTGTGTAAAAATACCAATCAGTTCTCTCGAGAAAAATCCATTGAGAGAACTGGTTAAAATAAGAAAGCCTGTCGAGAGCAGTAAAGAAAGCTTGAAGGCTTTTTTTACACGTTCTGGGTTACCAGCACCTAAGTTCTGTCCAGTGATTGTGGTTAACGCGGCACCTACACCAATGGCTGGCATAAAAGCTAGGCTATTGATCCGATTGCCTATTCCCATTGCAGCTACAGCAAGTTCGCCGTATTTAACGACAAAAACGTGCATGATGACGAAACCAAAAGCCACACCACAACTACCAATAGAGGAAGGAATGCCAATTCTCAAAAGGTCTCTCATTTTTGATCGAATGATATTGAATTTAAATGGCGTAATCTTAATATAATTACACCCTTTAGATAATTGATAAACACCAAAAAGCGCAAAGGGGACTCTAGACAATACCGTAGCGATAGCAGCGCCTTCAATGCCTAAGTTAAAGGTGAATATAAAGAGCGGATCGAGTAATATATTGAGTACAGCACTAGAAGCATTAAGGAGGGTTGGCCTTAGGGTGTCGCCCTGAGCCTGATTAATGGACGTATAGATGTTCATTAAAAAGAGAAATGGAATTTCAATAAAGAGGATTCTTAAATAAGCTACGCTAGCCGTATATAAACCGCCGGTAGCACCCATCAATCCAATCACATAAGGCGTTGCGATAATACCAACGATGCCTGAAATAATACCGAAAATTATGCCGAAAAAGTAGAGTTGATCCGCTGTCTCTTGTGCATCTTTAATTTTATTAGCACCTATGTATTGAGAAATGATTGCAGCCCCTGCCATGGCTATCCCTCCGGCAAAGGAGATGGTTAAAAAGGAAACAGGCCAAACAAAATTAACTGCAGCAACTTCTGTGTCGCCTATTTTTGACACCCAAAAGGCATCGCCTAGATTATAAAGGGTGCCAATTAAGTTGTTTAGCATAAGGGGCAAAGCCAATAATAAAATGGATTTAGAGAGTGGACCTTCCAATATTAACGTTCTATTTTTGTCGTTCATGTGTTCCTCCAAAGATATAACCTTCTTAAGTTTCATTTAAAGTATCTTACCATATAAAAACGCCATAAGCCATGAATTCTTGATGAAAATATGGCAATCTTTAATGGGGTGGTGTATACTACTAGGAGAGAAAATTTTAGGAGGCAAAATGAAATGTTACAATTTGATGAAACCCAAGAATCGGACTTAGATGAGATTTTAACCATCTACAACTATTACATATTAAACTCAACAGCGACTTTTAGTATTGAACCCCTTACAAAAGAGGAAATGTCAAAGATCATGTTCTCAGGACATGTGCGCTATAAATCTTTTGTTATGAGGGAAGAAGGAGAACTCCTTGGGTATGTGTTGCTTAATCGTTATAAACCAAGAGAAGCCTATGATCGAACAGCCGAGGTCACTATTTATTTAAGACATGATTTGGTAAGAAGAGGTTTAGGGACTAAAGCCTTAGCGTTTATTGAAGACTTTGCCCTTAAAAATAACTTCAAGGCATTGCTCGCGGTAATTTGTAAAGAAAATGAAGAGAGCGTCAAACTCTTTGAAAAACGAGGTTATTTTCATTGTGCACACTTCAAACAAGTGGGTGAAAAATTCAATAGAATTTTGGATATTGCTATTCTCGAGAAACTCTTATAAACGACAAAAAGCGCCCTCAATGTAAAGGCGCTTTTTTTACGGGGATATATGGATTAATTAGGGGTTATACAGTGTTGGATAAAGCTTTCAAAATAGGCTAAACCAGTAGCGTTTTGTTTAAAAACACCAGAGCATTCTAACACTTGGCAAAATTTAGCGCCAACGGCGGCTTGTAACACGACTGAAGCTTCCTGGGATGTTAAGGCACTGCCATGTTGATCCATAAGCGTCATAATCCAGGCCTCGTGTTTTTTGAGGTCCTCTTCTGATAAGGCATCTTTCAACGGCACTTCACCTGTAAGGACTTTCTTAATCATCTCAAGTTCTTCTTTAAGTCTTGATGGCAGTACGGCGAGACCCATCACTTCAATTAAGCCAATGTTTTCTTTTTTGATATGATGCAAATGCTCATGGGGATGGAACAAGCCGCCTGGGTGAACCTCACTTGTGCGGTTATTTCTTAAAGTCAGGTCCACTTCGAAAAATCCATCGGCATTACAGCGTGCAATAGGTGTGATGGTATTATGGGGTGTTGCATCTGTAAAAGCGTGAATTTCTGCCTCTTCATTGCTGAAATTGCGCCAGAGTTCTAAGATATGATCGGCCATATCGATTAATACTTCTGGATTTTTTGATACAAGCCTAATGACTGATAAAGGCCATTTAAGCATTTGAAGCGTAAGATCAGTATAAGTGGGATGCTTGAACTCTTTTAGGACCTGGGCATGTTCCATTGGAAAAATGTGATGTCCTCCTTGAAAATGATCATGTGAGAGGATGGATCCTCCAACAATGGGAAGATCAGCATTAGACCCAACAAAGTAGTGGGGATACAACGCAACAAAATCTAATAACCTTTCGAAGGTTTTTTTGGATATGGTCATAGGTCGATGGCTTTCGCTGAAAACAATGGCATGCTCATTATAATAAACATAGGGCGAGTATTGGAGATACCATTGTTCTTGGTCAAGTGTTATGGGAATGACTCTATGGTTGCTTCGACCAGGATGATTTAATCGGCCGGCATACCCAACATTGTCAATACAAAGTAGACATTTAGGGTAATTAGACATCGGCGTATTTTTTTCGGCTGCTATTTCAGCAGGATCTTTTTCGGGTTTTGATAAATTGATGGTGATTTCTAAGTCCCCAAATTCCGTAGAGCTCAACCAATGCTGATTTTTTGAAATTCTATCCATTCGAATATAATTAGAATTTTGAGACAAAGCATAAAAGTAATCGGTAGCTGCTTCTTTTCCCTGGGTTAATTCAATGTGCTGAAATTTTTCTATTAATTCGGATTGACGTGGCATGAGCTGGGCCATAATTTTGGCATCTAGTAGATCGCGTTCAGTTATCGTACTACTTATTAATCCAGTTGAAACAGCAAAGTCTAAGAGCTCCTTTAATAAATCAAAGGGATGATCAGAGAGCTGAGTAAGGACATCACCCTCATAGGGTGCTGGTATTTCTAAAAGCGCTAGTAATTGATTTCTAACTTGGGGAATGTCCCAGCTAGACATCATTTGTTTGCTAACGCCATATTGAACTAAGTGCTCCAGGCACATAGCGGCTTTTTCTGTTATGTTCATTGTCTATTACCTTTCTCCATAGCCATTAGGATGGTCTTTATGAAATTGCCATGCTGAAGATATGATCTGTTCAAGGGTATTTAATTTGGGGAGCCAGTTCAGTTCGTTTACGGCTTTTTCAGAGGAAGCAATTAAGGTAGCTGGATCACCTGGGCGTCGTGGTACAATGACGGCAGGAATGGCATGACCTATAACTTTTCTAGCAATATCGATGACTTCCTTTACTGAAAAACCTTGACCATTTCCTAAGTTGTAAATGGCTGAGGTATTTGTCCTCATCATTTTATCAAGGGCTAGGATATGCGCTGCAGATAAGTCGGTCACATGAATGTAATCCCTTACACAGGTGCCATCAGGGGTAGGGTAATCATCACCAAAGACTTGGATATGATCTCGTTTACCTAAGGCAACCTGAAGAATAATCGGTATGAGGTGACTCTCGGGGGAATGATCTTCACCGATTTTGCCATCTACATGAGCACCTGCTGCATTGAAATATCTAAGGGCAGTGTAATGAATGCCATAAGCGGAGGAACACCATTTGAGCATTTTTTCAACCGCTAGTTTAGTTTCCCCGTAAGGATTTGTAGGTATGGTCAAATCTTCTTCTAGAATGGGGATGCGTTCGGGTTCACCGTAAGTAGCAGCGGTGGAAGAAAAAACAATATATTTAACCCCAAATTCTTTCATAGTCTCAAGCAGACATAAGGTCCCATAAACGTTGTTATTAAAATACTTCAAAGGTTCATTGACGCTTTCGCCAACTAAGGAATCGGCTGCAAAATCAATGATGGCTTCAATGTTATTGGTGGTAAAAACATGATTCAGAAAGTTTTTGTCTCTCAGATCCCCTTGGAAAAAGGGAACGCCTTCTGGAATAGCTTCTTGGTGACCTTTGTAAAGACTATCGATGACGATGACCTCTTTACCTTGTTCTTTGAGAAGCGCTACTGTGTGACTACCGATATAACCAGCGCCACCACAAACGAGTATAGACATAGTGTTGTTCCTCCTTATATTTTCTTGACACCGTCACCGACGGTAGCTATATATATTTCAGCTGTTAGTCCGGTTCGTTCAAAATAGTTTTTCGAGACATTTTCAACGAAGTTTTCAATTGCATCTTGTTTGACGATATTCACAGTACAACCACCGAAGCCAGCGCCTGTCATACGAGCGCCGATTGTGCCCTCGATTTTGAGTGCTTCTTCTACCATAACATCGAGTTCCTCACAGGAAACTTCATAAAGATCGCGCAAGGAATCGTGGGATGCATTCATGAGTTTTCCGAAGGCAAGCAGATCATTTTCAGACAAAGCTAATGTGGCTTCTTTAACACGGGCATTTTCGTATATGGCATGGGTTGCACGGTCTCTGGCAGTAGAATCATCAATGAGTGCTTTGTGTTGCTCGTAGGTCTGAGGGGTCAGTTCACACAAATTTGTCAAATTTAAGCTGGTGTTGAGTCGTGAAAGGGCATATTCACATTCGCCGCGTCTTTGATTGTATTTCGAATCACCAAGACCTCTCTGCTTTTGTGTGTTACAAATCACAATTTTATAGTCCCCTAAAATAAGAGGTGCATAAGTGTATTCTAATGTGTTGCAATCCAGCAAAATGGCTGCGTTTTCTCTGCCAAAAGCCACGGCAAACTGATCCATAATACCACAATTGACACCTATAAATTCTCTCTCTGTCCTTTGTGATATTTTCACTAAATCTAAGAGACTCAATTGGGCAGCAAAGAGGTCGTTGAGAGCAAAAGCGGTGACCACTTCTAAGGAAGCAGAGGAGGATAGGCCAGAACCATTGGGGATGTTGCCGTAGTACAGAAAATCCATGCCCTTCAGAGCTACTGGAAGCTCTTTAAAGGCTTTAATGATACCTTTGGGATAGTTGGACCAACCATCTTGGGCGATGGCTTCTATAGGGTCCATCAAATCCATTTCTGTTTTTAGGTCAAAATTAAGGGTTGAAAACTGAACAAGGGCATCTTCGCGTTTTCTTACAGCTAAGTAAGTACCCATATCTAAGGCACAAGGGAATACATAACCCCCATTATAGTCAATGTGTTCACCAATGAGATTGACTCTACCAGGAGAGAAGTAGTAGTGAATTTCTTCTGGAGTAGAACCATAGATCTTGATAAATTCTTCAAACATTTTTTGCTTCATATAAGCCTCCTAAAATTAAGTGTTTCGTATAATGAGCTGTGTTTCAATGAGTGTCTTTTTTTGATAGTAAGTGGTATCGCCATCCATATGTGCCAATATACTTTTTGCGGCCGTTGTCCCGAGTAGTTTCATATTCTGATCCACACTCGATAAGGAAGGTTGTGTAATAGAGCAAGTAAGGGTGTTATCAAATCCAATGATGCGCAAACGCTCAGGAACCGTAAGGCCTAATGCTTTGCTGGCATTTAATGCGCCAACAGCCATTAAATCGTTACAAGCAAATAATGCGGTAACGTCCTTTCTGTTTTCAAGGACAGCGGTGACTGCTCCTTGGCTTTCTTCGATGGTTGATAAGGAATTACCTTGACTGATTTTTATAATCAGGTCTTCTTCGATTGCTAAGCCGTGCTCAGGTAATAAGCGTCTATAAAGCGCTTCCTTAATATTGTAAGAAAAGGTATCGTGGCCTCTCAAAAAAGCAATTTTGCTATGGCCATTTTCAATCAAGTATTCGAGAGCTTTAATGGTACCGGTAGCCTGATCACTAGAAACGAAGTGGCAGTTATAACCATCTTGTTCGCCATTGATGATAAGGACTGGCAGGTTTTGTGAGATTGCCTCATAGGATTTTCCAATTAATTTCATGCTTGGAGAAATGGATATGATGCCGTCCACTCTTCGATCCACTAAATTAGCAATATGCTTTTTTTCTAATAGCGGATTGTCATTGGTAGAACAAATAAATGCGGTATAATCCTTGTGACTCAGAACATCATCAATGGCACGAATGAGTTCTGTAAAGAAAAGGTTTTCTAGTGAAGGAACAATGATGCCAATGGTATAGGTTCTGGCACCAATGAGTCCTCTAGCTAGAATATTCGGCGAAAATTTCAAGGAATCAATGGCTTTTTGGATTTTCTCCCGGGTTTCTTCTTTGACAGGATAGTTACCATTTAAGACTCTTGATACAGTTGCAATAGAAAACCCTGATAGCTTTGCTACATCAACGATTGTGGTCTTTTTATCCATATGCTTTACAGCTCCTTTGTAGAAAACGTTTTCTATACATTAAATTATAACATATCTCATCGAGTTGTCAATCTAGATTTGTGTAAAATAGGTGGACGGTTAAAATCACAATTGATTTATTTATGACATTAGTGATATAATTTGACAAGAAAGTAGGTGGATATAATGAATTATCAATGGATTGCAACGCCAATAGTTGGCGCATTAATTGGATATAGCACAAACTGGGTCGCTATAAAAATGTTGTTTAGACCTTATACTCAAAAAAGATTTCTGGGTATAAACATACCTTTTACGCCTGGCTTAATTCCTAAAGAGCGACACAGAATTGCTGGGGCAATTGGTGGCGTGGTTGAACAATACTTATTAACGGACGAAGTCATCGTCAAAGAACTGACATCAGAGGCTATTTGTTCAGCGATTGTATCAATGCTTGAAGAAGAGCTTGGCTTGAGTCAAGGGTATTTAGATCTATCAAAAATATTTAAAGATCCAATTGTAAAAGAAAAAGTGATTAAAGATTTCAGTAAAATGACCTCGGAAAAGGTAACAACCTGGTCCATAGAGAAAACAACAAGGGACTTATTCCTTCCTAAAATGAAAGCTTTGGTCATAGAATATTTGAGTAATCAAGATATCAAGAGTTTGCTGCAAAAAAACGAAGTGATGGTGAACACTTTGATTTCTGGGTTGTTTAGCAGTGAAAATAGAAATCAGCTCGCTTTTATGCTAGAGGGCTATATGAATCAGGAAAAGACACTCAGTGAATTCATGGGTCCTGAAATGATAGAACAAATTCACGGCGTTTTGGTCGTTAACGAACCTAAAATGAAGCAGGCACTTAAGGATCTTTTAGGTAAAGAGACAGTTGCCAGCGGTGCCAAAGAAATGATTTCTAGTGTCATTGCTAGCAAGTTTGGTGCCCTTGGCGCTATGTTTGCTAATCCGGATAGCATTTATGAAAGTATTGTAGTGGCTTTTAATGAGAAGCTAGATACAACGCAACTTTCAAGCATAGTATTTGGATTTTTAGAAGAAAATATGTCCCATCAAGTATTAGAATGGGTACCTGAGGAAACGAGAAAGGTATTGGCTTCTCAAATCTCTGAGCGTCTCATGAGTGAAGGGAGTAAGAAGTGGGTCGCTGCACAGCTTGAAGGCATAGAAGAAACACCTTATGAATGGCTGAATCGCCTCACCAATCGTCAAATTGATCCACTTATTGAACAAGTCATAGAAAGTATATTTGATGCTTTAACAAAGAATCAAGACAAGGTACAAAGTGCTTTAGAAAATAATATGCGCTATATTTTGCAAACAATAATAGAGAAACCCATACAAGTGTCTTCTCAAATGAGAACGAAGGCAACTGAAATGGTACTTAAAGCGTATCAATCCTTTGTTAAAAAATATGTGGTTAAAATGGTACAGACAGCAAGACTGTCCAGTATTGTTGAGAAACAAATAAACACCTTTGAGATCCATATGTTGGAAGACATTATTTTAGCCATTGCAAAGAAAGAATTAAATGCTATAACCTGGTTGGGAGCATTGCTTGGGTTTATTATGTCCATTGTTTTATTGTTTCTAAAATAGGTAGAGGCACTGTAGCTAACAACACTACAGTGCTTTTTTTTTAGAAATCGAACTTTTTAGGTGCTCGTGCGTAGTAATAGGTGTGGGGGTGAGGACGATTGAGCAAGAGGGTTATTTTAAGGAGCATCAAAAGAAGCTGTATAATTTTTGTCTTAAGTTAACCAAGGATCGGTTTGGTGCAGAAGATTTGTTTCAGGATACTTGGTTGAAGGCAATAGAAAAGCGGGATCAATATAGAGATAAAGATCCCTATGAGCCTTGGTTAATGGCTATTTGTATTAATCTTTATAGAGATTATTATCGCCATAATCGACTGACAACTAAGCTGTTTCAGGTGTTTGTGCAAAACGATCTGATGGATAGAACATTTGAGTGTATTAAAGATACTTCTAAAACGACTGAAGAGCTAGCGATGGATATTGTGGAGAAAGGGTCTTTGATAAAGGAACTCAACCGACTGGATGATAAGTATCGATTGCCATTGATTCTGTGTTATTACAATGGATATAGTTATAGTGAGATTGCTAAGGTATTAGGTATTAAAGAAGGTACAGTGAAATCAAGGATCTCAACGGGGAAAGCCAAATTGAAGGAAAGGATGGTGTCTTATGAAGGATGATTTATTTGAGCAAAATATAAGAGAAATACTTTGTGAAGAACAGGAAGTTCCAATTTATTTGACATCAGCCTATTTGAGGAAGCCGAGGAGTAGTATGAATATTTACATTAAATGGCTGTTTGTGTTTTCATGTATACTCTTAGTAATAGAGGAAGTGATTTTGTATCACCTTTACTTTATAAGCGCTAGCTTGTTTATGATCGCGGTGGTGCAATTGATAACGGTTATAGTGATTGCGCCCACTCTTGCCTATTTGTTTAAGTCAGATATCGCTCATTTTTTAACGAACCAAAGGAGAATGATTGAATGAATACATTGATTCTATTAATATTTGTTTTAGTGATGGTTGCTGTTTTGGGTCTGGTTGTAGCAATGGCGATTTATGTTGCTAAGGATGCCAAAGGACATGATATGAATCCTATTTTGTGGGTATTAGTGGTTATTTTTGTTCCTAACTTTTTAGGACTTGTGATTTATTTGATTGTTAGAAGTTCGGCGCAGAAAAGATCCACTTGTTATCAATGTGGTAAGCAAGTGGAAAATGATTTTGCAATTTGTCCATATTGCCAAGCAGAGTTAACCATGCATTGTCGTGCCTGCACCAAAGTATTGTCACCAGAGTGGCATAGTTGTCCAAATTGTGGTCAAGAAGTAGACGCTGATCAAGTGACAATAGTGCCAAAAAGAGACAAGGGACTTAAAATGATTATTTTGCTGGTGGTCATCGTTCCTGTGATTTTATTTGTTTTAGTGCTGCTAAGTATGGTTTCGTTTAGAACAATTACATCTACTGGCGGCCATACCGTAGAAATGATGGCTGTTGAAAATAATTTTGGAAGAGAATTTGAATACAGCGCTAAGGCATTTAGCGGTGAAAAAGCAGATCCATTAACAGTGAAGCAAGAGGGCATAATCAAACTTACAAGCTCTATTTACTATGAAACAGGCGAGCTCAATGCAGGGCTTTACAATGAAGGTGACGAAATGCTTTATGAATTCGTACTTAATGGCGAAGATACTTTGGAAATGACCGTAGCAGAAGGTGAACGCTATTTTATTAAAATCAAAGGAAAAAGCGTTAAGGATATCAAAGCACATTTTAATTGGGATTATATCATGGAATAATATATAAAAAGGGAGCTGGATGAGAGAATTAATTCTCAAATCCAGTTTTTTTTGCTCATTTTTGGAATAAATCCGCCTAAAATAGAGGATTTTTCAATAAAAGGGAGTATATAATAAGTATCGGTTTAGAGAGGAGGTAATGGCTAATGAATATTAGAGAACAACAAGAAGACTTAGAGGCAATGATCTTAAGTCCACATGCCACACTCAGTAAAAACAGTAGAGGTCGGGAAGTTAATGAAGAATTTTGTGATATTAGAACTGCATTTCAAAGGGATCGGGATAGAATCATTCATTCAAAAGCCTTTAGAAGGCTCAAGCATAAGACACAAGTTTTTATAGCACCTGAAGGTGATCATTACAGAACCCGTTTGACCCACACCTTAGAGGTTGCTCAGATTGGTAGAACCATCGCGAGAGCATTAAGGCTCAATGAAGATTTGACAGAAGCCATTGCTTTAGGTCATGACTTAGGGCATACCCCTTTTGGCCATGCAGGAGAATATGCACTCAATGCCATTTGTAGCTTTGGTTTCAGACATTATGAACAGAGTATAAGAGTGGTTGAAAAGTTGGAAAATAAAGGATCAGGACTTAACTTATCATGGGAAGTCAGAGATGGTATCATGAATCATCGCTCAAGCGGTACGCCTGGCACCTTAGAAGGTCAAATTGTTAGACTTTCTGACAAAATTGCTTACATCAACCACGATATAGATGACGCCATTAGAGGTAAGATTTTAAATACTGAGGATTTACCAAAAGTTTACACCAAGGTAATTGGTATGAATTCAAGGGATCGGATAAATAATTTAATACATGACATAGTCGGTAAGAGTGTGCATCAGAGTCAAATTCTGATGAGTCCAGATATGGAAGAAGCCATGAAGGAACTCAGGCAGTTTATGTTTGATAATGTGTATGTTGGTTCAAAAGCTAAGGACCATGAAGATAAAGCAAAAAATATGCTTAAAGAGCTGTATCAGTACTTACTGAGCCATCCTCAATTATTGCCATCAGAGTACACTGACATTATCGAGAGGGATGGTGAATCTCTAGAGCGAGCTGTTTGTGATTATGTGGCAGGTATGACGGATCGGTACGCAATCA
>CAZJIO010000040.1:4853-12970 GCA_964546035.1 uncultured Eubacteriales bacterium | reverse complement strand
TTTTGCAATATAAATTTTATGAGTTTTTTATACCAACTTCTTGGAAAGAAACTTAGAAATTAAAAATAATAAAGGATTAGAGACTATTATGTCGAAAATATAGACGTGATAGATGGATGCACAAGAAGTTCGTGCGTCGACTACAAAAGGAGTAATCATTTTAAATGCTTTATCCAGAAGAACTGATTGAAGAAATAAGACTACAAAATGATGTCATTGAAGTCATAGGTCAGTACGTACGACTCAATAAAAAAGGAAACTCACATTTTGGGCTTTGTCCCTTTCATAATGAAAAAACCCCTTCCTTTTCTGTTGTCGCTGACAAGCAGATTTATCACTGCTTCGGATGTGGGGCTTCTGGGAATGTGATTACATTCGTAATGGAATATGAAAACTATTCCTTTGTTGAGGCTGTTAAATCTTTGGCGCAGCGGGTCAACATTAGTCTTCCAGAGCCTGAAATTTCTGAAGAAATGCGTAGGGCAATGCAATATAGACAGCAGATGCTCGATGCCAATAAAGAGGCAGCTAGGTATTTTTATTACCAACTGAATGCTGAAATTGGTGAAAAGGCCCTGGCATATTTTGAACATAGAGGCATTGAACAAGAAACCAGAAAGAAATTTGGATTAGGCTTTTCTCCCTTTTTTAGGGATGATTTATGCAAGCATCTCAGGAGTAAAGGTTTTTCAGACAAGGTGATGTTCGATGCTGGACTGACCTCGGAAGATAAAAATAAACCCGGAGAATGGTACGACAGGTTTTTTAACAGAGTCATGTTTCCAATATTGGATGTACATAATCGAGTGATTGGATTTGGTGGCAGAGTACTCGGGGAGGGAATGCCAAAGTATTTAAACTCTCCTGAAACAAAGCTATTTGACAAAAGCAAGAATTTGTATGGACTCAATGTGGCAAGGACTTCAAGGCGCAACAACATTATCTTGGTAGAAGGTTATATGGATGTTATATCACTCCATCAAGCTGGGTTTGAAAATGCTGTAGCTTCTCTAGGAACAGCTTTTACCCAGGGACAAAGCAATCTACTCAAAAGATATACCAATGAAGTTGTCATAGCATATGACAGCGACTCGGCAGGTAAAAATGCAACATTAAAGGCAATACCCATTCTTGAAGCAGTTGGATTATCGGTTAGAGTTCTTAAGATGAAAGATTATAAGGACCCCGATGATTATATTAAAGGTGAAGGTGCAGAGGCTTTTGAAAAGCTCATCTCCTCGTCCATACCTAGTTTTATGTTTGAAATTGAGCAATTAGAAACACACTATAACTTAGAAGATCCTGATCATAAGACGAGATTTTATCAGGGTATTGCAAAAAAATTGCTGGAATTTGATAATCAAATTAAGAGAGAAAGTTATATGGATGCCATGGTAGATCGTTATAAGATCAATCCGAAAGCATTACAAGCAGAAATGGAAAAAATCGGTAAGGATGTGGGGGTTTTTGCTCACAAACGAGACGAAGTTGTGGAACAAAAAGTAAAAAATCGACAATCTAAGGATGCCATCGTCGTTGCACAAAAAAATATTATGACAATTATTGTCAGCCATAAAGATATTTTTGAGGCAGTAAAAGATTATATCCAACCATCTGAATTTGTAGATGCGTTGTATAGCAAAGTCGCACAAATTGTTTTTGAGTTGTATGAAGAGAATCTGATTATTAATCCTGGGATGATCATCAACAAATTTATTGAATTAGATGAGCAAAACAAGGTGGCACAGATTTTTAACAATGACATTAAGGTGGATAATCAAATACAGTTTGAAAAAATCATAAATGAAAGCATTCAAATCTTAAAAAATGCTTATATTGATAAAATGTCAAAAGAGATTACTGAAGTGTCTCAGTTGCAAAATCTTATCAAAATCAAGCGCAGTTTGCAAGATTTGTATATTTCTTTAAATCATGGATAGACTAGTAAACATGGAGAAAGGATTGAGATTAAATGACAACAGATGAAAATGTAGACAAAATTTCTACTGAAGAGGAAGATAACGCTAATTTTGATAAGAAATTAGATGAATTGCTGATTATAGCAAAAGAGAAAAAGAATGTAATTGACTACTCTGAAATAGAATCACACTTTAAAGAAGTCACATTAGAGCCCGAAAATATTGATAATATCTACGAATTTCTAGAAAAAAGAGGTATCGACGTCATGGGTAAGCTTTTAGAAACCCCTGATGAAGACTTTGAGGCAGATGAAGAAGTAGAAATTGAGCTGGATTTATCCTTGCCAGAAGGGATCAATATAGACGACCCTGTTAGAATGTACCTAAAAGAAATCGGAAAGGTACCCCTTTTGAATGCCGATGAAGAGATTGAGTTGGCAATTAAAATGGAAACGGGCGATCAAGAGGCTAAAAAGCGTCTTGCTGAAGCCAACTTACGTTTGGTTGTAAGTATTGCGAAAAGATATGTTGGTAGGGGTATGCTTTTCCTTGACCTTATCCAAGAAGGTAATTTAGGCTTAATCAAGGCTGTTGAAAAGTTTGACTATAGAAAAGGATACAAGTTTAGTACCTATGCAACTTGGTGGATTAGACAGGCCATTACCAGAGCCATCGCAGACCAAGCCAGAACCATTCGTATTCCTGTTCATATGGTGGAAACCATCAATAAATTGATTAGGGTTTCTAGACAATTACTACAAGAACTTGGACGTGATCCTTCTCCTGAAGAAATTGCGGAAGAACTTGAAATGTCTGTGGATAAAGTGAGAGAAATACTTAAGATTTCTCAAGAACCTGTATCCCTTGAAACACCTATTGGTGAAGAAGAGGATAGCCATTTAGGAGACTTCATTCAAGATGAGAATGTACCTGTTCCAGCTGAAGCGGCTGCATTTACACTTCTAAAGGAACAATTGGTAGATGTGCTAGATACGTTAACAGATCGAGAACAAAAGGTATTAAGATTACGTTTCGGCTTAGATGACGGAAGAGCTCGAACCCTTGAAGAAGTGGGAAGAGAATTTAGCGTTACAAGAGAACGTATCAGACAAATAGAAGCCAAGGCGTTAAGGAAACTTAGACATCCAAGCCGAAGCAGAAAATTAAAAGATTATTTAGAGTAAAATATGATGGATAATAGAGTTCAACTTTATTATCCATCTTTTATAACAAGCGATAAAAAAGAAAGGTTATGTGTTCTTATGGAATTAACTAAAAGACTCGAAGCCATTGCAGGCTTTGTAACACCAGGTAGTGTCATCGCCGATGTAGGAACGGATCATGGCTATATTCCTATTTATTTGGCCCAAAAGGGCTTAATCAAAAAAGCCTATGCCATGGATATCAATGAAGGTCCCCTTGAAAGAGCACGTAAGAACATTAAATCTCAAGGTGTTAGCCACGTGGTTGAAACAATTCTTTCTGATGGACTCAAGAATTTAGGAAATAGATCCATAGAAACCCTCATTGTTGCAGGTATGGGCGGCATGTTGATCAACAAAATTTTGGAAGATGCCACCAGTCAATTACCCCATATACCTACCTTGATTCTCTCGCCCCATTTAGATGTGGATCGCGTACGAAGAACAGTTCACGAACTTTCTTATTGCATTATCGAGGAAACTATCGTAGAAGAGGACGGTAAGTTTTACCCGATACTTTTGTGCCAACACGGGCATGAAATTTATAAGGATGATATAGAATATAAGTATGGCAAAAAATTATTAGAAGGAAACAATCCAACTTTCAAACATTTTCTAGAAAAACAAAGATCGGCAATTGAAGTCATATGGAACCAATTGTTGACTTCTGATAGTCAAGGCAGTCAAAAAAGGATGGAGATCCTTCAAATTGAGCGATTAGAAATTGAAGAGGTGATGCGATGTCTGTTACCGTAAAAGATGTTATGCAGGTGATGAATACCTTTGCATCCCTTAAACTGGCTGAGGTATGGGATAATTGTGGGTTATTAGTGGGCGATGCGTCTCAGATTGTTAACAAGATTTACATAGCGCTAGACCCGACTATGGCAGTTATTGATGAGGCCATCAGAGTTCAAGCGGATATGCTCCTTACGCATCATCCCTTAACCCTTGATAAAATGAATCAGATCAACACGGCTACCCTAGAGGGACGAAAGTTCATTAAGTTGATTAGACACGACATCGCCCTTTATTGTGCCCACACTAATCTGGATCAGAAATTAGGTGGACTTAATGATTTTCTAGCAGATAAAATAGGCTTAAAAGATTATCAAGTCTTAGAAATAACGGGTCATGATGAAAAAGGGCGAGCATTTGGGCTTGGCTGTTATGGTGAACTTGAACATACCACGGATCTAAATGCAATGGCGCATCATGTTAAATCTGTGTTGGGTCTAGAGTATATCCAAATTGTTGGGGACCCTAGACAAAAGATTAAAAGAGTCGCAGTCTGCAGTGGTAGCGGTATGTCAGCTTTGGAATTTGCTATCTCAGTGGAGGCGGATGTATTCATTACAAGTGATATCAAATATCATGGGGCCATAGAAGCGATAGAAAAAGGGATATGCCTTATTGATGGGACACATTTTGGAACGGAAAACATTGTAAGTGAGTTGTTGGGAAAAGTAATCTCAGGTGAACTACCCGAGCTAGAAATTGTATTTGACAATTTATCACAGCATCCAATAAAATTCATTAAATGAGGTGGAGACATGAAGGATCAAATCACAGTAACAATTATGGGGAAAGAGGTTCAAGTTGAAAAAGGGTTAACACTTTTGGAAATCTCCAAAAATTATGGAGAAAGGTTTGTAACCCCAATTGTTATCGCCCTAGTAGATTTCGATTTGAAAGAATTAGGTTACGTTGTTGAAGAACCCTGCAACATTACTTTTCTAGACATTACGGATAAAGATGGGTATAAAACTTATCAACGAAGTTTGTCTTTTTTAATGGTAAAGGCTATTCAAGATGTTTTAGGTCAAGGGGAATATGTAGAAACCATTATTCACTATGCCATAAACACTGGTTTTTATTGTGACATTAAAGGCGTTGGAAAACTCAATGAGAGCCATTTACAAGCAATTTATCAGCGTATGCAGGCCATTATTGCCTTGGATTTGCCTTTTGAAAAGAGCCCTGTCAAAGTCGATGTGGCGAAAGGAATTTTCGAAAAACAAAACATGTTCGACAAAATGGAGCTTTTTAAATATAGAAGATCCTCTAATGTGAATCTGTATCGATTAGAGCATTATTACGACTATTTTTATGGGTATTTGGTGCCAAGTACAGGATGCTTAGCACACTTTTCGTTGCATCTTTATGATGAAGGGCTTATTTTACAATTTGTAACACGGGCTGAACCAAAGACTGTAGCCCCCTTTAATCCAGATAAAAAACTGTTTAACACCCTGAAGATTAACGCCAAATGGGGCGAAATCATGGAAGTTGAAAATGTAGGAGATCTCAACAAGGTCATTGCTTCTGGTAAAATGAATGATCTCATTCTGGTTTCTGAGGCTCTTATGGAAAAAAGAATTGCAGACATAGCCGATAAGATTGTTGAACATCAACATAAAAAAAGGTTTGTATTTATAGCGGGACCTTCCTCCTCAGGAAAGACAACTTTTGCAAATCGATTAGCCATTCAACTCCGCTCTCACGGCGCTAAACCACATACGATCTCTTTGGATAATTATTTTTTGTCAAGAGAGAAGACCCCAAGAGATGCCAATGGGCAATATGATTTTGAATGTATAGAGGCCCTTGATTTAGAGGCTTTTAATGTAGATATGAATAACTTATGTGCAGGAAAAACAGTCGATATGCCAGTATTTAACTTTGTTTCTGGGGAAAGAGAATATAAGGGGAAATACCTAACACTCGAGGAAAACGACATTTTAGTCATCGAAGGAATCCATGGTCTGAATAATAAACTATCCTATTCCTTGCCTGAAGAAAGTGTTTTTAGAATTTATATCAGTGCCTTAACCCAGCTTAATATTGATAATCATAATAGAATACCTACTACAGATGCAAGGTTAATTAGAAGAATGGTGCGAGATAATCAATACAGAGGCGCCACTGCTTCAAAAACCATTGGCATGTGGGAATCCGTGAGAAGAGGGGAAGAAAATTTTATTTTCCCATTTCAAGAGCAAGCGGATGCCATGTTTAACTCCGTTCTCATTTATGAGCTGGCTGTGTTGAAACAATACGCAGAACCCCTCCTGTTTCATGTGCCAAGAGAAAGTGCTCAGTATTCTGAGGCTAGAAGATTGATTAAATTTTTGGATTATTTCTTAGGGGTTAGTAGTGAGAAAATTCCTTATAATTCCTTGCTGAGAGAATTTATTGGCGGCAGTTGTTTCTAACTGAAATAATTACAAGTAGACAAATGGGTGACTCCATGATATATTGATTCATGGTAATGAGTAAGCTAGACGATCGCACCGGTAATTGCCGAAAGGCAGCAGGTGAGGAAAGTCCGAGCTCCATAGGGCAGAATGCCAGATAACGTCTGGTGGAGGCGACTTCAAGGAAAGTGCAACAGAGATAAACCGCCAACCTTTGGGTTGGTAAGGGTGGAAAGGCGAGGTAAGAGCTCACCGCCTCTTTGGTAACAAAGGGGGCATATGTAAACCCCATTCGGAGCAAGACCGGACAGAAAGCTATACGGCGGCCCGCTGTGCTTTCGGGTAGGTTGCTAGAGCTTACTGGTGACAGTAGGTAGAGATAGATGATCGTTCACGACAGAACTCGGCTTATCGGCTTGCTCATTAGAACACTGGAAAACACTGGCTTTTAGCCAGTGTTTTTTAGTTTATTGAACTGTTTTTTGCAAACCTACTTTCCTTCTCAATTACTGATGTTTATGGAAAGTAAAGTTAATAGTTCCATTTGACATAACAACTTTCTAAAGATATAATATGATCATAATTAAACCGTTGATTAAGAATAGTAGATATAATTATGAATCTCCAGAGAGCTGTTGTTGGTGTGAATACAGCGATTTATATGTATTGAATGGACTTATGAGGGCAACCTGAAAGCTTTTGCAAGTAGGCGTTGACGGAAATCCTAACCGTTATTATGGAAACGTATGTTAGTACGTGAAACTGTCATTTTGGGTGGCTAAACAGAATTTATAACTTCTGTCCCGTTTTGGGATAGGAGTTTTTTTATTAGAAGGAGATGATTTTATGGAAGATGATTGGTGGTGCCGATTGTAAAAAATAATTAAGGAGAGTAAATAACATGAAACGAATTTTAACTGGCGATAGGACAACGGGGAAATTGCACTTGGGGCATTATGTAGGAAGCCTTGAAAACAGAGTTAAGCTACAAAAAGAATATGATACATTCATTATATTGGCCGATGTTCAGGCATTAACGACACACTTTGAGCATCCAGAACTTATCAATCAGGGCATCTATGATGTTGCTATAGATAATCTTTCAGTTGGTCTAGACCCTAACCATATAACCATGTTTTTACAGTCTAAGATAACTGCAATTGCAGAGCTTACAGTATTTTATTCAATGTTTGTGACTGTAAATTCGCTAAGACATAATCCAACTATAAAAACTGAAGCAAAGCAGTATGGATATGATGAATTAAATTATGGGTTCCTGGGATATCCCATAAGTCAGGCGGCTGATATTACTTTTTGCAACGCTGATTTGGTACCAGTAGGCGATGACCAGCTTCCACATATGGAGCAAGCAAGAAAGATAGTAAGACGATTTAATGACTTATATGGCAAGGGGGAGGCTGTTATAAGAGAACCTGAAGCCCTATTAAGTAATACCTCTAGGCTTGTTGGACTTGATGGTAATGCAAAGATGGGAAAAAGTCTTAACAATGCAATCTATCTTTCGGACTCTGTAGAAGAAGTTAAGATGAAAGTGACATCAGCAGTCACAGATAAGAATAGGATATCGGTTAAAGATAAAGGTAATCCACATATTTGCACTGTTAGTCAATATCATAAATCATTTAATGCTTCCGAACATGAAAATATCTGTGAGATGTGTAGGAGTGCCAATATTGGTTGTGTGGCATGCAAAGGTCAATTAACAGATAAGATTAATTTACTGATATCACCATTTAGAGAAAAAAGGGCTTACTACGAAGAACGAAAAGGTCAGGTTC
>CAZJIO010000040.1:3111-4843 GCA_964546035.1 uncultured Eubacteriales bacterium | reverse complement strand
TATAACACTCGCAGGTAGCGAAAGAGCCAATGTGGTTGGGAATAAAACAATTGAAAGGGTAAAAAAAGCAATGAACCTTGACATAGGATAAATTAATTGACTAAGGGTCAAGTATGGATAAGATATTATTTAAGACAAAGACTACAAGAGATTCGGTGAGAATATGCACGTGCTAAGAATATATTTGAACATCCAAATATTAATGCCAAAGGAGTCAAAATATTGAGATAGACTTGGATTAAGTTGAACCATATGCGAATTTGCTGTATTATGGAAGAGTGTTTAATAAATAGATAGAAAACACTTTTGGGAACGAGAGGATTTAAACGATAAATGGTAGCTACATAACTTTCTTGACTATTAATTATTAATAGTATCCAAACCATTCTATTTCTTTAAATTCATAAGACTAAAACTTCATATATGCATTGAAAATGAACTGACTTTGCCCCTTATTATATAGATATAGGGAAGATTTTGTTATCATTTCTTTGACTTATCGGGAATTGTCATTCCAATTGACCTTTAATAGTGAAATAAATGAGGTGAGTCATTATTTTAGTCGGTACAGTGGTTGTTCTTTTAGTACCTGGCAAAGAAAGTAGTCTAAAAAAGACAAACCAAAGTTTCCATAATAATAAGGAGAAATTAATACTATGAAAAAACAAGTAGTTAAACCAGATAAGGCAACATCTAGGCTCACGTTTTTTATTGGAATTTTATTTAGTATATTCGGGGTTGCATTCCTATTCATGACTATATTATCCCCAATATCCATTATGATGGCACCCTTCGCCCTAATGTTTACTGCCATATCAATATTTAATACAGTTAAGGCGTATAAGAACGGATTCACAGAAGAGGGGTCTCCGATATATGAGATTAATACATATGAGGACAATTCGGATAATAATTTCGATGTTAAACTTAGGAAATTAGAAGAGTTGAAAAAAGATGGATTAATTACGGAATCAGAATACAGTAAAAAAAGAACTGAAATAATGAATAAAGAATGGTAATAAGCAGCTCGGTAATCATTAGTATGGGGGAGTGTAAATGAGGAATATACTTAAGCTTTTCAGTATCATATTTGTGATAGGGTTATTAGTAGGTTGCCATATAGATAACGATAGAGATATAACGGAAGTTGATAAGTTGCAAATGGAAAACAGCCAGCACTGGAACGTTATTACAGAAGGTGATAATACGTTAATTGATTCAAAGAAAATAAAATACCTCGAAGATAAAGGGCTTATAATTATTGCATCAGAGGGATTGGTTGACTCGTACGTGCTTGGAAGTGATACTTTGATTGGCTCTAATTATGGTATCAAATGGGGTGTTCAAGGGATATCTGTAGAAGGGTATATTGGGAAGACTATCGATATTTATAGTTATGTTGTTAAAAATCACAAGCTTGAGAGCATGGGTGATAAGGGTGAAACTTTAATATGGCTGATTGTATGTGAAGGTGAGGTCATTGGCGGATATTCGTTGCCCAGCAATAGTGCACCTTTATTTGGAGGTGTCTATTCAATCAATGGTGAGACGCTAGAAGAAGTCACTGGACAAGATTTTCAAACATGGAGAGTAGAATGGGAAACAAAATATGATGGAATTGATAGCTATCAACTTAAAATGGATTTTCACCCCAATGGGGGAAGTGAGATTGTCAAAATATTAGGATATGGTAATTATGAAAGCTCTTTACAATTATTTGATACCGATAATA
>CAZJIO010000040.1:0-3077 GCA_964546035.1 uncultured Eubacteriales bacterium | reverse complement strand
CAAAAAGAGGCGAATTATTCGGGAATGTTATTGCTGTTGAAACTTTGGTTTTCAATGGAGACAACTTGAAGGACATATTAGTGACTACAGATATGGGGGGAACTTGGGGAGCGTATGGATATTACTTATATTCATATAGTGCTGCGGCTTTTAAACAGAATAGCTTAGATGAGTTTATTGCCTCAAATGAATTCACTGCTGAAGTTATGCCTAACAGTGTAAGTGTCAGGTTTAAGGAAACAGGAGCACAGAAGAAAATCGATTTTAATAAAGATACAATGTCAACTCTAAACGATATGGGTAAAGAGAATCCAAGCCAGTATGATTGGTATCCTCGAATTCTGTACCATTATTATAATAATAATTTAGAGCTTATCATGGTGGCAAGTAATCAACTTATAATAGAACATAAATTATTGGTTGTTGCAGAGGTGGTAGTGGAATATGGATTTAGAAATGGTAGTTGGGTACCAATTGGTTGGGATGTGATGGATAAACAAATTTAATAAAATCACTTATGGTTATTTATATAAATATATGTGAGGTAAATTATGGGACTGTGCTAAATTACAGGAGGTAGATGCTATGGATGTATGTTGGATTAACGGCTACAGGAGTTATTCTACTCTTCCTTTAAATAGTGTTTAGGAAGACGGTACAAAAGATAAACTAGGGGTGGGTAAATGAAGAAAGGTAGAATGAGATATTTCATACTAATTGGAGTCATCATTTTGGGGGCGGGGAGTATCAAGACGTATTCCATTTATCCCATTATTTATAGGTGACATATGCACCCAATATGAAAATAAGTTTCGGGACTGTACAGAGGTTATAAAAGCAACACAAATAAGTTAAAATAGATATATCACACATTGAGAATGTTCAGTTATTGAATCAATAGGGTGAGAGAGGAGGTTTGAAATGGAGTATAAGAATATAGTTTATGATGAGTATGCCGACAAGTATTCTATGTTCAGAAACGCAAGTCCAATTGTAGTAACCCATATATGTGAAAACATTGGAGATAATGCAACTAATAGAATTCTTGAAATAGGTTCTGGAACAGCAGACCATTTATTTGCTTTGACAAAGAGGCTTGACATTCATAAAGCATATGGATTTGATAAATCTGAAGGAATGATAAGAGAAGGTGAGATAAAAAATCCTGGACTTCAACTAACAGTGGCTGATGCATTATCTTCATTCCCTTACTGTAATGACTATTTTGATTTTGCATACTCCGTTAATGTGATACATTACATAAGTGACTTGAACCACTATTTTGAGGAAGCATATAGGATTTTAAAGCATGGTGGATTAATTTTAACCGTCACCGCATCAACTGAAGAAATGAAAAAATACCTGTTAAAGTATTTTTCTGAATTTGGTAAAGATGAGACTAAAACGACCGAAAAATTAGACAATATTAAACATGCTATGAATGAATCTGGATTTAAAGACATTCATGTTTCATCTACAAACCATCTTTATAAAATGACTGTAACTGACGTTGATGCTATAGAAAACAAGGCTACAGGTTGGTCTAGATTACTCTCGCAAGAGTGTTTTGAGAAAGGTATAAAGCATATGAAAGAAGCCCTAAAAAATAGCATATGTGAATCAAGCGAATACTTCCTATATTTTTGGGGAACAAAATAGCAGTATGGAGGTTGAGTATGAATTATACTAGAGTTAACAAGGAACATTGGGATGCATCTGCATTGATACATATAAATGCTCCTAAAGGATATTATGATATTGCAGGATTTAACAGTGGCAAGTCATCCCTCAAGCGTGTACATGTTGAAGAACTTGGAGATGTTTGCGGTAAAAAGATATTGCATTTGCTATGTCATATTGGACTAGATACACTTTCACTAGCAAGATTAGGTGCAAAGGTAGTGGGTGTTGATATTTCAGAGAAGTCAATAGAAATCGCTAGGAGTTTAGCTGAAAAGAATAATATTTCTGCACGATTCATCTGTAGTGACGTCTATGGGATTTTAGAATTACTAAAAGAGGATTTCGATATAGTATTTGCATCTCATGGAGTAGTTTGCTGGCTTGAAGATTTGAATCGATTCATGGGAATTGTTGAACATTATTTAAGACCAGGAGGATTTTTCTACTTAATGGAGGGACATCCTATGAGTATCATTATGAGCAATGAACCTGATGGTACAGAAATAAAAGTTACGCAATCGTATTTTAAAGCTTCTGGAGAACCGATTTATTGTGAATCATCAGAGGATTATGCAGATAAAGATATTTTGATAGAGGCACCTACATATGAGTGGAAATTCACACTAAGTGATATAATTAATTCAGTTTGTAACAAAAATTTGAATCTAATATTTCTACATGAATTTCCATATTGTGATGATAGTTACTATATGAATATGGAGCAAGGTGAAGACGGTTGGTGGAGATTTAAACAAGGGGATATCATTCCATTGATGTTTTCTATTAAAGCAGTAAAAACTCCGAAGTTTAGGGGAAGTCTGTAATGTCATAATGACGCTCTGCAATATATTGAGGTCATAATGCATGAAAGTAATGACCTTATTGATCCAATTGGTTATATATTTGATGGGCTCAACCAGTTAATTCTTAAAAATTTCTCGAAAGAAACCATCGCTGAAAGATTTAAAGATTATGTGATTGGGCAAAATGAAATGCCCCCCTTAATTCTGGGAGCTAAAAAGGAAATATAGGATGGTAAAGAATGGAAACTGAAATACTTTGCAATGATTTTCCACAACTTGAGACAAAAAGACTGATACTTAAAGAGATATGTGAAACTGATTGCCAAGATATATTTGATATATTTTCAGACGAAGAGGTTTTAAAATACTATGACATTGATGTGCTAAGTACTTTGGATGAGGCTAAAAATTTGATAAAGTTATTGGATAGAAGATTTAAAAATAAGAAAGGGATCAGATGGGGCATTCATTTAAAGGACGAGAATAGATTAATTGGAACATGTGGATACCAAAACATAAGTTTAGATTCACATCGTTCAGACATTGGATACGAATTAGTCAGAGAATTTTGGGGACAAGGATTAATGAAAG
>CAZJIO010000039.1:27822-30702 GCA_964546035.1 uncultured Eubacteriales bacterium | reverse complement strand
TTATCTAAGATAAACTTACGCTTTGTCTCTAAAACATCTAAGTCATAGAGGAGTGGTTGTTTTTGGTTTTCTACAACTTTCTCAAACTGTGACTGATTCAAATGTCCGTTAGCTTTTTTCAATACTCTTTGTGGCAAGTCATTTATTTCTTTTTTCTTCTCAAGAATCTCTACTTCAATTTCACCAACTTTTTTATACAAAGGAAAAATCAGAAAGTAAGAAATAACTCCCAAGATTATTGTGAAAGAACTGCCTACTGATGCACCTAGTGCAATAACTTCTCCCAAGCTCATAGATTTATCTCCTTGAGATATGTCTGCATTGAGCTTTCTATCTGTTTTAGCTTCTCATTCACTTCCTCAATCTCTCTTTGTACCTGTGCAATATCAACAAATTCTTCCTCTTCAAACGTATCTACATATCTGGGAATGTTGAGATTGAAGTCATTTTCTTTGATCTCATCAAAAGTGGCACGATAAGAATACTTATCCAAAGTCTTGAACGATTTGTACGTGCCAACAATTTTCTCAATATCTTGTTCTCTGAGTTTGTTTTGCTTGGAGTTAGCTTGATACTCTCGGCTGGCATCAATAAACAAGACATCTTTCGTCTGTTTAGCCTTATTGAAAATCAAAATAGCAGCAGGAATGCCAGTACCGTAGAAGAGTTGAGCAGGTAAGCCAACCACTGCTTCAAGCAAATTATCCTCAATCAACTTCTGGCGAATTTTTCCTTCGCTTCCACCTCTAAACAACACACCGTGAGGCACAACAACACCAAGTTGGCCATACTCATTCAGCGTTTCAATCATATGAGAGATGAAAGCGTAATCACCAGTGCTCTTAGGAGGAATTCCACGCCAGAAGCGTTCAAATTTATCTGTTTCAGCAACCTCAATACCCCACTTATCCAGCGAGAAAGGAGGGTTAGCCACACACTTGTGGAACTTCATCAGCTTGTCACCTTCAATCAAAAGAGGGTTGCGAATAGTATCACCCCATTCAATGCGAGCTGAATCCATTCCGTGCAAAAACATATTCATTTTGCACAGTGCCCAGGTACTACCGTTACTTTCTTGTCCGAAGAGCGAGAAGTTGTCATTGCCAACTTCTTTTGCCACTTTGATGAGCAAAGAACCAGAACCACAGGCAGGATCGCTAATACGATCACCTGGCTGAGGATCAAGCAGTTTAGCTATCAACAGTGAAACTTCTGCGGGGGTATAAAATTCTCCGCCTTTTTTACCAGCATCACTGGCAAAGCGAGCAATCAAATACTCATATGCATTACCAATAATGTCCTGAATACCGATATGAGAAGGTCTGAGGTCAAGTTTTGGATCTGAAAAATCTTCAATCAAATGTTTGAGTCTGGCATTACGATCTTTTGTTCTACCAAGAGCTGACTCAGAATTGAAGTCAATGTTGCGGAAAACACCATCTAGCTTACCTCGATTGGCTTCGTCTAAGGCTTGTAAACCCGTGTTGATAATCTCACCAATGTTGTTGTCATTACGATGTTCAAAAAAATAGTAATAGGAAGCGTGAGGAGGAACTATAAAGCGTTCACGAGACATTGCTCGCTCAGCCATTTTAGCGTCATTGTTGAACTTTTTGAGGTACTCATCGTACTTGTCTTTCCAAACATCACTAAGATATTTGATAAAGAGAAAAACAAGGATGTAGTTTTTATATTCAGAGGGGTCTACAACGCCCCGAAAAGTATCACAGGCTTTCCACACTATGCCATTTATTTCTTCCTGAGTTACTTTTGGTTGTGTCATATGAATATCTGTTTCTATATCTATATAAGTCTATGTAAATGCACATACTATTATGGCACAAAAACACTCGGGGCAGAAATGGAATATAGCTATCTGACTGCGTTAGCTTTTTGTGACCTTGCAATTGCTTGTTTGACTTCATCAACAGTGATTTTGTACTCTTTGGCTGTTTGGCGATACGCCTCTTCGTAGATTGCGTCCAGTTGTGCAGTTGTCGAGGACGGTTTAGTGTCCATCAGTGTTCCAAGATTTCTATTGAATGAGTCATAAATAAGCTCATCTTCCTGGCTGTAACCAGAAGGAGCGAGGTCGGCAGTAATACTTTTTGATTCTTCATCTACTGCCTGCAAAGAATCTTTTTTGACTAACCACTTGGGATTTTTGTAGTCACCATAAGCCTGATAAGCGTAGACAACGTAATAAGCATTTTCTATACCGCCTGCTGGGTTTATTTTCCAATTACCATTGCTTGCAATGCCAAGACTTTGCAACTCAGCAAAGTAACTTACTAAGGTTCTGGTCTTACGAACTCCCTTGAGCGTGCTTTCAAACTCATAATTTTTGATTTTTTGTAAGGCTTCGTCTTCTGTAAAAGGCTTTTCTTCTTGTTTTTTATCTTCATTCGGCTTTGATGGCTCAGAAACCTGCTGTTGACCAACTTCTCTAGGAGCAGGAGTTGGTTTCAGCTCCTGATATGCTCCAAATACAATGAAAAGTATCCATATTGCTGCAATAAATTTTAGTTTTTTGTTTTGAGGCCAATTCTTTTTTTCCCAAATAAACAAAGTCAAGGTAATTGGCAGCAATCCAATAGCCAAAACCCACTGCCACCACTTTAGTTTTCTAAATTCCAACTTCATACATCTCCTTTCAGATTTATAGTTTGTACTGCATCCCTAATTTGAGCGTTGTTGAGGTGTAAATAACGTCTGGTAGTGTCAAAGCTGGAATGACCTGCAAGTTGTTGAATAACCACAGGGTTTACGCCTTTAGCTAGTAAAGTGGTGAGACAGCTATGACGAAGGAGGTGAGGACCTTTTTTGCTTTTATCTAAGCCAGTTAGCTCTAGGTACTTTTTGACAAGACAATAGACAGTA
>CAZJIO010000039.1:20780-27708 GCA_964546035.1 uncultured Eubacteriales bacterium | reverse complement strand
TTGTTTATTACCTTTTCTTCTCACCTTGATGGTCAGGTATTCAAAATCCACTTCATTGAGTGTCAGATTGACTAACTCGCTCACCCTAATGCCTGTGGATATAAATAAGGAAACAATAGCTAGGTCACGGAACTTGAAAAATGGTGAAGCTGTTTCAGCAATTACTTTCAATAACTTCTGATATTCGCTGATGGTCAAAAAATCAGGTTCAAGTTTGGGAAGTTTTGGAATATCTATCTCATCGGCTGGACTAATACTAATAATTCTTCTTTTCCTCAAGAAAGTGTAAAAAGAGCGAATACTGGCAAGTTTTCTCGCCCTTGAGATGACAAGAATCGGCTCTTTCTGATCATCTGGGTGTGTAAGGTAGGCTAGATAGCTGACAATATCTTGAGTTTCCACCTCTTCTACCAAAGTAGGCATTTGACGAGTCAACAAATACTGAGAAAACTTTTCTAAGTCAGAAACGTAAGCACTAATAGTTCGTGGAGAAAATCCTCGCTGGACAATCATATAGTCTTGGAATTGGTAGATTGCATCTTTGATATTCATTTTTATTAGTAAGTAATCTGATTTAGTTCAATATAGGTTTAGTGCTGATCTGGACTATTTTGTGAGTATGAAAAAGAGATGAAACTTCTGGCTTTTCGTACTTGGGTAAATTGAAGTTAGTTTTGTTTGGCGTATCAGTTATAATCAGATTTATATTCAATACCGAATATAAAAAAAGGAATTTTCACTCCTTTTTTGCTTCCTTCCTTTTGATAATTTCTTTTTCTACTGCTTTGAGTTGTTCCAAGTAGTTACCTTTGTATGCTTCTGGTATTACTACGTTCCATTCAGCCCTCCAAAGTCTTAGACGTTCTTCTTCACGACCATCGTTATCACCAAATTTTCCATACTTAGCTTTACCAACAGCGGTATGACAGTCTTTAGCTAGCTCAGGAATTTCTAGCCTCTTGCCAAGATGCTCATATTCTTGAGCAATCAAGTTTCTCAAGTCATCAACCTCCCGAGTTTTCTTTGCCTGACACAGATACTGAATTGCCTGAAAGACTAAAGCGAGTTTTGCCAAAGTGGGTTCTTTTGCTTGCTTGTGCATACGCTCCCAATTTGAAGCGAGTGCGTCCACCAAGATTTGGCTCATAGGACTAGCATTGCCAATATCCTCAGCAGCTATCAAAGCAAGTCTTCGCCACAGGTACAGACCATATCCAGACTGGTGAATAACGTATGCCCAGAAACAGGCTTCGTACTCTTTGTTTCTACGAATCATTTTGTTGAGAGCAGATGAGACTTCGTCCCATTCATAATCACCAATCAGTTGAGGTTTATAGGGTGCCTTACCTGCCATTTTCTTTGTCCTCTCTGTACTTGTTATCCATCTGGTCAATTTGTCGGGAGAGGATATCCACCAATCGGTAAGTAAAAGCAGTGTGCTTGTTTATCCTTCTAATGAGCTGTTTCTGAGTGAGCAATTCGTCTGATTTGAGAAGATTTTGCGGAGCTTTTGGATATTTATGTGATGTCATATTAGTTCGATATATCCGTATTTATTTGAATATATGAACTTAGTATGACTCGCAGACCGAGTACGTCAAGAATATACAGACTTATCCGACACTTTTACGACAATCGGGATTGCAATTTGATCATTTGAGAGAGGATTTCGTGCACCTCAAATCTCATTTTTTGACCAATGTTTGTGAGAGAAACTCGCTTTTCAATTGGTTCGACTTCTTTGAGAAGAGACTCGATGTATTGTCTTTTAGCTTGAAGATAAGTAATTTGATGCTCGATCTTTAGCTTTTCCTTTTGAGGTTGGGGAGAATCATTGGTTCTAAAATACTTTTCTCGAAAAGTTCTTATGCTGGATGGTGAAAATGAGCCATAACCAAGCTGCTCTAACTTTCTGACTACTTGATAATGATCTCGCCACAACAAGATGGTGATACGTTCCAGTGGTGTTTCCGTTTCCAATAAATTGAGGAGATAGGTATAGGCAGGTAACGAGTGCCAGGCAAGAGCGTGGACAATTGTTTTGAACTTATCCTTTTTGAGTTTAGCTGCACACTTCCAAAATTGAGTATCGTGAGGAGTTCGTGGTGGTTTACTTTTGTCTCTGTACATCTGGCATCCATTCTAAATACAAGTATCTGGTCTACCAAATATAAACATTTTTGTTTATCAGTTGGCAGTCAAAGAAGCAGGGCGGAGCTTTTGCTGTCCAAATACCTCATATGCCTTGACCATAATGTCAGTGCCAGCAAGCTCTGGATACATTTCTGCAATTGTAAAAGTGTAGGCATCCCCACAGCGGTCAAGAATCTCAATGCCCTTTACCTCATACAACTGTCTTCTGACACTAGATACATCTGATTGCCTGACATACTTCATTTTTTGTACTCCCTCAACTCTATATTTGAGAGCAGTTGCTTTATGCAAATAGCCACGATTGCAACGACAATTTGATTTACCACATTTGCGAGAAAGAGTTACTAGGCAAGCGTTTGAAGGGATTACTGTGTCAGAGAAATTGAGTAGTCCTTTATACATACTAATTCTCAATCTCACCATCATTATTGATGTTGGGAATGAAACTGTAATGCTCAATCGCTAACTGCAACTTTTCTAGTAATCTTTCTGGAACTCTGTGTTTTGGATACTCGGGTATAACAGTAATTGCTTCGTTTGCATTTGCTTCCTGATCGGTCTGGTAATGATAGGAGTAGTTTGTATAAACTATCGCTGTACAGGGATCTGGATTATCTGGCTTGTTTACAGGAGTTTTCTTTCTATTTTCTAAGATTTCCACTGCCCACTTCTTCTCAAGAGGATCAACTCCTGGAGTTGGTGGCGTATTTACGTCAACAAATACAAAAAATGGAGTATCCTCTGGATTTTGTGTTAGTGCATTTCTATATGGACCAGTCACATTGTTCCAAAGTTGAAAATCCTTTGACTGGCCTGGCTCGTGTAACACACCTTTTCTAACTTTGCTTTTTGCTTCCACCGCAACCGTAACACTAGTTTCAGGTTCTGTTGCAAAAAACTCACAATGACCAGGAATCTGCTGAAGTCCATCAAGCTGTTCATCCAAGAATTGAAATTTACAACCCATACGAGCAAAAATGGCCGCGACAGCAATTTCATATCTAACACCTTGATAATTACTATCTGTTGACTTCAATCTATGAATCATTTGCTCAGGCAGATGCCCGTGAACGTGAATTATGCAGGCGACATCAAAGGCCAATGATAATAAAGATTTTGTGTAACCATTTGGCGTTGCTGCCCATCGCTGATTACCAACCTGATTGATTTCATTACTGTTGCTTTTTCTCCAATCAACATAGGCGTGATGACATTTCAGAATAAAATGCCTCTGCTCCAGAGGCAGAGCTTCTTGCTCACTTATCCACTCATTTCCTAGTTCTTTAGCCAACACAAAAAACAATGCTTCGTGAAAAGTCATTCCCTCACCTGGATGATAATAAAGTCTACTTCCTAATGCCCAGACAGACCTCCCTTGATAATTCTGAGGTGCAGGAAAATCTATAAAAATCCCCTTTGTTCGCAAAACCTGCCTTCTTTTTTGGGATTGTAGATCTAACTCAGCTTTCATCTGAGCAATTACTTCTGGAGCGAGTTGAGACTTGGGTTTTACCAAACAACACTTTTTATATTTGATTGGTTTTCCAGTTATTGCATTGATAGCACCACAAGGGCAAGGATCGTTTCTACCAATTTTGTTACTCATTTCTACCTTTTTTCATAAAATAGGCTGTCATATCAAAACCGTGAACAACTGATGATCGTGCCTCATTTGTGAGAACAAAGAGAAGTCGCCAAATTGTTTCTTCCTCGTTACTCACAAAACTGTATCCTGGAGGAAATTGTGTTTCATTACCTTGATAATCAACTCCAGTGACACCTTTTGCAGAATATAGGAAAAATACTTTCTGATTTATACAAATGAAATCAATCATTGGACCATAATCTGCCAGGCATTTATCCAATGCCTTTTGCACAGCATCGTGACTTTTATATGAAGTGTCATACGCAAATAAACCCGTAAATGGATTTACTCTCACTTTCCCACCAATATAAAGATTCCCAGACATCTCTTTTTTACATACTTTCACCGTTGCTAAATTTTGAAACGCTTGTTTTAGACTTTTTGGTGTTAGCTTCGATTTGACCTCTAATGCAGCTATAACACCCTCAGCAAAATAATATGTTTTTTCATTTCCCCCAAGTTGTGGCATTGATTTTTCATAAATTACTACATCTACCTGTTTTGACACATTATGGTGTGAATCAATAATTTTTCCTCCAGAACGTGCTGAAACTAACTCAGGAAGATGTCTGCTAAGCCAATCAATGAGTATGTTCTCACGGTTATAGCCTGTATCTGGATTGTGATTAGAAACCTCACTTGCCAAATATAAGTGGTGAAGCACTGAGGTTTGTGCTAAAAAGTACTGCTGCAAAAGAGTTTTGTCATTTGGTTCGCTCATAACTTTCTTTCACAAGAGCAATAGCCTCTTCAATCTCACCGACACTGTTCAATTCATATCTGGTAAAACCAGCACCGTGATGACCAACGCCACGCATATCTCTTATTTTTGTTTTATCTGTACTTGTGATTTCTTCGGCAGTAAGTGCCACGTCCAATAAAATCCGATCTGAACGGAAGTTTAGGTAAACAAAGTTCTTATTAGTGCGGTATGCCACATACATCTTGCGAACTAATTCCTCGATAGTTCCCTCAGTATCAAAAGCAAGGATTCTTTCCTGCAATTCTTTGAACAGCTCCTTTACTTTCTCGGACTTGCCTTCAAGGTGATACTCGGTGTTATATGTTTCATAGTTCACCTTAGTGACTTTTTGACCGTTCTCTCTATGTTTCGCTTGGCTACTTGCAACCAGTTTCAGCTCAAATAAGTCAGGGTATTGGTTGTACGACCACATTTCGATATTTTCAGCCATACGGTTGATGGCATACTCATCGAACTTTGAATATGAAGCGGCAATGAGAATTAGCCGAGGAGAACCAGTGTCTACTTCAACATCGTGACCAAGTTTCTTCTGGACCAGCAGTTGAAACTCAGCGATGTGTTCAACCAGCCAGTCAAGATAGAAGAGTCCCTGGTTGATGATTGCACTATTTTCGCCCCATTTGTATTCAATAATGACTGGTGAGTTATTTTCATCTAAACCAAGTGAGTCAATTCTGCCACCGTGATTAGTGGAGTATTCTGAGGCTAAAAACCTAATGCCAAAAAGCTCTTCAAGATTGTTCTCAACGAAATGCTGCAACTCCTTTTCATTGGAGAAATCCTTACGGAGTAGTTTCTGAGCAGTGTTGTTATTGATTTTGAATACTGGCATTTTGTCTTTCAAATTTGAGACGTAAGTCCCAAATGTTTTGTTTCTTTAGTTTTATATACTTTGATTATAAAATGTGTTTCGCTGTTTGCATCAACTATTGTTCAAAACCTTACGGGAATGTATTTGAGCCGAGTGCTTTGACATCGGCGTAGAACAGGTCAAACAACTTGACCAGATCGGAAATAATTTCGTTCGGTTTCCAAGAGCCTGGGGTCACCAAATGGGACTAGGTTACCACCTAAGTCCCTTTTTAGTGCTAAATATGGCGCTAATTTTGGGGTTCCAGAACTTAAATCTGCATAGGTAGGCATCTCATCAAATATAAGCCCAAAGAAGGCAGCTCGTTTAAGTGGATTAGCCGTATCTATCAACAATTCTTCAAGGTGTTCCAGAAAATAACCAATGCGCTTCATTACCGCCTCCATATTAATAGTATTTTGAGTCTTTTTGCGTCGTATCTTTTCTTTTTCCAATTCTTGAACTTCACACTCTGCTTTAACTAAATCAGCCTCTAAATATTTAATCGCAACTTCGGAACTTAGATACTTAATCTTGTCAGCTGCGGCCTGTGCAGAGGCTTTTAGAGCCTTAATTTTGCTATCAATTATAGATTCGTCCTCTTGCTTGCTTTCAACTCTCTCTTTCCATTGAGTCACAACATATTCTTTCAAAGAATCGATATATTCCTGAGTAAAGTTAAGGTTCTTCACAAATGATTCGACTGTTTCTTCAAGCTCCTTTGAAGTAACTCTAAAATAATGTCCACGTTTGTTGCAGTGATACGCAGGATAATACTTACCTAAGTGACCGCGTGAAGCACTACCAAATAATGGCTTACTACAGTGAGGACACATAATAACTCGTTTATATGGGAATTTGGGATTATTAATCAACTTTTTGGTTTGCCATTCAGGGAGTTGTTTCTTCCAGAGTTTAATTTCTTCACCATTTTGAACCAGGATAAATTTCCCCCGATTGGCTAGGTTGTACATCTCAATTGATATTAGACCGTCAAATTTCGATTTAACTACTTCTCCCTGTGTCCATTTTTCAATGTTAGCTCCTGCATAGATTGGATTCTGTATAAAACGCCAGTATTGTTTAATTTGGAGCGGCTTGCCTCCACGTTCACCCACAACTTTAGTACGGTCGTTGGGATTTCGGACATAACGCTTACGTGTTCGATAACCCATTTCATTAATTTGATCGACAATTTCTTGGTCAGACAAAGTACCTCGACTACGAAGCTCGAACATTTTCTTAATCCAGAGAGATTCTTCTGGATGGGGCTTTAAAATAACTCGCTTCCCGTGGGGCGTCTCAACTTTTTCATTCACATAACCAAATGGTGCTTGTCTTACTCGATAACCCATACGCACATAACGTATTTCAGCCCCGATCATGCGAGTCATGATATCTCGCATTTCATCTTTAGCGCGTTCCGCCTCTAGGATCTCAGATTTCTTCGTTGGGCTATACACACTCCAGTTATATGAGATACCAAGGTGCTCAAGAGTATTTACATCTTGGTTTC
>CAZJIO010000039.1:8148-20712 GCA_964546035.1 uncultured Eubacteriales bacterium | reverse complement strand
AACTGCATTTTAAGGTGGTCATAGAGATATGATCCGCCTCTCGTAAATCGATCGATGGATTTGATAATAAATAGTTGAATGCCATTCTTGGGATTTTTACAGTAATCTATTGCTTCTTGTACGGGTTGTTCTTCCTTGGATGCCGATTCCATGAAAATAAAGAACTTTTTAACTTTAATGCCTCGATTCAAAGCAAATCGCTCGATTTGCTCTTTTTGTGCTTCCGGAGAATCACCTTGTAATCCTTGTTTTAAAGAAGATATTCGGATTGCTGCAACTGCTTGCTGTTGGACAGGCTCTGTATTCATGGCTCATTTACTTGTTTAACTAATTGTTGTTCTAAAATGCGATCAACTATTAGATTGGCAATGATTTTGAGACGCTCTTCAACCGATAATTGTGAACCAATTTGGGGGATATTTTTACTTTCTTGTGGTTGTACTCTTATTCGCTTCATATCAGGTATTTATTACAGACTATCACTATAGTGATAGTATAGCAAGTACACATACGTTGTCAAGTCTATTTACTCAAGTGCCTTTGCGAAAAACCCAGGTCAGGAGTATCATTCAGACATCATCGAAAATTGTTATTCTTTGATGATAAAAACTGCCCACACAATGGGTAGTTATGTTGGAAAATAACCTTATCTTTCAAGTTTTACAAAAAGAGTTTTCTTCACTGTTAAATTACTTGTCTCCGTATATTGCATTATTAAGTTCTCAATTTGAATTAGTGAAGCCTTGGTTTATCTTAATTTTCTCTATTTCCGTTCTGACCTGGTTGGCATATTGGTTAGTTAAAATATATGTCACCTGGCTCGAGTCGAAAAGACCTGTCACAATTTTTGAAGTATTACCACCAACTTCTACAGAGCAAAGCTCCTATACCACAACACAACTATTTAGCTCGGTATACGGCTTACTCCGACAGAGAAATTGGATATATCGATTGCTCGATGTCTCAAAATCCTATGCTTTTGAAATTGTTTCATCTAAAGATAAGGGTATTCGATACATTTTGCGTGTTCCTGATGAAGACGCATCAATCGTTAAAAAGAATTTGATCTCTTACTTGCCAGGTATTCAAGTTACGGAGTCAGACGACTATATAAACCCAAATCTAATGAGTGGAAATGTTATTGAAATTAGAGCTACAAACAACTTCGCGTTTCCACTAAAAAAACAAGACAATCTCAGAGAATATGATCCAATCGCTTATGTGACAGGTACCATGACAAAGTTAACTGAAGATGAGCTTGTTGCCGTACAAATCATCGTTTCTCCAATAAGTTCAAGGACTTATCAGATAATAAGTAGGCTGCGTTCAATATTCCTAAACAACAAAGATGCTCTAACCGAACTCAACTCTTCAAGTCCGATCGGATCTGTTTTTTCTTCAATAATATATCTGGTTTTACAGATATTACTTTTCCCAGTTGGTCTAATGATTTGGGTGTTTACTGGTGGTAGAGAGGGACCAGTATTACCAATTATCAAACTAAACTCAAAAATTCCCGACAGCACTTATCGAGATATCATCGAAACTCAAATTAAACAAAAAATCGACCAACCGCTTTTTAACACCTCAATCAGGTTTCTGACAGTCACTAACTCACATACTAGCCAGCACAAGATAGAAAAGGGATTTATCGCAGCTTTATCACCTTTTACAAATGGTGGATTTCAGTCACTTAAACCCGAGCGATTCCTTAAACTTAAATCCATTAATAATTTACTTCTTTGGCTGTACTATCATCGGCTTATCAACGCGTTATCCAATCTAATTCTTTCCGCCACCGAAGTCTCAGATCTTTATCACTTTCCCTTTACCAGCACCACAAAAACGGAGAACTTAGCCAAACTTCATAGTAAAGAACTTCCAGCTCCACTATCACTAAAAAAGAACGCCAACCTCGATATCTATTTTGCAAAAAACACTTATGGTGGGGCTGATACACCAATTGGATTAACTGAAGATGAACGCCGTCGTCACGTTTATATCCTTGGAGCCACTGGTACAGGTAAATCAACCATGCTTTTATCAATGATCAAGCAAGATGTAGATAACAACAAAGGTTTGGCAGTTATCGATCCTCACGGCGATCTGACTGATCAAATTATTTCAGTTATTCCCAAAGGGCGAATTGCCGATGTTGTCTACTTTAATCCGGATGATATTAGCTATCCTATGGGGATCAACTTACTTGAGTTAACTCCAGGACTCCCGGAAGAGCAAGCGATCCGCGAAAAAGAGTTTATTGCGGAAAGTATTATTTCGGTTTTCCAGAAAATCTACACTGATAAATACTCGGGGCCGAGAATGGAATACATTCTTCGAAATACTATTCATACAGCATTTACAGTCCCAGACGCCACGTTGTTTACTATTTATAAACTGCTGATTAACACAAGTTATAGAAAATCTGTTACTAAAAACCTTGTGGATGAGAATCTAAAAGATTTCTGGAAGTACGAGTTTGCCAAGGCTGGTGACTACCAGAAAGTCAAAATGATCTCTCCAATTACTAATAAGATTGGTCGTTTCTTGTTTTCACCAACTGCAAAACGAATTCTTGAGCAAGGTAAATCTACTATTAGCTTTGATCAGATAATGAACGAGGGAAAAATTCTCCTTTGCAACCTTTCTAAAGGGAAGGTGGGCGAAGATAATTCCAGTGTCTTTGGTGTACTTATTATGGCCAAGATTCAATTAGCTGCACTCAAACGCGCCAGAATGAAGCAGGAAGATCGCAAAGACTTCTATTTATATGTTGATGAGTTTCAGAATTTTGCTACGCCTGCATTTGCTCAAATCCTTTCTGAAGCCAGAAAATATAGACTTAGCGCAATATTGGCTCATCAGACTACCTCACAAATTGAAGATAATTCGCTAGTTAACGTAGCCCTGGCTAATACTGGTACAGTCATTTGCTTTAGAACTGCTAATCCCGAAGACGAACGAATGATCTTGCCACAATTTAGACCATATATAGAACAGGGAGAAATCGCTAGTTTACCGTCATATCACTTCTATATGCGGCTTGGAGCACTCAATCCAGAAGAGCCATTTTCTGGGGCAACAATTCCTGTAAAGATTGAATACAGTCAAAATAGAGTAGACGAGGTGATCGAATCGTCGAGAAAGTTATACGCCAAAAAGTACGACGGATCACATGAGACTTCTATTAAACCAAAAGAAAAGAAGACCAATAAGAAGGTGTATTCTGCACTTCCTTGATTACCTACCGGTAGGAAATGAATAATTCTGATTTAGATTGATAGTACGGTATTTTATATTTTTCTTTTACCCTCTTATTCCTTATATATAAGGGAGAGGAAGTGATACAATCACTTCAAGCCGCCCCAACAAAAAACTTATGGACAGTCCAAAACTACCGCAAGCACAATTCGATATTCTTCATTATCTTTATAGATTCCGATTTCTAACAAGCCTTCAACTTCAAATACTACTCAAGCACTCAAACATTCGCCTGACTAACTACCACCTTAAAAACCTCATCACTCAAAACTACATAGGCAAACACTACTCACGCTCACTAGGCCTTGCTAATCAACCAGCAGTCTACTATCTATCTTCAGGCAGTATTAAGCTCCTATCTGACAAAGTTGATTTTGATAAACGAGCGCTGAAACGGATTTATCGAGAAAAGATCCGATCTCAGCAATTTATTGCTCATACCTTATTTTTGGCTGATTATTTTTTATTTCTTAGAGGTGAAACTGAAAGCTCAGGTCATACCCTCCATTTTTTTACTAAAACAGATTTGCTTGCCCATCCATACCTAATCCACCCATTACCGGATGCCTATTTTGCACGAGTTGATAAAGCCAAGAGTACAAAGCGATATCTCGTCGAAGTGGTCGAGGACAGCTCACCACGTTTTGCCCTCCGAAAGCGTATCGAGCAATACTGTGATTACATTGATGATGGCAAGTTTTCCGAAGTGACTGGTCATGATTTTCCAACATTGCTATTTATCTGTCCTGGCTATGCCACCCTGATCTATCTTAAGAAACACATCAGCCGTATATACGAGGAAACATCTCTTGATCAGATTGATATTTATATTTCAACCAAAGAAGGGGCATTCGCTGGCTCATGGGAACAGATCCAAGCCGAGGACGAATAGCCCCTTTCAATGTTACTCTTCGCGACGTCCTAAGAATCTATTTAGCTCTTTTCTTCCTTCCTCAGTTTGTTTGAATTCATAAAAAAGGCATGCACCTTTATCAGATAAAAATGGCACAAATTCCGGTAAATCATTTAGTGGCACCTTTCGAAATTCCTGTAACCTCATATCAACTGTATAACCTTTAAAGACTGGTAGAATTCTGATCATATTTTTTCCTTTCTCGGATATCCATCCGCGGGGTTGGGGCCCCGCGGTGGACAATTGTTTATAATTTTGCACTTGGGACAACCTCACTAATTCTCTTCTCCCCAAAGTAGAGATCTCTCTCAATTCCTAAACCAAATTTGCCGCGATAGTCTTCTAGCTCTTCAAGCGAAAAAGAACCCCATTCGTCATTCCAGTCACCAAATATTGAGACAAAGCCAAAAAATATTTTGTCATTAGGATCATATTCGGTCGCGTACCAAGTCCCAGCTCCGCAAGGATTAAAGAACTTAGCAATTACTAATGGGTCATTTGAGTCCTCTTGTCTCCCGACTTGCTCAAATCGCTTAAGTAGCTCCTTTGTTAATAGTTTCATAGGTTTTCACCTCCTTCTTGGCTTCTTCCCTAAAAATTAATAGTTGGGAAGTATGGCCATACTTCCCATACTTGGGAATCCAAAAAGCGGGGTGAATTTTGCAAGGGCAAGCGAAGCGCAGTTTATTGAAGTGAAACGGAAACCCTTGCAAAAAGAGGGGCAAGGCCCCTATAGAAGCTAAGTTAATTTATGCTGAGTGAAGTTATGAAATGTCTTTAGTCCTTTATAGTGACTATCTTGCCAACAAAATCTGAATTGATTAGTGACTTAAGCATAAAATCTGCAACATCAGCTCTGGAGATTTTATCTCCCGGTTTAACTGCAAGATTTTCATCTACTCGATATTTGCCTGTTTTGGCTTCATCAGTAAGCATCATGGGTTTTACTACCACAAACTCTAAGCCACTTTGTAATACTGCTTCTATCTGTTTTCTTTTATCGTCCAATACCGGTTTCATCATGTTGATTTGTTCCTCACCCATTCCGACTTGTTTGAGGAATTCGATACCATCCTCATAGCCGCTCATAGGGTATGAACTTTGAATGACTAAGCGTTTGATACCATGTTGTTTCATTGCGTCTATGATATTTGCCGTACCTTGTGCAAGTACGATATCGGCCTGCATATCTGCAGAAGCGCCAAGAGCGACGATAACACCATCAACGCCTTCTACGGCACTCTCTACCACGTTTACATCTGTCACATCACCCTTAACGAGAGATAGCTTTTCGTGAGTTATGGTCATTTTCTGGGGGTCTCTGACAAAGGCCACGACATCATGTCCTTTTTCTAAAGCTTGTTTAACAGCTTCCATTCCCGTCTTACCTGTAGCACCAAAGATTAAAATTTTCATAATAATGATACAATACTGTCTACACATCATTTTGTAAAGTAGTTACAATAAGTATAGTATGAATAACTCCTGTGGCGTTGAAAAAACATTGAAGATAATAGGAACGAAGTGGACGATTCTGATTATTCGTGATCTATGCGATGGTACACGCCGTTTTGGTCAACTCCAACGATCTTTGGAAGGTATCAGCCCCCGCACTCTCGCTTTGCGACTCAAACAATTGGAAGACGAGGGAATCGTCAAGCGGAAAGCATTTCAAGAAATACCGCTTCATGTCGAGTATTCTTTGACAGCGAAGGGAAACTCCCTCCGAGACATTATTGAAAAAATGCGTCAGTGGGGCAACAGCACGACCAAATAACGTATTCCGCTTCTACTCTTCTTTATTCTTTCCGAGTAACTTTTCCAGGTTTTTTATCCTTTGGTCTCGTCCATCCATAAAACTTCTTGCCAGCGTTGAGAAAATGATAAAACCCAAACCCACGCCGATAAATATAAAGGCAATGGTAAAAAGTTTGGAAGCCGGAGTGGTAGGGTGAAGATCACCATAGCCAACAGTTGCTAGCGTGACGACAGAAAAGTAAAACGAGTCAAGATAACTCCAGCCTTCTTGGAAAGAATAAAATAGCGTGCCAATAATCAGGAGCAGGGTTAGTGTTGTCATGGTTGCAATAAACCCGGGCGGTGGTTTGACTCCCGTTACGTGCTCATGGAGTATGGCGAGTATTTCATGGATGATTTTTTTCATTTAGCACTTTCTACTTTTCGTAAAGAATTCCACCCGACACCCGCAGCGCCAAGGAGGATAAATGCACTGGTTAGAAACGGGGCTTTGGCTCCATACGTGCTAAAAAGAAACGTTCCTGCCAAAGGGCCAATGAGCCTTCCAATACTGGCTAAAGACTGAAATATGCCCAAGGCACTGCCTTGTTCTTCTTCGTCAGATAATTTTGAAACCAGTCCGGTTAAAATGGGATTAGTCACACTATTACCAATAGCTAAGCCTGTAATAGCAATAAAAAGATGTATTGTGTCTCTGGCGGCAGTCATGAGACCAAACGCTCCAGCCATCAACAGCACGCCAATAATGACAAGGAGTGTTTCGTCAAATCGTTTGGTGAGTTTTTTTAAGAAAAATAATTGAATGGCAATACCCACCACCCCAAGATACCCAAATAGCAAACCGATCGTATCTGCTTTAAGTGATAGTGAGTGCTCCGCAAATAAAGCGAACGTTCCCTGCATTGAGGCAAACGCCAGCATGAGGAGAAAGTAAACAGTCATCACACTTCCCACTTTCGGATGGGTCAAGGCATCGATGAAATCTTTCATACTGAAAAAGAGCTTGCGTTTTTTTGCTGCTGTTTGTTTATTGGCTGTTTCAGGCAGATAAAAATAGGTTAATATCAGGGCGATAGCAGATACAGCTGCGGCCACATAGGCAGGAACGGAATACCCAAAACGACTCAATAATCCGCCTACAGACGGCCCTAAAATAAATCCTAGACCAAACGCAGCCGCCAGAATGCTCATGCCCTGAGTGCGGTTTTGTTTGGTAGTAATATCGGCAACATAAGCCTGAGCAGTTGAAATGTTTCCTCCAGAGAGACCGTCAACAATACGGGCTAAAAAGAGAATTGGGATGGTTTGAGCAACTCCCAGCAACAGAAACGAAATGACGGTGCCCAGGAGTGAAAAAAGAAGAATGGGACGCCTGCCAATTTTATCGGATAACTCACCAAGTATTGGCGCAGACAAAAACTGAAATAAAGAATACGCGGCAAATAAAAGGCCGATCGTAATGGTGCTGGCGCCGAGACTCTCCGCGTAATACGGCATGAGCGGTAGGATAATGCCGAATCCCAAGAGATTGACAAAAATGATTGTGAAAATGATCCAGATTCTACGGTCTTTCATACGATATTCCTATAAAAATAATTTATTCATGTCTCAGAGCTTCAATTGGTGATAGCTCGCTGGCTTTTTTAGCCGGAGTAACACCAAAAATAATTCCAACGCCCGCTGAGACAAGAAAAGCCAGAACAATTGACCACCAGGCAACTGTGGTAGGCATAAATTTGCCGATCAGTAGTGCCCCTCCTGCTCCGGCAAGTATTCCGATAACTCCACCACCGATAGAGAGTATGCTTGCCTCCAAAAGGAACTGAGTCAAGATAACTTCAGGTTTAGCGCCAAGGGCTTTGCGTAAGCCAATTTCCTGCGTACGCTCGGTCACTGACACCAACATAATATTCATGATGCCAATGCCTCCAACCAAAAGAGAAATGGCAGCAATGCCGCCAAGGGCAATGGTGAGTGTGTTTAAGATGCCGGAAACGGTAGAGAGAATTTCTTTCTGATCCAGAACGGTAAAATCTTCGGAGTCCAAGCGTCTGCCCATGACTTCTTTAGTCATACTCACCGCCGGAGCAACATCATCCGATGACTTGGCTTGGGCAAAAATTATCCCTAAATGATCCTGATTAAACTGCCTTTGGGCGACGGTGATGGGCACATAAATCTTATCGTCCGGACTCATACTACCTTGCCCACCTGATTCAGCTATTACTCCGATTACTGTGTAGCGGTATTCGCCGAGTTTAAATTTTTCGCCAACTATATAGGGACTACCAAAGACTTCATCAGCGATCTTATAGCCGATAACTGCAACTTTGCGTCCGGAATTGACATCAGCCTCCGTAAAGAAGCCTCCCGATTCAAATTCGTGACTTCTCACTTTGGTATAGTCGGCAGTGGTCCCTAAGACCTGCGTAGACTTGGACTCGTTTTTGTAGCGGATGGGGGCAGAGCCCATGACTAAGCCGACAGCTTCTTCAAGGTACGGCACCTGCTGCTTAAGCGTGCTTAAATCCTCTAACTTCAATTTCGACGCCGACATCGCAGCAAAACTACTCGACATAGCGCTACCTCCGGCACCTAATTTATCGAGGTTAATTTCTCCGGGCATAACCATCACCAAATTTGAACCCATGTCCTGCATTTCACTCGTAATATAGTCTTTGAGGCCAGACCCAACCGAGACAAGGAGAATCACTGAGGCTACGCCAATAATCACACCAAGTGATGTCAACAGTGACCTGCTCTTATTGGCTTTAATGGCTCGTATGGCGACTTTTAGCAATGATTTAAATGGCATATTACTTATTCACTAACAATTTTTCCGTCTTTAATTAAAATTTTACGGTCAGCTTGGTTGGCGACCTCATCATCGTGGGTTACCAATATGATGGTTTTGCCATGCTGGTGAAGGTTACGAAATATTTTCATAACTTCAGTTCCTGATTTGGAATCAAGATTGCCGGTTGGCTCATCGCCTAAAAGTATCGGCGCATCAGTGATAAGTGCGCGGGCAATTGCGACCCGTTGTTGCTGACCACCCGAAAGCTGGTTTGGGTGATGATACATACGCTCACCCAATCCAACCATTTCCAAGGCAGCCTTGGCTTTTTCAATTGCATGTTCTTCGGAAGTGCTGTTATAAAGCAAGGGCATCGTCACGTTTTCCAGGGCACTGGTACGCGGCAATAGATTGAACGCCTGAAAGACGAACCCGATTTTGTGATTGCGGACTTCCGATAGTTCTCTTTCTTCGAGTTTACTAATATCCTCTCCATCCAGAATGATCTTGCCGCTGGTTGGTATATCCAGACAGCCGATCAAATGCATGAGTGTGGATTTGCCCGATCCAGAGGGCCCAATGATCGAGACAAATTCACCGCGGTTAATGGTTAAGGACACTTCATCTAAGGCTTTCACCGCGATTCCTTCCATTTGGTAGATCTTGGAGACGTTGGAAACGGTAAGAAGGTGATTACTTTTCTTCATTTTTTGTGCCCGTTCCATTTTTTAGTAAGATAATTTCCTGATTTTCCCCAAGACCGGAAACTATCTCGGTTTGGGAAACGGTTGAAATGCCTGTTTGAACCTCTTTGCTTACGGGCTTGCCGTTTTCAAGTACATACACAATCTCTTTTCCTTCCACGGTTTTAACGAATTCTCTGGGAACGATGAGGACATCCTGTTTTTCCGAGACGATAAAGTCTGCCTCACCGGATAGCCCAACTACCAGGCGATCATCTGCCTTGGTAAGGGTAATTTCGATGGGAATAGTGACGCCGCCACTGAGAGTTTTGATTCCTTCTTTGTTAATGTAGCTTACTTCTCCCGCAAATGTTTCATCCGGAAAAGCGTCCAGCATCACAGAAACTTTTTGGCCGAGGTGAATCTTGCCATAATCGACCTCATCGACCTGGGCGATAAACTGTAAAGTAGAAAGGTCTGCGACTTTGATGTACTTGGTAGCCAGATTGGCAGCCGTTAAATTTTCTCCCATTACGAGTCCGCCAGTACTGATGACTGTTCCGCCAATCGGCGAAACAAGGACAGCATCTTTGGCTGCTAAATCAGCAATTTCCACATCCAAAACGGTCTTATCTAAGCCAAACTGAGATTTTTCCAGGATGCGTCGTTCGGCTTCGGTCAACAGAGCATCATCTAAGGCACGACCCTCGATATCATAGTTATCCTGGGTTTGTTCAAAATCCCATCGGGTTGTTTGGTAATCAAGCAGTTTCTTGCGGAGATTTTTTTCCAAGGTACGTTTATCAAGCGATGCAACAGATTGCCATTTTTTAACAACGTCACCTTTGTTAACCCCAAGCCACGTTACCCGACTCGGAGTCGTAAAACGAAGTTCGGCATATGATTTGGCTTGCAGTTCGCCAGATGCGTTGATTGCTTCTGTCAAGCTCTGACGTTTGACCGTTGCTGTTCTCATCTCCGGTGTTTTGTCTTGAGTTAAGAAATAACCAGTCAGGAGAACTGCCACAACGACAGCACCAAGAAGTAGTTTGTTTTTCCTTAAAGAATCAACGAGAGATAGTTTGTTTTTTGGTTTGGTCATAAATAGTCCTTTAAAAGATGGTAAGTAATTTATTAAGCCGAATTGCGGCCGGTTCCAGAAAGAAGTAGTCGAGAAATATCTTCTGCCTTCTCACGAGAACTTTGTTTTGTTTCGAGTAAAAACGGGGATAAAGTGAGGCTGATCATGGAGCTGACAACGACTGCAATTGCACGATATGTAATTCTTCGGGAAAAATCTAATCCGCCAACGAGAGTGCGAATAAACTTAAATAATTCCTGTCGTACTTCGATAACGGTTGCTAAAATTGGGCTTCGCTCATCATCCCCAGCCCCAAGTGAGGCAAGGAGGGAAATTTCAGGATGGTGGATTTTAAAATCGAGAAGTGTTTTGACGATGGTAAATACCACATCAGACGGGAGCGTGCTCGACTTTACGGCATTTTTTAGCTCAATTTTTAGTTCATTGAGGGAATTACGAAGTAGTAATTCAGCCAATGCATCTTTGCTGGTGAAGTGGTAATAGAGAGCAGCTTTACTTATGCCCAGCTCTGCTGCAATATCCTGCATTGAAACACCAAAATATCCCCGCTCGGAGAACAGCTTGCCGGTTACCGCAAGGATACGATGACGTGTAGTAGATTGTGTCTTTCTTTTCATATGTATCGGTAAATCATTTACTTACCGAGCGGTCAGTTTAACGCATACTTGAGCAAAAGTCAACCCCTCTCAAATTGAGGTGATTTTGTAGATATTGCCTCAGATAACCGAGAAAATAGATTGACAGAATAGGAAATTAGTATAGTATTGGTATTTACCGTATGGTAAGTAAAGTGTATGCCGCCATCACGAATCGAGCCGTTCCAGGGGGGACTTTGCCGGAAGAATCACCAAAACAATTTGCAGTAACAATTGCCGTACTTTGGCAGACACTAATTATTCTTGGCGGTCTTGCATTTATGCTCTATCTTCTGATGGGTGGCATGGAATGGATCACGGCAGGAGGTGAAAAGCAAAAGTTGCAGGATGCCCAAGCGAAAATCACCAACGGTCTAATTGGCCTGGCCGTTTTGGCCGCCTCTTACGTCATTATCAAGTTCTTGGAATCCGTCATAGGCATGAATCTATTAAATATCAGTTGGCCAACTGCAGGATAGAGATACAGTTTTGATTAAATTTATTTGTTGACATTTCATCTGGTTAGGATAATAATTCCCTCAAGTTCAACAGAGCTGCCCCTCCGGATAGGGGCTTTTTTGTAACTTATGCCTGCCCTCGTTAACAAATTATTAATTTGTATGGAGGTCAGGTTATGAAGAAAAAACTTCTCACATTATCACTTTTCGCAACACTAGCTCTTTCAGTTGCTTCTCCTGTATACGCCGCCTCAGCTGATGTTACAAAAATTGAAACATTTATCAAAAGTGTTATCCAAGTGCTTGTAACACTCGCTGGCCTTATCTCTGCTGGTTTCTTTGTGTGGGGTGGTGTTGGATATATCACCAGTTCCGGCAACCCAGAAACTTTAGATCGCTCCAAGAAAACAATTTTGTATTCAGCGATTGGCCTAGCTGTCGTGCTTGGCGCTTTTGTGCTGACAAATATTGTTTCTGATCTTGCAACTGGAGCATTTGGCGCGGCTCAGTAAGTCGCCAATATTGGAATATGAACAAATATGAAATTATTAGTATTGGTTATAGCCATACTCATAGGACTTCTGTCACCATCGGTAGCGTTTGCCGCAACTAATGCGCCAACAGAGGTAACTACTTTTACTTCGGACACATTGTCCATCATAACGATTATCTCGGCCGCAGCAGCGGTCTTTTTTTTAATTCGGGGTGGTTATGTCTACATAACTTCATCTGGTAAACCTGATGCGTTAGAGGACGCTAAGAAAACAATTAAAAATGCCCTCATGGGATTGGTAGTAGTCTTTGCAGCCAGTTCGATTGTTTCATTTCTTTCCGGAGCTCTCGTTGGTGATGGCGCAAGCACTTCAACATCTAACCTACCTATAACACAAATAGAAAGCGTAGCGCCCAGTGATGGCTTAACTCAGGTGTTAATCGACGCTGTGAATGGCGTTATTC
>CAZJIO010000039.1:0-8138 GCA_964546035.1 uncultured Eubacteriales bacterium | reverse complement strand
CCAAGTACTTATTGATGCAGTCAACGGCTTTATTCAAAACATTGTTGAGAGTTCTACTAAGCCAATAGTTGATGGTATTATGACTTTTCTTTCAACCACTCCATCACTTTTAGAAAATTCCTCAATCGTAAAATTCTGGCTCATTATGGTGGGAATTACTGATACGTTGTTTGTGCTCGTGGTAGCACTTCTGGGTTTGCAGTTTATGAGTGCCTCCACCTTTGGATTTGAAGAGATTGAATTCAAACATCTACTTCCCCGTATTGGCTTAGCTTTTCTCGGCGCTAACGTCTCACTATTTTTAGCCGATTATGCGATTAAAGCGAGTAATGCTTTGGTATCAGGAGTCATTTCAGCAACGGGAGGACTTAACCACGCTTGGATATCCAATGCAGTCACAATTTCCAGCATCACTAACGGCACTGCACCGTTCATCATTCTCATTTTTCTCTTAATATTCCTGATCGTGGCGATTGTGCTACTGCTTATGTATATCAGTCGCTTAATTGTTATTTCGCTTGGCGCGGTTCTTTCTCCCTTTATTTTTCTACTCTCAGCCATTCCCAAAACAGCTGACTTTGCGGAAATGGCAGTCAAAGGATATTTTGTCTCAGTATTTATGATCTTTGTACATGTAGTAACCATTCAGCTCGCCGGAACATTCTTAACACTCCCAGAGCAAACCAATAACTCACTGATCTCTGTAGCAGTTGCGATTGGTCTTCTCTTAACACTCCTAAAAATTCCGTCATTTATGATGCAACTTATTTTATTCTCCCGCAGTGTGGGTGCTGTTCGCCACATGGGGAGTCAAATTACTAATGTGCTCAGTACCGACTCAAGCGCCAGCACTGCCTCTAAGGCTACCAGATCGGTTACTACACCCAGAAGGACGGTAAAACTATGAGAACTACCATTATCCCTGCACAAATCACTACAGTTGAGGACAAGATAGCCGGATCACTCAACATGACCCAGATTCTTATCCTCATGTTTCCAGTCCTTTGGACTGCCATTATTTACATCTTGTTTGCTCCCATAATGAAGCTTGTAGCCTACAAACTCGGATTAATAGGGATAGTTACCCTTATTTGCTTGGTTCTAGTTATTCGTATTAAAGACAAAGTCGTCGCTGAGTGGCTTGGGGTAGTACTACGTTATCACTTTCGCCCTAGATTTTGGCTCTACAACAAAAACGATACATCTAATCGTATTATCGATATTCCCGAAATTCCAGATATTGCCGTTATTAAACGAAAATCAACAAAGATGGCCACTAACGATCAAAAAACCGAAATAAATATTTCAGACCTTGTTCGCCTTGAGCAGTTAATAGACTCAGGCAAGGTGGCTGTTCGATATCAGTTTGAGAAAAAATAATATGAGCATATTTAGTAAATCAAAAAGATTAAGTAGTCGAGCACAAATCCAGATCAAGGAAGTAATCGATAACTTGTTAGTACTACCTTATAATGAGTACCGATTAATCTTGGAAACTTCATCGGTCAATTTTGAGCTCAAGAGTGAAGAAGAGCAGGATGTAATTATTGATAGCTTTCAAAATTTTTTAAACTCACTTCCGTGTGAAATCCAAATACTCGTTAGAGTGCGTGAAGTCGATATCGACCGCTATATTGAGGATATTGGTAAGACAAAAGACAAAGAAACGATTCCTGCCTATAAAAAGCAAATCGAGGGCTACTGTGCATTTGTTAAAAAGCTTGTGTCCGGCAACAAGATCCTTTCTCGTCGGTTTTATATCCTACAAACATGCAGAGCGTCATCAGGATATGAAACTGATTAAAGAACATCTTAATTTGGAAAAAGACATTATCGTTAGAGGCTTGGAGCGAATGCAGATGAAAGCGCGAAGCATAACAGGTCTTGAAATTCTTAATTTATTTTATGGCTTCTACAATCATGAAAGCTTAAAAACTCAAGCTATTACGAGGGAAACTGTCGAAGCCTTACTAAAAAATAACTATGTTTAATTTAAAGAAAAAAATCACTAGCCTCAAACCAATAAAAGCGTGGCAAAAGAAACGCAAACTCAAAGCCATGACCAATCAGGCGGTAAAAATCGCTTTTGGTACACAGGATCAAGTAGATTTAATCTCCTATGCCGGACTCAAAGAAGAATCTAGTTATCTACAGATCAATGATCGCTACGTCCGAACAATGTTTGTCTCTGGTTATCCGTATGTGGCTTCAACTGGATGGCTTAATAACCTCATTAACTTCAATCATGACATCGATATCAGCTACCACATCGAACAAGTTGATCCATTAACTGCCCTGCCCAAACTGATCAGAAAAATAACCGAGCTTGAGTCCACCAAACGCACCATGCTTAAAGAAGGCAAGGTCATAGGCTCTGAGATTACTGATCCACTTGAATCCGCCATGGAGCTTAAGGATAAAATTCAACGAGGCATGGAGAAACTTTTTCAAATCTCAATTTACATGACTGTGAGTGCGGAAACTCTAATTGAGCTAAACAAGGTCACCAAACTCCTTGAAACAGTCATGCAGACCAGACTTTTCTATATTAAACCCGCTACCTTCCAGCAAATTGAAGGTTTACAGTCAATCTTGCCACGAGCCGAGAATAAACTAGCACAGAAGCGTAATCTTGATAGCTCCAGCGCAGCGCTGACCTTTCCATTTGTGTCATCAGAACTAGTCCAAGAGTCAGGCATTTTGTATGGTATCAATAAATCCAATAATTCCCTCGTGATTATTGACCGCTACTGCCTAAACAATGCTAACTCGATAATTTTTGCTCAATCTGGATCTGGCAAAAGTTATACCGCCAAAGTCGAAATTTTACGTCACGTCATGCAAGGCACCAAAGTCATCATTATTGACCCAGAACGGGAGTACAAACAGTTAGCAGCAAGTGTTGGTGGAACATACATCAAGCTATCTGCTACTTCAAAAGAAAAGATCAATCCATTTCAGTTCACTCAACACACTGTTACGGCTGAAAATAACTTGTCCGAGCATATTCAGGATTTAACTGAGCTTATTTCTCTTATGGTCGGCTCCTTAACTTCGGAAGAACGCGCCGTTATTGATCGAGCACTACTTCTCACCTACAAAGAGGCCAACTTAACGCCTAGAAAAAATGCCAAGAGACAAAAGACTACAGAGTACCCACTCCTCAAGGATTTCTACAAAAACCTGAAAACCATGAAGCATAAAGATTTATGTGATCGACTCGAGAGATTTGTAAAAGGATCACTGTCAACTGTTTTTGATTCCCAGACCAATATTAGCCTTGATAATCGCCTAATTGTTTTTGATATCAAAGATTTAAACGAATCCATCAGGTCAATCATGATGATGGTGGTAGCCAACTTCGTGAACAACGAGGTTAAACAAAACCCCCAGAAGCGAATGCTTGTGATTGATGAAGGGTGGATTCTCCTACAAGAGCCTGAAAGTGCTAGATTTATCTCAGGACTCGTCCGTAGAGCCAGAAAATATTATCTCGGCGTGACGATAATTTCCCAACAAGCCAATGACTTTTTGAATCAGGATTATGGAAAAGCGATTGCTAGTCAGTCGTCACTTCGTATTCTGATGCGCCAAGACACGACCACCATTAAAAAAGTTGCCGAAGAGTTCCACTTATCTGCCTATGAGCAACACTACTTACTAACTTGTGATCGAGGTGAAGCCTTAATTATTGCCGATCAAAATCATGTTGCCGTCAAGATCGTCGCCTCTGAGCAAGAGCACCCACTCCTCACGACCGATCCACGGGAAGTCTATGTCTAGCTATGAATCCGAAGCTAGTATTTACACTCTGGTCATTTCGCAAAGAACTCAAATACGTCCTATTAGCTTTTCTAACCATTCTCATGCTACCTGTCATAGCGGTTATTTTATTGACTCAGGTGGGTATCAACGTGATCTCTGACAAGTTGGTAGGCCAAAACAACTCAACACAAGCAATTCAAATAAAAGATCCCACAAGCGGCGAGGTCGTCACAGAGATTAATCCCACAGTAGTTTGGCCAACCCAAGGTGTTATCACCCTAGAATTTGCACAGTCCAGCATGTATCAGGTATTTCATACAGGTATTGATATCGCAAGCAAATTAGATACCCCAGTAAATCCGGCAATGGACGGCACTGTTATTTACGCAGGAGAGATCTTTTTGGGCTATGGGAAGCACGTCATTATTGACCACGGAAATAACATCACGACAACCTATGCCCATCTCAACCGAATTTACGTCTACAAAGGCCAAAAGGTGAACACTAGTGATGTAATTGGAAGCCAAGGACAAACTGGCTGGGCAACTGGCGTCCATCTACACTTCCAAATTAATATTTATGACATACCAGTGAATCCGAGGGTGTTTTTAGACAAAAATGCCTATAATTAAGTGGTATGGAAAAATCAAAGCTATTAATGAACAAAAAATTGCTGAAGTACTTCAATTCGATAAACTCTAAGATTGAACAAATTGATGAACTTACTATCGCAGAAAAGATAAAAAGTCTATTGACGACAGATGGTCAAGTTATTACTGATAAATTTGATCAGGCTGAATACATAGCTTTTTATTTTTGGGCAAATGACAGCGAGGATTCAAAAAAACAAAATAAATATTATTTTCCAATGATGTCTGGGACGACAAAAGATGGAATTACGGTGGAATTTCCGGATTCAAAATTTGTTGACAGTGACGTGATCGAGTATTGGAAAGAAAGGTCAATTTCCTCAAAACACCCGTCTTTGATAAATCGTTATGCTGATTTAGTAGTAGATTTTCAGTGCCGAACACAGGATGGGAAATTCGACTACGTGATGGCTCAAAATGTTGTTGATTCAACAATACAGATATGTAATCAGTCGCTAGATGAAGGGCTTGGATGCAAGCAAAAGTTAAAACGAGCGCTAGCTCTATCAGCTTTGATTAATGACGATAAAAGATCTGATCACATTAAGCAATGTATTATTGATACAGAAACGAAGTTTGCAGAGGATGACAAGCCAGGTTTATGGGGTTATGGGTTTGAATGGCTAATACTTGATGGACAGCAAGAAAAAACTTTAACTAGCGCTCATAAAAAACGACTGATTGGAGACTTAGAAGATCGATTGAAAAGATTGATGAACGTTGCTAACCCAAGTGCATGGAACGTGGAGTGTGCCGTTTCATTACTAGCAAAGTACTATTCAAGAACTGGAGCAGAAAGGAATGTTGAAATTGTGCTGTCTCAGTTAGAACAGGCATATCGCAAAAATCTTTATGCAAATTCTGATGGATTACTCGTAGTTAATTACCTGGAAAAACTGTCTGATATTTACTTGCTTTATGCTCATTTTTCATTCGCCAAAGCCGCAATCCAAAGAATAAAGCAGGAAATGAGCAACTTGAGCAAACACACAAGTTTTGATCTTAAAAAGTTTTCTATAGATATGGAAATCAAAAAAAGTGACATTGATGCTGTTTTAAGTTCTGCATTTGGGGCAAAAAGAGACAATGAAATTAGCCAGATAATAAAGCACATAGCAGTCACTTATGTACCTAGAAAAGATAAAATGGAAAAGGAACTCAAAGAATTTTCTAGTAAATTTGTATATCTAAGCCTTGGAAATCACTCAATTTTATCTGCTGATGGTTTTTCATCAGCTAAGTATGGGTCGGTTCAAGAGGATTTTGAAAGGCACCTGCTTAATCACTTTTCACAAAACCTGCATTTTCAGTCTGGATTTCTTCGACTTGTATTGGGAGAGATAACTAAAATAAAAAAGGTTGAGGAGGTTTTTAACGAACTCGCTTTATCGCCTGTTTTTCAAGAAGATGACAAGTATTTTCTTTTTGAGGTATTAAAGAAATATTGGTCTGGAGATTACCTATCAGCTAGCTGTTTAATGATTCCTTTAATAGAAGATTCGATACGAAATATATATCGACTAAATAACTTATCTTTTATTTCTTCCAATGATGACGATGGTTATGATGTTGAGTCGTTAAATAAATTGCTGGAAAGAGGTGTCATTAGGCAAATCTATGGTGCTTTCGGTGATCACGTGGAGTATTACTTCCGAGTTCTACTTACAGAAAGAATTGGTTGGAATTTACGAAATAACTTTGCTCATGGAATAAATAAAAATGCTTTTACGCGTATTGATGTAGCCGATAGGTTACTACAAGTTTTATTTTGCTTGTCTATGGTTAGATTAAAACAAGAAAAGTCTAATAATGATTAACACCATTCAATTTCTTAAGAATTACGATATTTTTGCTTCTCAGGCAAGATATTACACTGCTAAGTTATTTTTGGATGAGTTGCAAAATAACAAAGATTTTAAACCAAACAATCAGAAGTTAATGAAACTTCGGATAATTGAAGAGTTTGTATCAGCTACAGAAGATTTAGCGTTATGGCTTTTAGTTGTGAGCAAAAGACACCAAAAATCGCTTGATTTGGACATTTGGGAGCGTTTATTACTTGCTGAAGCAACAACTGAGGAAGCAAAGAATTTTATGGCAAGTATGGGAAAATTGCGGTCGCCAGATAGTGTGTTAAAAAAACTTGATATTGTTTCAAGTAAGACACTTTCAAAAATTTTTGGCGTCAACGAAACTGAGTTATCTGAATCTATTGAATATATTATTAAAGCAATCAAGACCACTATCAAAAATCGAGAAGTTAGTAACGGAGTACTTATCAGAGCACATAATAAAATCAAACATGGTATGGCAGTATACTTAGACGGTAAAGACATGGATAATCTACTCATAAGAGATTTGAGATTGGTAGGTGCTGCCAAACACAAAAGAAGAAGGAATCGTTTTTTCGAAATTAAATTTGACGTTGAGCGAGCTGAAAAATTGGTTGGAAGTATACTTGCAATATCTCACGCTGTGCGTGGTCTAATATACTTAGTTCAAGCTGATTTTAGATACCATATCACCACAGACAAAAAAATGCGGAAGAAAACACGAGAATATTGGTTGGGTGAGCTAGATAAAACTGATTTAGAGTGAATACGGTTATCTGACGATCATGAACAATGATTTATCTTTCCACCTATAAAGCGTAAGATCTATAATACTAATATGTCGCCACAAAAAATTGGTAAAAAACTAAAAGACGCACGCAAAAAGCTTGGACTTAAACAATCTGAGGTCGCCAAAAAGGCTGATATCAGTGTCAATTACTATGCTCGAATTGAGCGTAATGAAGAAAATCCTACTCTTGAGACATTGGAGCGTGTGCTAAAAGCCTTAAAACTTAAATCCTCAGACGTACTCTCGTTTTAATCCTTCTTAAGCTTGATAGGATCAATTTTCCCAGATTGTTCATCATCCACGATTTTATGCGCAGCCATGTGTGCTAAAGCGGCCTTTTCCTCAAGATGCTTAATCGCATCTTCTCTGGTGCTAGGCAAGTTTTGAGATTTTAAAAATCGAATTGTTGTTTCGATATCTGCCTCATTAATTTGATAACCAGAATTTTGCGTCATATGGTCGAAGTATAGCATTTTATATGTATCTCCCAAAATTCAAAAAATTAAACATATCCTCGGCGAAGCCGCCGCCATCCAGGCGGCGCATAATTTCTCTGCTTTTTGTTTGTGACAGTATATTTAAACTTCCTTCCCAAAGCACTTTCCTATCGATGATAGCCAATTTACGATGATGATTACCAATGCATAAGAAAACTTGGATCCCAAAGGCTTCTAGCGCCTCAATTTCACTCTCTGACTGGACTTCGTAGCCATCACTGTGGTCATTTGGGTCTCTGGTAATGATGTAGACCATAATTCCTTTGGAATAGGCGCGTTTTAGACTTGGCCAGAGCATTTTCATTCTGGATGAGGTAATAAATGGGCTTTCAATAATAATTTCATCTTTCGCTTGATCAAGATCCCGCAAGAAAGCTGAGTAGAACGTCTTTTCATCATGGAGTGTGGAGCTGTAGTTATTCATGGCTCACCTCCATGTTATCAATAAATACAATCTCGCCATCTACCTCTTTGATACCGAGTTCATCCAGTTTATAATACGTCCTTATAACACTGTCGAATAAGGGTTCCACCTGTGAGACAGTGAGCTCACAATTCATCTTTTTTGACTTCGAACTTCCCTTCCTTCGCGAATTGAAGCATC
>CAZJIO010000038.1:16056-31070 GCA_964546035.1 uncultured Eubacteriales bacterium | reverse complement strand
ATGAAAACAAATCTTAAAAGACTCATGATCGTACTATTGGTTTTAGTACTCATGACAAGCACAGCTGTATCAAAAGACATTTTTGAAATGATTCAGGTTAAACGCGATGCCGTACAACTCATTGTGAATGGTAGAAAAATTGATGCCCCTAATTTTGTATATATGGGTACGACATATGTGCCCATTCGCGCAGTTGCAGATGCTATTGGTGGAACGACAACTTGGGATCAACCTACTTTGACTGCAGGGATTGTAACAAATGGTCCGACAACGCAAACAAACGTTACAAAGTTGGCTGTTGATGCTTACAACCCCGTGATACCACTTAAAAATCTTCAAATGACTTCTGCAATGTTGGAACTGGTTGCTATCAGAAAAGAAGGTGTACTGCTTCCAATGATGTGGGAGTTGAAGGGTGAAACCATCATCTTTACGACGCCACAATCCCTTTCAGGTAAAAATGTATTAGATTTTAATGCCAACTATTCCATGGACGTCTATAAAACAGATGGGACAAAAATTAACGTAACCCTTGTCTCCAGCGGTTTACCAACACAGTTGAAGGTTACAAATGAGAGACAAGTCATCTACATACCTGCTACCCCTGAAAAAGGGTTTAATTGGCCTTATTATCTGGTTATCCCTGGTACCAATCATGCCGGTAACCACCAAAATGAAACCAGTAAGAAATATTTACTTGTTGAAGGCATTAATAACGGTTCAGACAGCAGCTATGGTGAATATACGAATAAATTGATTGCATTAAAAGGTCAATTAGAAAAGGGACAATCCAATGGCTTGGATATCGCCTCGCCACTCATGATGCCCTATTTAATGCCACTTATTGCTAGACCCAATATCGTTCATTATTTAAATAATGAAGAAAATGCATTTTACACCCATGCACTGGATCGAGACACTGCAATAATAGATACGTTATTGAGTAACATCTCGGTGGGTCCAAAAATAAAAAATGACCTTATTCAACAGGGATATAATCCGGACGATTTTAAGGGCATCACAGGACAAATTGCTAAGATGATTGATCATGCATTAACCTACTTGAATAGTCAGGGATTTGGACTTGAGAAGAAGGTTATGATGTATGGGTATTCCGCTCAAGGAACCTTTGATGATCGATTTGCAACTCTGTATCCAAATTTAGTTAAAGCCTATGCTTCTGGGGGAACGACTGATGATCTGATTTTACCACTAGCTAGCCATTCAAACGAGAAACTCATTTTCCCAATTGGTGTTTCTGATTATAAAGCAATTACAGGGAGAGAGTTTAGTCTTACACAGCACAATGGAGTTGCCAGGTTGTTGTTTATGGGTGAGAAAGATACCAACAACGTCGTACCCTATAGTGATTGTTATGGAGAACTTGAGCGAAAGCTGATCATTAAGTTATGGGGGTTGGATGTATTACCACGAGCTCAAAAACTCACTCAACTCTACGGAGCGTCAGGTGGTGAAGGTGTATTTGTCATAGATAAAGGAATTGGTCATGGATTCTCCTATGAAATGCGAGAATATGTTATTGAGTTTATAAAAGCAAATAGAGCTGGGGTAGAACCGGTATATCCAAAGCCTGCAGCTACGAATCAATTGGATTATACGATTTTTCAATAATAATGATAAAACCCCAACTTCAAAATAAAATTGAAGTTGGGGTTTTTATATCTAAAGCATCTCTTTCATAGGCAAATCACAATAGGTTTGGTTCCTTCCAGATGATTTGGCTTTGTAGCACGCACCATCGGCTAAGGCAAGCAATTGATCAATATCCTTAACATCAGCATTATAAAAAGCAATACCTAAACTCACAGTAAAACACAATGCCTGTCCGCTGGTGGTAAAGGTATTTGATTGGAAGTAATACCTGATTTTCTCGCTTAAAGATTTAACAATCAGCGGGTCAGTATCGACTATCAGTATTGCAAATTCTTCGCCACCAATTCGACCAACTAAATCAGTTTCTCTTAGCAACTCCCGTAGGGCTTTACCAACAAAACGAAGGCCGTCATCACCTGCAGCATGTCCATAGGTGTCATTAATGTTTTTAAATAAATCGATGTCTAACTGAATAAGTGCCAAGTCAGAATGGCACATTTTAGCCTGATTGAATGCATATTCAGACTGCTCCATAAAGTAGCGCCTATTCCACAGACCCGTCAAATCATCGGTAGTTGCAAACAGCTTAAGCTGGGCTTCTGCCCGCATTTTCTCAGTGATATCTCGGTAGCTTAATAGCCTACCAGCAATGATCCCTTCATCCATAACTGGACAAGAAAATCTTTCGAAAACATTGCCATTCGTGAGATGAATTACATCTAGCTGATTCGCGTTTCCTCCCCATATTTGCTCTAAATCATCTGATTTTACCCTCTTATCCTTTGAGAGTTCATCATAATCTTGATAAGGTTTTACTTTTTCTAAGTTCCACATATGAAGGAATCGTTGATTATAGTGAATAATGGTTTTATCTTCTCCAAGAACAAGAATACCATCGCTGGTAGATTCAAGAATCAACCTTAATTCATAGGCCTTTTTATTAAGTGATGATTCAGCCATCATTTCTATATTCTGACTAATCTCATCTATTTCGTAGTTCGAAAACTGATTGGCTTCATGGAGCGCATTCTTGCCGGAAGTGATCTCTTGTATCCTTGCCTTCAGAATATACAACGGTTTAACAAATCTGTTCTCATACAGTATGACTTGTAATAAGCCAAGTATGATCGATACGATTGCAAGGAAGAGTACGCTTAAGCTTACTTTGATATGTATGGGTTTAGTGATTTCCTTATTATCCAAAGCAGACACGATAATCCAATCGACTGCATCAAGTCTCTTGAAATAGGCTAACCTTTTTCCAGATGTAATTGAATATTCTGCAAATCCTGAAGGTTTTGCAAATAATATATGAGACCCAGTTGACAATTCTTCTATCTGTTTGCCGATATAGTCTAGATTAGGATGAACTAAAATAGTTCCATGACTGTTGATTACATAATCAGATTGGGATTCATAGTACCTGCTTTCATACATGAGCTTATTTATATTACCTAAAGTACTGTCTAAAGCAACGACACCAGTAATGTTATCATGATCATCCACCAAAGCTTTGGAAATAGAAATGAGCCATTCAGAAGTTAAAACATCTTGGTAAGGTAGGCCAATTGAAATGTCGGGATGTAATTTTATGGCTGAGAGGTACCAAGGTCTGTTAGTGGGATCATATCCATTCGGAGGCATATAATCATTGATGACTAAAGTACCATCTTCATAGGCGGAATAACAATACTTTAAATTGGGATTTGTTTTTGTGATTGCCATATATTTGTCATGTACCCAACGCTGTTCAACGGTACTGCGGTTCGTATAGTCGGTGATTAATTGATCTTGTCCCAATATATTGGCGGACATAGCCATATTAGTCAATAGATTTTCTATTCTTGTGGTCATAATTAAATTGGAGGTCATTATTTTTTGCTTTGCTTCATTGATGCTGGATTGATACAGATTGAAGGAAAAAAAACATATAAAAACCAGGGATATGACCAGCGAACTGATCAACCCTATAACGAAGAATTCATTCCTGATGGTTATCCTATTTTTTTTCATCTTAACACCTCCGGTAATCGGATGCATTCACTCTTATTAACATATTTTAACATTTAACTGGATAGCTTTCAATCATTAACAATTTAAAGTGTCACCTGAATGAAAATTTACAATACAATGCTAGATATTTCCTGTAAAATTATGTATAATGAGGCAGAATGACACTATTACGACACAAGGAGAACACATATGATTCAATGGGACAAGCAATATGAGACGGGTATTAATTCAATTGACGAGCAACACAAAGCACTGATTATCATTACCAGCGAACTTTCGGATTTATTAACAAATGCAATTCAGGGTGATGACATATATGATGAAATGGTTCATATTATCAAAAGACTCACAGACTATACGGTATTTCATTTCAAATATGAGGAGGATTTATTTCATAAACTAAATTATGAGTTTAAAGACGCTCATATTATTGAACATAATAAATTGATTGAAGAAGTTGAAAATCTAGACCTTAGAGCAGTTGACGAAGATCAGGTTGCATATGGAAAGAAAATACTTAAGTTCTTATTAACTTGGGTGTTTAAACATATCTCGGGTTCTGATTTTCTATATAAGGATACGTTTGTTAAAAATGGTGTGCAGTAAGCAGAAAGTTTGGCTGGTATTAGAGTCATACAAAAGAGACGTGAGGATTTATTATCTTCACGTCTCTTTTTACAACATGAACTTATAATGCAACAAATTAATTAAGGTCTTTGTTGATATTCGTCGTAATCTTGTATATTATAGTAGATAGCAACTTTTGGATTAACTAACGAATCCAAAACACTCAAAATATACAATCACCCTTGAAAGGATTATCATATGCTAAAAGACCAAATCAGAGATTTTTTATTTAAAGAAATGATTAATAACGATGGTATGCAGCTTGTTAAGGAAAATACCATGCCTTATCAGGTCCTTATGTCGTATTATCGCTGCGCTATTATGGAAGTTGAAACAAAGTTTAAAGTATTAAATGAACAATTTTCCCTTCAATATGAACGCAATCCCATAGAAACAATCAAGTCGAGATTGAAAAATCCCGAAGCAATCATGGAGAAACTAAATAGGAAAAATCATTCCTTTACGGTTGAGTCTATTGAAGAGAATATTTTTGATGTGGCTGGTGTAAGGGTCATATGCTCGTTCCCAAAAGATATTTATATGATGGCGGATTTATTACTGAAGCAGGATGATATTGTGCTGATTGAGCGGAGAGATTATATCAATGCGCCTAAAGTGAGCGGCTACAGAAGCTTGCATTTAATCATAGAAATACCGATTTTCTTGGTGAATGGTAAGAAAATGATGAAAGTGGAAGTGCAGCTTCGGACCATTGCAATGGATTTTTGGGCGAGCCTAGAACATAAAGTACACTATAAAAAAGACCTACCTAAAGATGAAGCCAAAGAATTGGCGGCAGAATTAGCGGCATGTTCTACAATTAGTGCCCAACTAGATGCGAAGATGGAGCACATTAAAGACAGGATTCAATCCAAACAAAAATCCTGAGATGGCTGTTTTATCCATTCCCTTTCTGGTTAATACATGGTAAAATATTAACTAGATTCAGAGTGATTTAAAACGTAACATTACTCAAAAGACTAAACGTGGAGGCATAATATAAATGAAAAGTTTAAAATCCAAAAACTGGTTATGTTATTGATCTTAAAAAATTAAAATCAATTATTATCATTTTATTGTTGGTAAATATATCAGCAGTAACAACTTCGATGATCACTTTGTATCAAAGTAACAAAGTGATGAATTCTGTTGTTGATTCTCAATTTAATGAAAGGCTATCAGGTTCAGTGCGTATGCTCGAACTCTATATCAAAGAGCAATTTGGAGATCTGTCTTTAACAGATGAAGGTGCATTAGTAGATGCAGAGGGTGTAGTTATTGATAGCCGTTTTGATTATATCGATGCATTGTCTGAAGGACTTGGTGTAAAGGCTACCATATTTTCGAAGCAGGACGCTTCGTATACAAGGGTATTAACGTCTATAACCGATGATAAAGGTAAGCGAGCGGTAGGAACAGTATTAGATCCTGAAGGAAAGGCGTATCAGGAACTCAATAATGGCAATCAATATATTGGACAAGCTGAGATTCTTGGTAAATCTTATGTTACAATTTACAAACCAATCTTATCTAAGAATAATGAAGTGATAGGGGTTTACTTTGTTGGTGTTCCAAACCAAAATATTACATCAATTATCAGAGCCGGCTTTGAATCAATGATAAAAGTTGCATTATTAGGTCTATTGGTTATTCTGGTAGTAGCATCTTTTGCTTCCTACTTTCTAGGTGGTTATATCGTCAATCCAATCATTGCTATTACTAAGGTTATGAAAAACTTAGGACAGCTTGATTTCAGATTTGATCCGCAAGATCGAGCGATAAAATTCATTAAGAGAAAAGATGAAATAGGCATAATGATTCGGTCGGTAAAAGAAATGCGAGACAGTGTTGCGGATTTTATTCACAAGACAATCAGTTCTGCTGAGCAACTTGCTACCACTTCAGACCAATTATCAGCAACATCTCAACAATCATCTAGATCAGCAGAGGAAGTGGCACAAACGATTAATGAAATAGCCAGAGGGGCTAGTGATCAAGCAGAAAGCACTTCACAAGGTGCTGACAAATTAATGGTGCTGGGTCATATTATAGAGGAAGACAAAGAAAACATTAGATATTTAGGTGAAGCATCTTTAAGCGTAACCACAAGTATTCTAGAAGGTTTAGAAATCGTTAAAGATTTAGAAATTAATACGAAAGCTAATGGCGATGCTGCGGGTATAGTCTATGATAGCATACTTAAAACCAATGAAAGCTCTAGTAAAATAAGTGCTGCCAGTAGCATCATTGCTTCCATTGCTGGGCAGACAAACTTACTTGCGTTAAATGCGGCTATTGAGGCGGCAAGAGCCGGGGAGCAAGGTAAAGGATTTGCTGTAGTAGCGGATGAAATTAGGAAATTAGCTGAACAGTCTACGCAATCGACTAAGAATATTGATTTAATGGTAACGCAACTTATGGACGATTCAAAAAGAGCTGTTCAAAAGATGCAAGAAGCTGGACAAATTGTTAAAAATCAAGAAATAAGTGTTGATCATACAAGAGATAAGTTCAAAGATATCACTCATGCTATGGAAAAAGTTGGACAGATGGTTAAACTTATAGAGAAATCAAGCCACATTATGGATGAGCAAAAGCAACAAGTCAATGATGTGATACAAACGTTATCAGCTGTCGCTGAAGAAAATGCTGCATCAACAGAACAAGCTTCAGCAGCTATTGATGAACAAAGTGCATCGATTGACGAGATATCAAGTGCAAGTGAGAATCTTTCAGAACTTGCAATGTCTCTAAGACGTCTTATAGAAGGTTTCAAAGTCTAAAAGTAATATGGAGGCGTAGATGAAAATATGCTTAATAACGATTTTGTAAAAGGATTTAGTTATGGATTTATGGCAACAAGAGGTGAATATGCCCTTGCCCAAGCGGTAGAATCCTTGAAAAAGCTCCGAAATACAGGAACTGAATGGATAGCATTATGTATGGTCGTGACCCAGGAACGTTACAACAGTACAGAAATCAAGTTTGACTACAATAAAACACCTACAGATCTGGAACTCATTGGCATTATTAATGAAGCACATAGAATGGGGTTTAAAGTATGCCTAAAGCCGATGATTAACTGCGAGGACGAACTTTGGAGAGCAAGAATTTCATTTCCTGAAGAAGGCGATTATTGGAGCAAATGGTTCTATAGCTATAATGGATTTCTTACCCATTATGCTCAAATAGCGGCATATTCTGAATGCGAAATGTTTTGTCTGGGATGTGAAATGGTTGGAACTGAACATAAGGAAGAGCTTTGGCGGGACGTTATAAAAAACGTTCGTGAAGCTTATAAGGGTCCATTGATTTACAATGCAAATCATGGAAAAGAAGAGGGTATAAAATGGTGGGATGCCGTTGATTATCTTGGAACGAGTGCCTATTATCCTGTAGCAAAAGCTGGTGGCGCTTCGGAAGAGGAAATGATAGAAAGTTGGGAGAAAGTGAAAGTTCGAATAAAAGAGATTCATATGAAATATCAAAAACCAATTATATTCATGGAGATTGGATGTCGTAGTGCACATGGTTGTGCAACGATGCCATGGGATTTTTCTCACAACGAACTGCCCCATGACGAAGAAGAACAAGCGAAATTCTATCAATCATGTATGAAAGTCTTTTTTGGTGAAGATTGGTTTAAAGGCTTCTTTTGGTGGGACTGGAAACATATCTTACATAAACAGAATGAAGCCTGTGAAAACAATGATTTTGCTATATACGGAAAGAAAGCGGAAGCGGTATTAAAGGATTGGTATTTGGATAAGCTGGTATAAAATAAATGGAGCCCTAATTATTGGGCTCCATTTATTTTTGAATATTGTAAAACAGATTGTCGTTCGATGATTTCTACATCTAAAATGGTGTGACTGTTTTTGACGTGTCCAGTGTTGATTTTTTCAATTAGGACATCAATGGCATGCTCCGCTTTTTTTGTGATGTTCTGTGAAATGGTGGTGAGCTTAGGCGAAGAGATAATAGACGCCTCGATATTATCAAAACCTATGATGGATAAATCATTTGGAATCACATAACCATTGATTCTGGCACCCTCCATAATCCCTAAGGCCATAATATCCGCAGAGGAAAATACCGCTGTGATTTCGCCTTTTCGTTCGGTGATTTCCTTGCCTGCTTGAACGCCTAAATCGTACACAGGAGAATAGGGAAATAGGATAGAGGGGTTAAAGGCGATATGAGAGTCCTTAAGAGCGTCCTTATAACCTGCAAAACGTTGATTGACAACACTTTCTGTGATAGGACCTGCAAAAGAAATTTTAGTATGTCCCATGTTGATGAGATATTTCGTAGCAAGGTAACCCCCTTTATAGTCGTTGATACCGACACTTAAGGCGTCCTTGCACTCTGAGTAACTGTCTAGAAAGACCATGGGTATGTGATTTTTTGTGATAATTTTCTTGAGGATAGCATCGTAATTGGGTAATAAGAAAATGGCACCGTCCATGCTCCAGTTTTTTGTGAGTTCAGAAATTTCGGTAACGGTACTAACAGCCCTGATCATAGCATAATAGCCCTTTGTTCTTACAGAATACTCGATGACACCGATGAGTTCACTTAAATAGGGATCTTTAAAGAAATTGTAGTTATTCTCACCGATAGGAATTATGACGCCAATAATTTTGGTGGATTTAGAGCTTAAACTTCTAGCTGACAGATTTGGTACATAATTGTGTTTCTTGATCAAGTCATTTATCAATTCTATGTTTTTGGCGGAAACCTTTTGATGGTTTCCGTTAATAACGTTGGAAACAGTCATGGTGCTGACACCAGCTTCTGTGGCAATATCTTTTAATGTAATCATCTCAACCTCCCATAGGTATAACGGTAAACCTTAAGTCGCTTTTATCTATATACATTGTATAGTATAATGCCTTTAAACGCAAATTGTTTTTAGGATATTCTACTAAAAATCAAAAATTGTAGGGATAATAGCATTGTATATATTGACAATGCACAAAAATAATGTTAATATGAACTAGGTTTAGCGGTAAACTAACCAAAGACTTGGGTCCGATAAACAAAGACTATTTGTTTAAATCAAATCAACGATTGAATTAAGGGAGGAAATGGTAATGAAGAAAGTAATGGTGATATTGTTAGTGCTCGTTATGCTATTTTCTGTAACAGGCTGTAAAAAACAAGTAACAGCGAAATTCGCAGATGACCTAGAGTGGGATGAAGCGAAACAGGAATATAAGTTTGAGAAAAAAGCTGAACTAAAATTTTGGGCGGACAATGACGCATATGCAGCAAAAATCATTGAATTATGGAATGCTAAATATCCAAATGTACCATTGATTACTGAAAATGTAGGTTCCACAGATACATCAGAAAAATTAAAATTAGATGGTCCTGCAGGACTTGGAGCAGATGTATTTTATATTCCTCATAACAGTGTTGTAGATATGAGAGAAGCGGGCTTGCTTTTTCAACTTTCAGAAAGTGATGAAGCATACATAAAAAGTATTATGCAAGACTCAGCAACAGCGGTTACCTTATTTGAAGATAATATGTACGCAGTACCTTCAAGTGTAGAAAACATTGCGCTTTGCTACAATAAGCAAATTCTGGCAGCACTGCCAACAATTCCATCAGCATTGCTCACATCCGCAACGAACTTATTAGAGCAAGTTGAAGGCGAACAAATTTACATGGAAGACTTATTTGCAGGCGTTGCAGCATGGGGGAATAATTTTGCTGGAACGGGTGTGGAAATTCCTTTCTTAAGCGATCGTTTTGAAAGCGATGATCCAACAGCTGAAGATATGCACACGATTCTTGCATGGCAACTTTATGATGCATACCACAACTATCCTTTCTTAACAAAAGACGGTTACAGAGTTTTCGGACCTGATAACAATGACCCAACAAAATTTGATATTACATCACCAGCAGTTACGGCTTCTGTCAAATCTGTGACAGGGGACTGGTATGGTAATATTGATGGTTCGACGTTGTTCCCTGGCCTTGCAACGATACAAGATATCGGTTGGGATCAAGCACCAGCACGTTTTCAAAAGGGTCAAATTGCACTTACAATCAGCGGTCCTTGGGTTATGGGTGATATCAAGACCAATTTAGCGACTTGGGCTGAAGCTGGCAAATTTGGCGTTACTGCAGAAACTAAATATTCTGACCTCTACGGTGCTATCAAATTACCTAAATTCAATAACGATGTTCAACCAACAACTTTCTCAGGTGTTCAAGTAACCGGTATGAATATTTATACAAACTATCCTAATGCAACGATGAACTTGATGCGTTTCTTAGCAAGCAATGAAGTAATGAATGCTGTTTATAACACTCTTGGTAAGATTCCGTCTGTAAAAGATTCCTCACTTGTACCTGGTTTGAGTGATGATGTAATCAGCCAAGGTTTCTTGACACAAGCGGCGTTCTCTCATGCAATGCCAGTCATCCAAGAAGGCAATTACATGTGGGATCCCCTACGTGACGTTTGGACGAATATATTTGATGCTAAAATGTCCATTGAAGATTCACAAGCAAAATCCTTAGAGGATTACACAAAAATTTTAGAAAACTCCGGAAAAGCAGCAGAATAAGTCATATAGATTTATAAAGATTTAAAGGGCATGTAAATGCCCTTTAAATGATAAAAAGGAGATGCGGTCTTATGGGTAAGGAAATAGCAAAAAAATGGTGGCAAAAGCTGATTGGTCAAGAAATGACTATTTCTGGCTGGCTTTCCTTTTTTATATTTGGATTGGGTCAATTGAAAAACAAACAAAAAGGTAAAGCGCTCTTTTTCTTTCTTTTTCAATTTATGTATGTACTTGTAGAAGTCATAACAAGCAAATTAGTGATGGGTGAAATACCTAAGCAACCTTTTTATTGGGGATATGGATTTTTTAGAAAGGGGTTTTATGGCTTTATCACCTTGGGTCAGACAACAGGGGGCAGGTTTAGAGACAACTCGCCAGAACTGATGATCAATGGTATTATTGTCCTCTTTTTGCTTGCCATATACGTATTTGTTTGGTTCATGAATATCAAAGATGCCAACGAATCGAATTTAGCTTATCAGCGGACTGGTAAAACCCAATCCACCAAAGATTTTTTTGCTGAAATATTCGAATCGGGCTTTGCTTATTTTGTAAGCACACCGTCTTTGTTGCTTTTGTTATTTGTTTCGATTTTACCGATTGTATTTGCTTTTTTAATTGCTTTTACCAATTATGACGCCTACCACAACCCACCCTCAGATTTAATTGATTGGGTAGGGTTTGCCAATTTCTTTAAAATCTTCAACTTAGCAGGCTGGCGGAATACCTTTTTTGGTGTTGCTACTTGGACGCTCATTTGGGCAGTTCTATCAACGGTCACTACTTTCTTTGGAGGACTTTTTTTAGCAGTCATGATCAATGGCAAAAGGGTTATTTTTAAGAAAATGTGGCGTACCATTCTGATTTTGCCCTGGGCGATACCAGGTATGATTTCACTACTTGTGTTTAATAATTTTTTTAATCAGACTTATGGACCATTGAACCGCATGCTAGGCCAGAGTATTCCCTGGTTGAATGATCCCTTGCTAGCAAAAGTTACGCTACTCGTAATAAACTTCTGGCTAGGCGTTCCTTATTTTATGATGCTAATGACTGGGATTTTAACCAGTTTTGATAAATCACTTTATGAAGCGGCGACGGTAGATGGTGCTAATAACCATCAAACCTTCTGGAAAATTACATACCCCCTCTTATTTTCCCAAGTCGCACCGCTGCTCATTATGTCTTTTGCAGGTAATTTTAACAATTTCGGTATCGTATTCTTCTTGTCGGGTGGTGGTCCAAGAAATATGGCCTATGAGTATGCGGGTCACACCGATATTTTGATTACATGGATTTATAATATGACCAAGGACTTTAAAATGTACAACATGGCATCCGTTATGTCCATCCTGATTTTCTTGTTAATTGGTAGCATATCAACGTGGAACTTCCTGAGAAGTGATGCGTTTAAGGAGGATGAGAATTAAATGGAAAAAGCAATAAAAAAAAGAAAAAAATTAACACCCTTTCAACGCCTTCAAGATGTATTAGCCTATATTGGAACCTATCTGTTGCTCCTACTCATTGCAGTAGCAATCATCTATCCAGTTATGTGGATTGTGGGATCTGCTTTTAATGAAGGCTCCTCCTTGGCATCGGCTTCAGCCATTCCAAAACATCCAACCCTTGATAATTTTATTAGACTGTTTGAAACAACGGAATATGCAACTTGGTATTTAAACACCTTGACCATTGCCATTTTAAATATGGTAGTATCGGTGCTCCTGGTAGGGACTATGGGTTATGTTTTTGCAAGACTGAAGTTTGCGGGTAAAAAATTTGGTTTACTCATCATATTGATCTTACAAATGTTTCCATCCTTTATGGGGATGATCGCCATTTACGTATTGTTTTTAAATTTTGGACTTTTGAATCAACCTTTGGCCTTGGTCATTATATATTCAGCGGGTCAAATTCCTTACAACACATGGCTTATCAAAGGCTATCTGAAAAACGTGCCAATTTCCCTAGATGAAGCGGCTCAAATTGATGGCGCGACAAAATTACAAACCTATACAAAAGTCATTCTCCCTGTTATGTTTCCAATTTTAACCTTTGTAGCTGTAACCCAGTTTATGACACCTTGGTTTGATTACATTCTGCCTAGTTTTTTAATATCTTCTACGGATAAGAAAACCCTGGCCGTTGGACTTTATCAATTGATCAATACCCAGACCAATACCAACTTTACCATGTTTGCAGCAGGTTCCGTACTTGTCGCAGCACCTGTTGCCATCTTGTATTTATTCCTTCAACGTTATTTGATCGAGGGCTTAAGTGCTGGTGCGAATAAGGGATAAAATTCTATGAAAAGAAAGGGCATATAATGGCTAAAAATACATCAAAGCATTTAAGAAGTGCCATCATTTATTGTATTTATGTGAGAAATCATACAGTAGAAGGTACTTTTGAAGCGATACTGACAGATCTACAACGGATTAAAGATTTAGGAACGGATATTATTTGGTTTTTACCGATTCACCCAATTGGGGAAGTTAAGAAAATAGGATCCTTAGGCAGTCCTTATGCCATTCAAAATTATAAAGAAGTGAATCCAGAATTTGGAACCCTTGCAACCTTCAAAACCCTCATCGACGCCATCCATCGTTTCGGGATGAAGGTGATGATGGATGTGGTTTATAACCATACCGCGCATGATGCCATCTATACAGAAAGTCATCCAGAGTTTTATTATCAAAAGGACGGTCAATTTGGCAATCGGGTGGCGGCTTGGGCTGACATCATCGATTTAGATTATAACAATAAGTCCCTTTGGAACGAACAAATAGATGCCTTGTTAATGTGGACCCAGTTAGGAGTAGATGGCTTTCGCTGTGATGTGGCGCCGATTATCCCTATGGATTTTTGGAGAGCTGCCAGACAGGAAATTGAGAAACTGAACCCTGAACTGATATTGATTGCCGAAACCGTCCATCCTAGCTTTATTGAAGAGGTAAGAAACTTAGGCTATTATATGGCTTCAGATTCTGAAACTTACGAGGTTTTTGACATTTGTTATGATTATGATACCCACGGTGAGTTGCTGAATTATTTCAGAGGCGGGGCAACCCTGGAGAAAGTCATGGACAAAAAAAGAGCTCAAGAAACCATTTATCCAGACAATTATGTAAAGCTACGTTACCTGGAAAATCATGACATGCCAAGAAGTGCGGATCTCATTAAAAATCCAGAGTTGCATAAGATGTGGACGGCTTATATGTTTTTTGAGAAAGGTGCAACGCTGCTCTATGCGGGTCAAGAAGCTGGGGATGCTCATTTGCCCTCCTTATTTGAAAAAGACCCTGTCAATTGGACAGGACTAAAAGACGGGTTTGCTCAATTCGTAACGCACCTTGGAAACATTAAAAGGGATCCTATTTTCTCCTTAGGACGCTATAAGATACATAAGTTGCCGGCGGAGGGAGTCATTTATATCAGTTATGTCCTTGGAAATGAAAAGATTATCGGCATTTTCAATATGGGACTTAAAACAGGCAACATCAATCTAGAAGTTTATGATTGGCCAGGGATCATATGGCAAGATATTCCAGATGGTAATTACACCAATTTAGTCGATGGGGAAGTTGTCAGAATTGAGAATAATCAGATGGCACTGGCTCAACAACCGTGGATGATTAAAATAAAATAACGCATTTATGTGAGGAAAAACGAGTGAAAGAAATCAATCAATGGGACACCTGTCCTCGCAGTAGACCGGAAAATATCGTTTGTGGTGACAACTATCGATTTACAATATTAACACCGTATCTCATTCGTTTGGAATATGATGAAACGGGTGCTTTTGAAGATGGGGCAACCCAGTCCATTGTCCATCGGGATTTTGGACTCCAAGATTACCAGGTGGATGAACGGGAAGGGATGCTAGAAATCCGAACTCAGGCCTTACAACTCACTTATGATGGGAAAAAGTTTTCGAAAAATGGGTTAATGGTCAAGAGGATAGAGGCTTCGGAACATACCATTTTAGACTGGCACTTTTCTGATGAACTTCATGATTTGAAGGGAACAGCAAGGACACTAGATAATGTAGATGGATCTATTGCATTAGAGCCGGGTATTTTGTCAAAGGAAGGCTTTACGCTCATCGACGATGGTGGGTCTTTGATCATTGGTGCTGATGGGTGGGTTGAGCCTAGAAAGAAAGGCGAC
>CAZJIO010000038.1:5971-16009 GCA_964546035.1 uncultured Eubacteriales bacterium | reverse complement strand
GGCTTAACAGGTGCCATGCCCCTTCTTCCCAAGTATGCTTTAGGGAATTGGTGGAGCCGATTTTATAAGTATACAGAACAGACCTATCGAGACCTAATTGAGACTTTTGAGGCTGAAAAAATACCCTTTACGGTGTCAGTTCTGGACATGGATTGGCATTTAGTGAATATAGATCCCAAATATGGCAGTGGATGGACTGGGTATACCTGGAATAAAGAGTTCTTCCCAGATCCACAAGGGTTTATGTGTTGGTTGCACCAAAAAGGCTTGAAGATTACCCTGAACCTGCACCCGGCAGATGGCGTGAGAGCCCATGAAGAAATGTATATGGAGATGGCAAAAGCAATGGATGTAGCTTATGAAAATGAGACACCCATTCCCTTTGATGTGACGGATAGAGCATTTTTAGAAGCTTATTTCAAGTATTTACATCATCCAAATGAAGGGTTGGGTGTGGACTTTTGGTGGATAGATTGGCAGCAAGGGAGTCAATCAAAGATTAAAGATCTAGATCCTTTGTGGATGCTGAATCACTTTCATTATTTAGATCATGGCAGAGATGGCAAGAGGCCCATGATATTCTCAAGGTATTCAGGTATTGGCAGTCATAGATATCCAATCGGCTTTTCAGGAGATTCCATTATCTCTTGGGATTCCTTGGCATTTCAACCTTATTTCACGGCTAATGCCTCAAATGTAGGCTATGGCTGGTGGAGTCACGATATTGGTGGCCATATGCGTGGTATAAAGAACGATGAACTGTCGACACGTTGGTTGCAATTTGGTGTATTTTCACCCATTATGCGTCTTCACAGCTCTGCTAGTGTGTTTCTAGGTAAGGAACCTTGGCGTTATGGAAAAAAAGCCCATGAAATCATGAACGGATTTTTAAGACTGAGGCATCAAATGCTACCTTATCTGTATGCCATGAATGCCAGGTGTAGTTTTGAGGGAGCACCTTTGATCCAGCCAATGTACTACCACTATCCAGAGGTTAATGAAGCCTATGAAGTACCGAATCAATATTTCTTTGGAAGCGAGTTGATCGTATCACCTATTACCATCCCTACAGATCCTCAATTGTTAAGGGCGGGTGTGAAAGTATGGCTTCCTGAAGGGACTCTATTTGATTATTTTACGGGGGTTCGTTACTGTGGAGACAGGTGGATCACGATGTACAGGGCACTAGATAATATACCAGTCCTGGCAAAAGCAGGGGCCATTGTCCCCATGCTGAGTGAAAATTTTAGAGGTAACGATTTATCCAATCCAACGACACTTGAAATTAGGATTTATGGTGGAGCAGATGGTCAATTCAACCTCTATGAAGATGATGGTGAAAGTATGGCCTATAAGCAAGGGGCTTCTGTCCAAACCAACATGAGATTAGACTGGCATATGCACCATCAATTTAAGATAGCACCTGGGAAGGGTTCAGTAGAACTAATCCCTAGTCACCGAAATTATCAGCTCAAATTAGTAGGCATTCGGGATTGCGACGCAATTCGTGCGTATGTGAAGGATATAGAGATACCTTTCCAAAAAAGCTATGATTTAAAAATGAACACAATACAATTGCAAATTGACCATGTGTCAGTCCAAGAGGAACTCCTGATTCAGTTTGAGGAAAAGCCTACCTTGGCAGAGAACAATCTAAAATCAATGGCGTATGACTTTTTAGAACAGGCTCAGATAGCCTTTGATCTGAAGGATGAACTGTATGGCATTATGACTTTAGAGACCACAGCAATACATAAAATGGCAAGATTACAGGTCATGAACTTAGATAATAACTTGTTGGGTATCTTATCGGAAATGATTCAATCTACCCAGTAATTGCGTTCTATAAAGGAGATTCTATGGAAATATCAGCATTGTTTCACAAGGCAAATAGTGAGTATGCTTATGCCTATGACGATCGTAGGATACATTTGAAGTTAAAAACGAAGATGTCGGATGTAGAAGAAGTTTATTTGATCTTTGGCGATCCCTATGATTTTCGTGATAATCAGGTATCTGGCAATCTTGCGGCTGTCCGTTGGGAATGGCATACGCAACATAAAATAATGGAAAAAATCGGTTGTGACGGGGTACATGATTTCTGGTTTGTTGAGGAAACACCTATCTGGCGACGCATGCGATATGCTTTTTATTTAAAGAGTAAGGGTAAGTTTTATCTATATGGCGAGAGAAAGACCGTGGAAGTAGCCGGTTTTGATGACATTGAGCTGGTGAATCAGAAGAACTTTTTTGCCCATCCTTTCTTAAATGGTGTAGATGTTTATAAAGCGCCGGAGTGGTCAAAGGATGCGATTTGGTATCAGATTTTCCCGGAACGCTTTGAAAATGGGGATCGGACTAATGACCCTGATCATGTAAAACCATGGGATCAGCCCATCACCTCTCATAGTGATCATTATGGCGGAGATTTACAAGGTATATGCAATCAACTAGATTATTTACAAGAATTGGGTATCAATGCTATTTATTTAACCCCTATTTTTAAGTCTCATTCGAATCACAAATACGACACCATCGATTACTTAACGGTGGACCCTCATTTTGGGGATAAGGCTTTACTTAAAAAGTTGGTCGATGCAGCCCATGCCAAGGGTATAAAGGTCATGTTGGACATTGTTTTTAATCATTGTGGGTTCTATTTCAAGCCCTTTCAAGATGTGATTGAAAAGGGTTCAGACTCTATTTACAAAGACTGGTTTCATATCAAGGATTTCCCTGTATTTGAATTAAACCAGCCACTAGATGTCTCTAAGACTCTGAACTTTGATGTATTTGCTTTCACACCAATGATGCCTAAAATCAATACAGAAAATCCTGAAACTAAGGCTTACCTACTGGATATCATCAAATACTGGAGTGAGGAAGTCGCAATCGATGGCTGGCGTTTAGATGTTGCCAATGAAGTGGATCATCAGTTCTGGCGCACCTTTAGAGAAGTGGTGAAGGCCTGCAATCCTGAGGCCTATATCATGGGTGAGGTGTGGCATGATGCTTATCCATGGCTTCAAGGAGATCAATTTGATTCGGTGATGAATTATCCTTTAAATGAAGCCGTGTTGGGATTTTTTGCTTACAATACCATAGATACATGGGACTTTATTTATGCGGTGAATCGAACGCATTTCAGTTATCCTAGCCATGTAAATGAAAGTATGTACAATTTGCTTGATAGCCATGATACCTCTAGGTTTTTGCATTTGGCAGAGGGTAACATCGAAAAAATGAAGCTGGCGTACTTGTTTATGTTCACCCATATGGGCGCACCCTCCATCTATTATGGTAACGAAATAGGGATGAGTGGGAAACAGGATCCAGACTGTAGAAGACCTATGATTTGGGATCCCAAAAAACAAGACTTGAAGATGCTAGAATTTATGAAGAAACTCATTCATTTACGAAAAGAGCATACTGTTTTACGACATAAGGGTAATTTTGTTTTCCTTAACGAAGGCGATGATCCAGATGTTGTATTATATAAAAGAGCACATATGGAAGAGATCTATTATATATTAATGAATCGTTCCGGTGAGGAGGTAGAGTATCCATTACCGGAGGAATTGGTGGGTGTTATGCTAGAGGATTTATGGGAAGAGCAGCACATCCATTTTGATGGTAAAGTGAAAATAGCGCCTTATGGGTACTATTTATTGAAAAAAATTCAACAATCGGAGGTGTTTGGCGTATGAGTGCAAAAGCTGTAGAATCTCAAATATCAAGTCATAGAAAAGCTGGCGTATTGGTGCATCCTACTTCTTTTCCAGGCCCGTATGGGATAGGGGACTTAGGACCAGCAGCGTATCAATTTATAGATTTTCTAGTAGCATCAGGACAAAGTTTATGGCAAGTATTGCCCTTGGGACCAACGGGTTATGGGGATTCACCCTATCAATCTTTTTCATCCTTTGCAGGTCAGCCCCTAATCATCAGTCCAGAGTTGCTGATTGAGAGTGGATTATTAAAACGAGAAGATTTATTGGACTTAAAGCCTTGGAACCCGGCTCGTATTGATTTTGGACCAGCCATTATTTATAAAACAGCCTTGTTGAAAAGAGCTTTTGAGCACTTTTTACAGGAGGAACATGCTGAATTAAAAAACGAATTGGCAGTATTTGAAGAAGCACAAAAAGAATGGTTAGCTGATTTTGCACTCTTCATGGCAGTCAAAGACGCTCATGGCGGTGTGATGTGGCGTGAATGGACAGCTGAGATTGCATTTCCTACCCAAGAGAGTTTAGAAAAGTGGCGTAATAAGCTGTCCCAGGAGGTTGCTTATTATGTGTTTATTCAATTTTTGTTTTTCAAACAATGGGGTGAGCTAAAAGCCTATGCCAAACAAAAGGGGATTACAATTATCGGAGATATTCCGATTTTCACCGCCTATGATAGTGCAGATGTATGGGCTCAGAAAGATTTATTTTGTCTAGACAACCAAGGTTATCCAGTAGCCGTTGCAGGCGTTCCGCCAGATTATTTTAGTGCAACAGGACAGCTTTGGGGGAATCCATTGTACGATTGGCAAAGACATCAGGATACAGGATATGCTTGGTGGATTCAAAGAGTGGGTCTTACATTGAAAATGGTAGATTGTCTCAGAATAGATCATTTTAGAGGCTTTGAAGCCTATTGGTCCATTCCCTATGGTTCTATTAACGCCATCAAGGGTGAATGGTGTAAAGGACCTAGTAAGGCATTGTTTTATGCTTTGCAAAAGGGATTGGGAGAAGAGTTATCTATTATAGCAGAAGACTTAGGGGTCATCACACCTGAAGTTGAAGCGTTGCGAGATTTGTTCCATTTACCAGGTATGAAGATTCTCCAATTTGGATTTGACAATACAGAAGAAAATGCTTTTTTACCCCATCAATTTGTGCCTAAGTCGGTTTGCTATACAGGCACGCATGATAATGACACGACTTTAGGCTGGTATTTAAAGGCTGAACCAGAAAGCCAAGATAAAGTGAGACGCTATATGAATTCAAATGCAGAAGACATTACTTGGGACTTCATACGAACCTGTTACAGTTCAGTCTCTGAAATGGCGATTATCCCCTTGCAGGATGTCATGAATTTAGATAGTGGTGCGCGTATGAACATGCCGGGAACAACAGCAAATAACTGGCAATGGCGTTACACAACGGATCAGCTTACTGCGGAGATCGCTCAAAAATTATGGGATACAACCAGTCTATTTGGTCGTATTCAACCTGAGTGAGGGGAGTCTATATAAATGACTAAAAAAATAAGACAAGGCATATGTATGGTTTTGATCTTGGTGATACTATCCGGTTGTTCTGGGGCGGTTAAAAACGACAGAGTCAATGTGCCAGATTGGTCAGTAAATGCGACCATGTATGAAGTAAACATCCGACAATATACACAAGAAGGTACCTTCAAAGCCTTTGAGGAGCATTTGCCTAGATTACAGGCAATGGGGATTAAAATATTATGGCTGATGCCGATTTATCCTATTTCCTTTGAGAAACGTCTAGGTAGTTTAGGATCCTATTACGCTATATCAGACTTTCAAGGGATCAATCCAGAGTTTGGTAATAAAGAAGATTTTAAACATTTAATGGATACCTGTCATGAGATGGGATTTAAGGTCATCTTAGATTGGGTGGGCAATCATACCGGTTGGGACCATCCTTGGATAAAGGAAAATCCAGAGTGGTATACCCACAATGCAGAGGGCGATATCATTTATCCTGAGACTTGGGAAGATGTAGCCGATCTAAATTATGAGAATAAAAAAATGCAAAAAGCCATGTTAAAAGATATGACCTATTGGGTTAAAGAGTTTGATGTGGATGGTTATCGTTGTGATTATGCAGGAGGCGTGCCTCTAGAATTCTGGGAAACTGCACGTAAAAAATTGGATAAAATTAAGCCTGTTTACATGTTGGCAGAAGATGATCGAGCTATGTCTTTCATGACCCACGCCTTTAATTCTAACTATGGCTGGAGCTTTTTTCACGATCTTAATAGCATCGCTAAAGGCTCTAAGAAAGCCAGTACTTTAACCAGTTATTTTGAAAATGCGGTAATGGGTTATCCAAAAGGCACCTATCCCCTGCATTTTATAGACAATCATGATGAAAATTCGTGGAATGGAACGGTAGAGGAGAGAATAGGGGGTGCTCAGCAAGCGATGCTTACTTTGATATTTACAGTACCGGGTATGCCCCTTATTTACTCGGGACAGGAAGTGAATTTAGATCATCGATTGGCGTTTTTTGATAAGGATTGGATTGATTGGAATGATTTTGTAAATGAAGAGCTGCTGACAAAATTGATTCACCTCAAATTAGACAATCCAGCTCTTTGGAATGGCGCTGATGGGGGTGACATGCAGATGTTAAAAACCTCAAATGAAAGTTTGATGGCCTTTACAAGGCAGCTGGGTGAGGATAAAGTCGTTGTCATTTTGAATCTTTCAGATAAAGCTAAAGAATCGAAGGTTCAGTACCAGGGTGATTTTAAAGGCACTGACCTGATGACAGGTGATACAGTGGAATTGACAACGGGTGATAATAAAATATCCTTAGAACCATGGGAATTTCTGGTACTAAGTCAATAGTACTTGGATTGAAGGACATAAAAAGAAAACCTATGCACCCATAATGAAGATCATATAAGGGGCATAGGTTTTTGTGACTTTTAATCATGTTACATGATCTATCTATTAACGTCCATGATGATTGGCATGATCAAAGGTGCTCTTTTAATCTCTTTCCATAAAAATTCGCTCATATCATCTTTGATCGTATTCTTGATTTTACTCCAATCTAGTGTGTTTCTCTCAACACATTTATCAACACTTTTCCTAGCTATTAGTTTGATTTTTGACATTAATTCATCAGCTTCTCTCACATAAACAAACCCTCTAGAAACAACGTCTGGTCCGGAAACAACTCGATTAGTCGTTTTTTCGATGCCAACAATGACGATAATTAATCCGTTTTCTGATAAAATCTGTCTGTCTCTTATGACGATATTACCGACATCACCAACACCTAGACCATCAACAAAGATTTCCCTGGCCTTAACTTGTCCCATAACGCCACTTTGTTTTTCTGACAATTCTAAAACATTTCCAGCTTGTAACACGAAAATGTTTTTCTTTTCTATGCCCATAGTTTGTGCTAGTTTTTCTTGAGCTTTAAGGTGCTTGAATTCTCCGTGAACTGGAATAACATATTGGGGTTTAACCAAGGAATAAATGAGTTTTAATTCTTCTTGGCATGCATGACCTGAAACATGGGTGTCTTGATAAATGATTTCAGCACCTTTCATGGATAGTTCATTGATTACTTTTGAAACGGCTTTCTCATTGCCTGGTATGGGTGTTGAACTGAAAATAATCCGATCACCAGGTTTAATGGACACAGTCCTATGTGAAGAGTCAGCCATTCTTGAAAGTGCTGCCATGGATTCGCCCTGACTACCAGTTGTAATGAGAACGAGTTTTTGATCGGGATAATTCTTCATTTGTTCAACTTCGATGATGGTGTTGTCTGGTATCTTAATGTATCCAAGTTCAGAAGCAACATTAATAACATTTACCATACTCCTACCTTGAATGACTACTTTTCTTTCAAATTTATGGGCAGTATTAATGATCTGTTGAACCCTATCTACGTTAGAAGCGAAGGTAGCCACAATCATTCTGTTGGTTTTGTTTTCTGAAAAAAGCGTATCAAAGGTACGTGCTACTAATTCTTCAGACACTGTAAAACCTGGTCGCTGGGCATTCGTACTATCACACATAAGAGCTAAAACACCCCTTTTACCAAGTTCAGCAAACCTTGGCAAATCGATGGTATCCCCAAACAAAGGTGTGTAGTCAATTTTGAAATCTCCCGTATGGATGATAATACCTGCAGGGGAATAAATTGCCAAAGCTGAGGCATCTGCAATACTGTGATTGGTTTTTATAAACTCTATTTGAAAAGCACCAACGGTTATATATTGCCCGTGCTTTACCACTTTTCTTTTTGTCTTATCTAATAAATTGTGTTCCTTTAATTTTAACTCGATCAATCCTTGTGTTAACTGAGTCGCATATACGGGTACATTCACGTCCTTCAATACATAGGGTAATGCGCCAATATGATCTTCATGTCCATGGGTAATAAAAAACCCCTTAACTTTAGTAATATTATCCATTAAATAGGAAACGTCCGGGATTACCAAATCTATTCCAAGCATATCGTCTTCAGGAAATGAGATTCCACAATCTACAACAATAATGCTGTCTTCGTATTCAAAGGCGGTAATGTTCATTCCTATTTTTTCAAGTCCCCCAAGTGGAATAATCTTGATTTTCTTACTATTTAAATCTTTTACTTCTTTCATTAAAAGTCTTCCTTTCTGCGCTTTTTGCGCTTATCTTTGGTTTTTATTTTGAATAGTTAACGCTAACTATGCTAAATCTAGAAAACATATAACGCGTTCTGTTATGTCAATTATAACATAAAGAACCCCAACTAGGATATAATCACCAATTGAGATTCTTCTTTATATTCATCATATAAGTTATTGCTTCTCTGTTAAATCGGTTTATGGAAAATTAAACATACAAAGTTGTATTATAACCTAAATCATGGAGTTTATCAATACTGACTTATGCACTTGCGGCACTAGATGAAAATTTATGAATTTGACTAGAACTTTGTATTGGAAATATTATTAAAAAGGAGGTGTGACTTTGTGAGAGCTTCTATAACCACGGGATCAAAATGTGTACCGCTTTCGTCTTGCATCATTTCGATGACGGTTTCATGAGCTAACTTTGGTTTGTAAACACGTTTGTTTCTCAAAGCATCATAAACATCAGAAACAGCCATTATTCGCCCTACGAGAGGAATTTGTTCACCTTTTAAACCATGGGGATATCCATTGCCGTCCCACCACTCATGATGTGTACTAATGAGCGTTTTAGTCATACCTAAATAGGAATTGTTATGATGGGAAAGTTTGTTTTCAATATCAATAATGATGGCTTCGCCTTTATGGACATGGGACTTCATCACTTCGAATTCATCCTTTGTCAGCGAGCCAGGTTTGAGCAATATTGAATCGGGAATACCCACTTTACCGATATCGTGCAACTGCGCTACTGAAACCAAGGAATGAATAATTGAATCATTCAATTCCTCATGACCAGATAGCCTTTCGCTTTTTATACAGGTTGCTAATATATTTACGTATTCATTTACCCGTTGTATATTGTTATAAATATCGTCATTGCGACTTTTTAAGATAATACATAGTATGTCTTTAATTGTATTTAATGCATCAAAATCGTTTTTTAATGTCTCGATCTCTGTCTTTGTAAATCTCATAAGGCGTTCTCCTAATTTATCTGTCTTTTTCGTAATTTTCTATATGTATTAAGTTTCTTGCTGTTTCTAGTATTGATAATTGGGGTTTTTTGTGGTACAATTTCACCACCTTTGTATTGTAAAATTTTTGTTGGATTTTGTCAGCTAAATTAAGGTGTGAGGTGTAAAATTAAAGGTAAGATGTCTATGAGGAGCGGTTAAATGAATTTCCAATTGGAGTGTTCTAGCGCATATAAATATGTGCTCACAAAAATGTTGAATAGTCTTGGTCACCAATTATCTGCTGATGCGCCATATTTAATTCTAGAAGAGGGGCATGAGCGGCCAATCAATAAACTTTGTATCAGTTTCAACCAAGAAACATTGCCCTTACTTGCAGAATTTCTCGAAGGTTCACAGATGAAGTTACCTTATATTGTTGGCTATATCGAAGAGATAACAACAATCATTGAATTTAATAAAATACTCTATTTTAGCGCGAGCAATAATACCGTTTTTTGTTTGACAGAATCGGGAACCTATAGAACTAAAAAAAAGCTCTATGAACTTGAAAGTGAGCTAGACCCCTGTCAGTTTTCAAGAATTAATAAATCACAAATTGTTAATATTTATCATATTAAAAGTATTGTTCCATGGTTTAATAATCGTTTGCTTTTAAAAATGAAGCATAATG
>CAZJIO010000038.1:2858-5945 GCA_964546035.1 uncultured Eubacteriales bacterium | reverse complement strand
TCATGCTAAAATTTTTAAATCGCACTTGGGGATGTAGAAATATGAGAAAAGTATCAGTAAATTATAAAAGGCAAGCACTTGTTGTACTTATTATGGTTAGTGTAGAATACATTCTAAGGGATTTTACGCCAAATCTTTTTCTTCTCATTATTAGAGACGCTATACTCTGTCTTTTTATCAGTGTAGTAGTGGCGTATGTGTTTATGAAAATAGTTTTTATTGAAGGGAAAGCTGTTGTACTTGGACTTTTGGCGGTTGTATTAATCACAGGGTTATGCATTACAGCTATTGCTATGATTGTAATCTATACAAATTATGGTGAACTCTATCTGACCACTAGGGCCATAGTAATCATTATATTTGGGTGTATCATTGCCTTTACTTACTTTAGTAATTTATATCGTAAATCCATTATAATGAATCGCAAATTGCAAAAAAAAATTAACAAACCAAGAAAATTTTAGTGTATCTGTATAACAGGTTTCCTTCCTATCCGGCTAGAAGTCATTTTTACGGAGTGGGAGGTTTTTTCTTTATGATCTATAAAAGGACGTTTATGGTTTGTAGGTTTATATAGATGGAATGAATATTGGCGTGTATAATAGAAGTAAGGTTTTATTGATGAAAAATACTAGATTATATCAAAGTAGAGGGTGCTGGGCATGCGACGAGTCATTTCATTCAGGAAGAAGTCATCAGTCGTATAATAGAGTTCCTTAATACGCATTTGAAGGAGAGAGGGTGAAAAAATGGGAGAATCAATTGAAATTTTAAAAATTGGTCAGCCAGCACTTCGTGCTTTGAGAAGCATTGGTTGTGAGACACTGGAACAATTAACCTGTTATTCAGAAAAAGAATTACTGGCACTTCATGGATTCGGCCCGAAGGCTTTAGGGATTATTTCAAACCTTCTAAAAGAAAAAGGGCTTTCATATAAAGAGGAAGAATAAAAAGGGGCAAAATTGGTTTGAAGACAAAATGGTTAGCGTTATTACTAGTAATCTTTCTTCTGGGTGCATGCAGTTCAAAAGAGCATGGACCATCGGTACCCAATAATGATTTGAATGTTGAACAGAGTCAAGAAAAAGTAACCGATGAAAAAGCAATCGACAAAATAGAAGAAGAATCCAATATAATTCCTAAAATATTTCCCTTGGAAAATGCCATTATAGGAGAACTTTCCATACTAAATCTTATTATGACGCCAAGCGAAGATGCGACTAAAGGATTTGGTTTAACCTTTCATTCCATGGACAAGTTGGAAAAGGCAAGTATTCTTATTTTGAATGAGGATTTAAGTTTGGTTCAAAGCTACCCGATCACTTTAAAAACAATTAATGTTTATAAAGCAGATATCATGGATCTTGAGCCAAATACGACCTATCAATATATCATCCAATCTAAAGAAGTGTATAGTAACCTGTATCTTTTTACGAGTATGAAGGAAACTGGTCCCATAACATTAGGTCTTTTTGGTGACCCTCAGGGTTATAAACTGAGTCAATATGAGAATTTAGCAGCAACATATAAAGCAGCACGGGATATAGCGGGTACACTAGATATCAGTTTAATTGCAGGAGATATCGTTGATACAGGAGATTCTAAGGATCAATGGGGATTCTTTTATGGTGCGATGGAAGAACCTTTATCTTCTTCACTTTTTGCAACAGCGATAGGCAATCATGATTTAATCAATGATTCGACAATGTATGTGAATAGTTTTAATTATCCGCTGAATGGCGTTAAAGGGTTAGAAGAAAGAAATTACTATTTTGATGTACCAGGCGCAAGAATAGCGGTTTGGGATACTGAGGCCTCGACGACATTTGATGAGCAGGCTGAATGGCTGATTGAGACTATGGAAGAGGTTACTCAAGGGTATCGCATCGTTCTTATGCATAGGAGTGCCTACCCGATGGCTTATGATGAAGTCTATATTCGAGTACTTTCTTCTATTATGGAAGAAGCGGGTGTACATTTGGTTTTGAGTGGTCACGATCATATTTACAGTCGAACGACGATGTTACAAGATCATATTTCTGAGGTTGGGACAGGCGTCACTTATATAGTGGGTGGTAGTTCATCAGGGTCTAAGGTTTATCAACCAAAAAATATTGAGAATCGTTACTGGAAGCAATTTGTTTATGAAGGAACAGAGCCTGTATTTACTTTGATTTCAATAGACAAGGACGTAATGCATATACAGGCGTATGCAACTAAAGACAATATGGCTGTTCTTATTGATACCGTAGATATTCTTGGAAAATAAAAATGTATACTAGAATAATTTCATTGAGTTATGATGTTGATAAATCAATAAAAATGGGCTTTTAGAAAAGATTCAATCTGATGAAGATAAGCGCACGTATTGGTAATAAAGCGTAAATGACAGACAATAAAAGAGTATCGCAAACAACTTGAAAAAATTGTTTACAATACTCTTTTTTATTGCTTTAAAATTTAAGTAAAACCCATAACTAGGCGGTAATCCAACCGCCTCCATCCGCGTGAATGTTTTGACCTGTAATCCAATGGCTGTCATCGGAAGCCAGGAATATCGCTATTGGAGCAACATCATTATAAGGATCGCCGGCTCTGCGAAATGGATTATTGACAAAAGCATTTTCTATATGTTTCTGTGCTTCAATACCTAAAGATGCGAAACCTCCAGAGCAGTTGTCTGTAAGACCATTTGGACAGAGGGTATTTACACGAATATTATATTGTCCCCATTCTCTTGCCACTACACGTGACAATCCACGAACAGCCTCTTTGGAAGCAGCATAAGGAGCATACAAAGCGTCTCCTGCCACGGCTGCTTCTGAAGCAAAATTAATGATAGAGCATCCCGCTCCAGTCTTATCACGCAGATAAGGGAAGCATAGTTTCATCAAATGCCAGTATGCGTATACAGAACTACGCATTTCAATATCGAGATCTTCTATGCTCTTTTCAAGGAAAGGAGCTGGCATTGTAATGGAGTGTGCATTATTGACTAGTACATCGATTGTTCCGAATTTCTTAGCAGTTGCATCGACAAATTTTACTAGACTGTCATATGCCATGATGTCAATAACCATCGCTAAA
>CAZJIO010000038.1:0-2824 GCA_964546035.1 uncultured Eubacteriales bacterium | reverse complement strand
AATCCGTTTTGTCTCCATTAGTTTAGACTCTGTTCTTGCGCAAATAGCAAGTTTAGCGCCTTCGACCGCCATGCGAATAGCCTGTTGTTTACCAAGACCGCTGGAACAACCCGTAATCAAAACTACTTTCCCATCTAATTTACCCATTTTAAATCCTCCTATTGGTTTATGAAATCCTTGGTTGTGATGTTTTTTAACAGTTCATCAGGTATTCTTTTTTCTAATTCTGCCAATGTCCAGGCACCGTCGTCTTTTTTGATCTGACTAATAATTGTAGAATCCGACCAAAGGCCAATTTCACCATCAGCAGCCAGTTTGAATAGGTATCCTGAAATGTTGGCAGCAGAGTTGGATGCGAGATATGCTAAAAATGGGACCATGACATCAGCCGTTTTTTTCATGGCAGCTGGAGCCATGGTTTCTATAACCTCTTTTGGCACCCCTTGGAGTCTGTAAGTAGCGGCAGCATTATGCCAAGCACGTGTTTTTGCAAGAGGTGTATAGGCATTAACGGTGATGCCATATTCAGCAACGTCCTTTGCAGAGGCTTTCGTTAAAGCTACTAAACCCGCATTTGCTGCACCGTAAGCGGCATAACCTTGCAAACCGAGAAAGGCATCTGAAGATGAGTTCAGGATACGCCCAAATCGTTGTTCCTTCATATAAGGAAGAGAATGGTGCATAAGATTAAATGCGCCCTTCAACTTTGAAACCACGCAGGTATCCCACAAATCTTCATCCATATCCATAATATTGCCAATCCAATTCGATGAAGCATTATTGACAATAATATCGATTCTGCCAAAACGGGTAATTGCGGTATTGACCATCTGACCGGCCGTCTTAAAATCACCTACGTCTCCAAAAAAAGCAACAGCCTGTCCACCAAGCTTAGTAATTTCATCTGCCGTTGTTTGAGCGTCACCGGATACTTTTTGCAGTGCTTGACGCTCCTCATCATTGAATTCTAACGAAGTTTTTTCAAAAGCGTTTAAGGAAGACCCTGGTTTTCGATTATTGGTTATTATTTTTGCTCCTTCTTTTGCCAAACACAAAGCAATTTCTCTTCCAATACCTTGCCCCGAACCTGTGACAATTGCGACTTTCCCTTCAAGTGCTTTAGTCATTCTATTTCTCCTTTAATGGTTTTGTAGTCATTGTGTATGTTTGTATACATATGTTGACTTTCTTTGAACAGTTATAGTATACTTTCCTTCGAAACCCAGTTCAATCAGCAATAATTTTCATTATGCAACTTAATAAACACATTAGGAGATAGTGTTTACTTACTAGTAAAAAATTGGAGGTCATTATGAAAACAGATGCACGTGTTAGGTATACAAAGAAGATCATTGGAGAAAGTTTCTTTAAACTAATAAAGGAAAAACCCATCAATAAAATAACTGTAAAGGGCATCTGTGAATTATCAGAGATTAACCGAGCAACGTTTTATAAATACTACACAGATCCTTTTGATTTGATGAAGAAAATAGAAAACGAGCTTATTTTAGAAATGCAAAAGCTCATTGAGAATTCTGATAATGAAAATATTACTGAGACGCTGGTTATTATTATCAACGCTATTTATCAGAATGCTGAATTGTATATGCTCCTAATCTCCGAAAACTGGGATAGCAAATTTATCAATCGTGTCATATCAGACAGCTATAAAATTAAAAAAACGAGCATACAAGATTTATTACCCAATATGTCACAAACACATCAGGAATGGCTTTATAATTTTATGTCACAGGGGTGCATGAGTATTTTGATTCTCTGGATACAAAACGGGATGAAAGAAGACCCCTTAGAAGTGGCTCAATTTATTAATAGATTAAGCAATACAGTGATCAAAGGGCAGCTACACTGCTAATGTTATTGTTATATGATTATAAAAAAAATCTGCTGTCTTTATTAGGACGGCAGATTTTTTTTCGTTTTGAATCATAAGCTTTTATACTGGCTTGGCAGACTTTCGAAAAGTCTGAGGCGTAATCCCAAAATAATCCTTAAAAGCTTTCTGGAAGTGGCTTTGACTAGAAAAACAAAGATAGTTACTTATTTCACTGATGCTTTTGTCGGAAAATGCTAGCAAATCCTTTGCCTCTTCCAACTTACACTTCCTGATAAATGTACTCATTTCAAATCCAAGTTCCTGTTTAACTTTTCGAGACAAAGATGGACGCGTGAAACCAACATGTTCTGCTACATCAGCTACGGTAATATTCTTGTTGGTATTTTCACGGACATATTGTATGGCTTGATAAAGAATGTTGTCCGCGGTGGCAGGAATTATGGAATTTGAAACACGGTTGGTATAATCCTTCATAACCTGACCAAAAAGCGATTGAATGGCATCTAAATCTGATAAGCGTTCTACTTGCTGCATATAAATATTTGACAGTTGATAGGCTATACTAGGAGTAAGGCCGCCCTTCATTGCAGCACGAGAGGCTAAGGTGGTTGTAACAATAATCATATTTTTCCACTGCCTAAGATTGTCGTTTGCAATCGTACCTACTTTGACATTAATGCTTGGATTGATAAACTTATGAATCCCTACCAGGTTTCCTGTTTCAATATACCTTACCAACTCACGCTCAATTTCATAGCTATTATTTATGTATCCCTCCTCTTTTTCTTCAAATGATTTCTCAGAGTATTTCTGGCTAATCAACTTGTCAAACTCAGCAACTTCAGCATCCACTACATCTTTCCTATTTAATTCGGTGTTATTAACTGTGTAATTGATAAATAAAAGAGTGTTAACAAATGAATAAATATTCATCGTAGGAAAAATGAGGAAAAAATCTCAGCAGGGGCA
>CAZJIO010000037.1:29846-31387 GCA_964546035.1 uncultured Eubacteriales bacterium | reverse complement strand
ACAAGTTCTCAAAGAGCTCTTGTATCAAAATGATCTGAGCACCTTTTCCTGCTGCTTCTCGAACTAATTTATCAGCATTATTGATATTATCCATCACCACGCCTGTACAAGACATTTGTGTTGCTGCAACTGTTACTTTTCTCATATTAACCTCCTACTTAGGTTGTTGCTGTGTAATACAATGAATATTACCGCCACCTAGAATAATTTCCCTTGAATAAATAGTGACAATTTCACGATCTGGGAATATTTCTTGAAGCGTTTTAATCGCTCTTTCATCCATTGGATCATGAAATATTGGCATAATGATCGCCTTGTTGCAAATCAAAAAATTAACATAGGATGCGGGTAACGGTTCATTGGGTCCGCTTCTTCTTGCACTTTCATTTTTAGTAAGGGTTGCATCTTCTTCCTCTGTAAGAAACACAGGTTGAGGCAGCAATAGTTTATGAACAATTAGTGATCTTCCCTTAGCATCTTTCTCACGACTCAATACTTCAAAGGCACTTCTACAAATGTCATAATTAGAACTCTTAGGATCGTCTGTCCAAGATAAAATGACTTCACCAGGTCTTGCAATGCAACAAATATTATCAATGTGACCATCTGTTTCATCTCCAAAAAGCCCATTGTCTAGCCAAATGATTTTTTCAATATTCAAATAATCCGCTAAATAAGCTTCAATTTGAGCTTGAGATAAATGAGGATTCCTATTTTTATTCAGAAGGCATTCCTTAGTTGTTAACAAAGTCCCTTCACCATCCACATGAATGGAGCCACCTTCTAAAATATAATCCTCTGTCCTATAACGATCAAAACCTTCTATTTCAATCATCTTAGAAGCAACCTTGTCATCTTGATCCCAAGGATAATAAGCCCCTTCTTCAAGACCACCCCAGGAATTAAACTTCCAATCAATCCCTCTTATTTGACCTGCATCATTCACAACAAAAGTTGGCCCAACATCTCTAGCCCAAGAATCATCATGAGCAATCTGCACAACTTTAACCTTTTTATCAAGCAAAGCCATCGCACTCTCATAATGCGCCGGCGAAACACCCACAGTAATCTCTTCAAAACGAGCTATAGCATTTGCCACCTCAGCAAAAACCTTCTGAGCATGAACAGCCTCATGGTGCCAAATATCATTTCTCTCTGGCCACAGAATCCAAATCTGCTTCTGCTCTTCAAACTCACCAGGCATTCTAAATCCATCTTTTTTCGGCGTAGAATTCATCAACATAATATTTACCCTTTCTTAATCGTCTTAGGTTGTCACGTGGCCGGAGAGGTTGTCAGGGGGACGGAGAAATTGACAACTTGCTAGCAAGTTGTCAATTTCTCCGTCCCCCTGACAACCTCTCCGGCCACGTGACAACTTTCCTGTCATTTCCAAGAATATCAAAAATTCACCAATTACGCAATACCAATCCCAAAATAGTATCCACATAACGACAACCATTCATACATCCCACCTAACTTGTCACTTTCTCCGTCCCCAAGATGCCACTTGTCACTTTCTCCGTCCCCAAGATCCCACC
>CAZJIO010000037.1:25657-29836 GCA_964546035.1 uncultured Eubacteriales bacterium | reverse complement strand
AGGGCAAAGGAACACGGCCTTGACCAGCAGATGTCCCTTCGCCCTCCGCCTCCCGCCTCCCGCCTCCCGCCCTTCTCCCTTCTCCCCCAAAGGCTTTCACAATCGAGACAAAGAGGCTGTACTATTTGTTTGACAGCGCAGCATGGATGCGGAGCGACCCGACTCACGCCCACGGAAGGGCGTCGGAGGGAGAAAACAAATAGTACAGCCTCTTTGTCGATAACCTTGCTAAAACCTTTCTTTTACTCCTGTTTAAACTCAGTCCAAATCTTATCATACAACACAGTCGTACTTCCCAAATCCACCAAATACTCCCCTTGCTCATAAACAGAAGCCGGTGGATAAATTCCTAAATTATTCTTTACATCTTCTGACAACAATTCTTTCGCTGCAGCATTTGGATTCGTATAAGGAAACGCCTCTGATAACAGCTTGCTGATTTCTGGTCTTAATAAAAAGTTAATAAATTCCTCAGAATTTTCTTTATGCTTTGAGCCCTTAGGAATTAAGAAATTATCTTGCCATAAATACAAACCTTCCTCAGGCATAACAATTTTAATATCTGGATTCTCATTTTGAGCCAGTACCGCTTCAGCATTCCATACAAAACCAACCGCTACTTCTTCTTTAATAAGCAATGTTTTTGGACTATCGCTGTCAAAAGCTTTAATATTAGGCTTTAACGCAATCAGTTCTTCTTTCACAAGTTCCATGACAGCAGGATCTGTTTCATTGATGGAGTACCCTAACTTTTTAAGAACAACGCCCATCAAACCTCTTTGGTCATCTAAAGTGACTATGTTATCCTTTAAAGAAGGATCCCATAAATCTACATAATGTTGAATATCAATGGTCACTAATTTTGTGTTCACAGCCAATAAAGCTGTTCCACACATATAAGGCACTGTATACTTATTACCTGGATCAAAGCCTTTATCTAGATATTCAGGTCCGATATTTTTTAAATTAGTAATGGCTTCCTTGTCAATTTCTTCAAGGAGGTTCAGCTTATTCATGATATCAACCATGTAATCGCTAGAAACAACTAAGTCATAGGTACCAGGCGCTGCACTTACTTTAGCCAGCATTTCTTCATTGGAAGAATAGGTATTATAATTAATTTTAATACCTGTTTCTGCCTCGAATTTGTCAATAACCTCTTGAGGTAAATATTCTGTCCAGTTAAATAGATTCAGTTCTTTGGTATCTTTTTTACAGCCAGTACTTGTAAGTACTAAGCTGAAGAGCATGGATAAAACGAGGAACATTGCAATCATTTTTTTCATTGTTTTAATCATCCTTTCCTTTTGTGTGTGAGATTGTTTATTGTTAACTTTGAGCTTTTGCTTTTAATTTTTCTGAGGTGAAAGCAATTAATACTGCCACCAGCAACATGAGTGTCGATAAGGCATTGATTTCTGGACTTACTCCTAATCTAACCATAGAAAATATTTGAAGGGGTAAGGTCGTACTGCCTGGTCCAGCAACAAAGAAGCTGGTAATCACATCATCTAGAGATAATGTAAATGACAACAACGCCCCAGAAATAACACCTGGTAAAATATTGGGTAACGTTATATAGATAAATGTTTTTAATTGTGATGCACCTAAATCCATCGCAGCTTCTTCTAATGATTTATCAAATCCTGCCATTCTCGATTTCACTGTAATAACCACAAAGGGAATTGAGAAAGTAGCATGGGCAATAATCAACGACCAGATTCCCAGCGGAAAGTGGGTACGATTAAAAAATATTAATAGTGAAATACCTAAAACTATTTCAGGGATGACAACTGGGATATACAATAAATTATCCAGTACAGTTTTACCTTTGAAGGTATATTTATACATACCTACAGCAGCTAAGGTACCAATCATCGTAGAAAAAATGGTTGAGACACAAGCAATTTTCAAGGTGTTGCCTAATGCCCTAAGCACTTCATCATTGGTCATAAGTTTGGCATACCAGTCAAAAGTAAATCCTGTCCAAACGGCATTTTGTCTAGATTCATTAAAGGAAAAAATGATCAAAACGACGATGGGTACATAGAGAAAAGCAAAAACACTGCTCATAAATATAATAGGAAAGACACGCTTCTTTTTCATTTACATCACCCCCATATCTTCTTTGTCGCCGCCGACAAGTTTGAGATACCCTAATACAAATACCAGGGTGATAACGATTAAGATGATCGAAAGCGCTGCTCCAAAGGGCCAATTTCTTGCGGTTAAGAACTGATTTTTAATGAGATTACCGATGATCATTTGCTTACCACCACCCATTAAGTCTGGAATAAAGAAGTACCCTAATGATGGAATAAAAACGAGCAAAGAACCCGCTACAATGCCTGGCATAGTTAAAGGCAATGTGACATGTCTAAATGCCTTAGTTGAGTTGGCACCTAAGTCATCTGCTGCTTCCAAGAGACCTCGGTCCAATTTTTCAATGCTTGAATACAGCGGCAACACCATAAAAGGGAATAGCGTATAGGTCATACCTAAGAATATCGCGCCATAGTTATAAAGCATTTTAAGTGGTTCATCAATAATTCCAATGTTCATGAGCAAGGAATTAATGATGCCTTCTTTTTCCAAAATTAACTTCCATGCATAGGTCCTGACCAAAGAATTTGTCCAGAATGGAATGATAATCAGCATCAGGAGCATAGATCGATACTTTGGGTTAGCCGTTGCAATAAAATAAGCAAAAGGATAACCGATTACTAAGCAACTCAGTGTCGTAAAAAATGCAATCATAATGGAAATTGCGAACACCTTTAAATACAAGGGATCAAAAAGTGCGATATAATTTTCAAGCGTTGGTTTTAAAACAATATCCCCATAAACACCTCTGGACATAAAACTTATAAAGATAATGAGTAACATGGGTATTGTCAAGAAAATTGCCATCCAGGTATACACGGGACCAATAGTGGTCAGAATGGCCTTTCTATCTCTGTTTTTAATCTTATTCTTTTTAATGTTCATCATTTTGCGTCACCTATGCTTTCACAACAAGGGCTTGAGGTATCTTCCAAGACAAGGCAACAACTTCGCCCTCTTCAAAAGTACCATTATGAGAAAGCCTTCCTGCTTGGTTGGTCACAATGACTTCTCTACCATTTTCTAGCAGAAATACCGATTTGAGCAAAGCGCCGATATAGATGACTTCTTTAAATCTTGCATGGATGATCGCTTTATTTTCTTTATTTTCAAGCTTATTTAAAAAGATTCTTTCTGGACGTACGGTAATGAGAATTTTCTCCCCAACACTTAAATCTTTATGTACGACAGGCACTTCATCATGTCCTATATCAACGATATAAAGCTCTTCATCTATCTTTCTAACCACTGTGGCATCGAATAAATTCGTTTCACCAATAAAATCAGCAACAAATTTGGTTTGTGGGTTTTCATAAATTTCTTCTGAAGTCCCAACCTGTTCGATTCTCCCACCATTCATAATAGCAATGCGATAGCGCCTCTTCTTGGTCATGGGTCACATAGATAAAGGTTAACCCTAGCTTCTTTTGTAAATGCTTTAATTCCACTTGCATTTGCTTTCTAAGCTTTAAGTCAAGGGCACCTAGTGGCTCATCTAAGAGCAGTACTTTAGGACGATTGACAAGAGCCCTAGCAATCGCCACACGTTGCTTTTGTCCACCACTCATTTGATTGGGTTTTCTGCCCTCAAATCCTTTTAACTGGACAAGGTCTAGCGCTTCTCTTACACGGGTTTCTATTTCTGACTTGGGTAATTTTTTCATCTTTAATCCAAAAGCTATATTGTTATAAATATCCATATGTGGAAAAAGTGCGTAACTTTGGAATACGGTATTAACATCTCTTTGATGAGGAAATTTGTCGTGAACATCTTGCCCATTAATGAGTATACGTCCACTGGTAGGTTCTTCAAAACCTGAAATCATTCTAAGCGTTGTCGTCTTACCACAACCACTAGAACCTAAAAATGTTAAAAATTCGCCTTCGTTGATCGTTAAATTCACATGATCAACTGCAATTACTTCATCATAAGCTTTGTGTAAATCAACAAGCTGAACAATTCCTTGAGTGTTACCAGACATAATTTACCTCCATTGAATTTTCGAACCACTTTGTGGTTCTACTAAGATTTTGAAACTAATCCTTATTTATTTCAATAAAAAAGAGCTTCCACAC